>NZ_JBEPCY010000004.1:98827-492901 GCF_040299965.1 Streptomyces sp. NPDC000594 | reverse complement strand
CACTCCCGCTCAAGGGAACGGCCTTCTCCCGGGCCTGCGGCGGCAACACCCACCCCGACGGGGAGGCATGCGTGACCCTCGCGAGGATCGGGCCGGATGCCTGGGCCCTGGGGGACAGCAAGCGCCCGGTCGCGGAGCCTTTGCGCTTCACCACGGCGGAGCTGGACGCGGCGGGTATCGACCCGGCCCGCTTCGGCCTCTCCGCCTGACCTGAGGCACCGTGCACCACCACGGCTACGCCTGGGTCGGCGAGAAGAAGACCTTCGACCGGGAGAGCATCCGCAGACCTCCCGGCCGGGAGCCGACCGCGAGCAGCGAGCGGGATGTCCTCGACCGCTACCGGGAAGCCGTGGCCGAGTTCCCCGTGTCCGGTGTGCCGCCGATCCAGACGGCGCACTGGCTCATGAAGCCACCGTCGGCCATCTGCGGGACCTGGGCGGAGCCCAAGGAGGCCGGCGTGTGGCTGGGCCTCCGGCTGGCGGAGGTCGCACCCCGCTTCGCCTCGGTCGAGGAACGGGACGCGGCCAGGCTCGGTCTGCTGTCGGAGGCGGCGGTGGAGCGGCTGATGTGGGGCGGCGATGTCTCGCTCGGTCACTATCTGCGCGGCACGCTCTTCCACTCGATCGCCCTGGTGACCTGCTCCCCGAACCGGGCGGAGCCCGGTCTTCCCTGCCCCGCCGCCAACGGGGTCACCCGGGGCCGTTAGGCCCAGATGTACTCCTCGGAGATCGCGCCGTCGTGCCACTTCGCGACGGTGACCATCCGGCCGCCGCCCTCGAACTCGCCGATGACGCAGGTCCAGTCGCCCGAGCCGAAGGCGATGGGGTGCGAGGTGATCTGCGGGGGTGTGCCGCCGGCCGAGGCGACGAAGTCCTTCATGGCGTCGATGTGCGCCTGGACTCCCTGGGTCGGCGGCTGGCCCTTCCAGTCCACCAGGACGTCGTCCGTGTGGTGGTGGGCGAACACCCCGTCCCAGTCGGCCCTGTTCCAGCCGTCGAAATCGAGATCGTCCATGCCCTTGAGATTGCGCCTGACCTGGTCCTCCGCCATCGGTCCCGCTCCGTTCTCCGCCCCACTCGTGCGAGCCTACGGGCGGCTCATGCCTCACGCACCCGGAGCGGTGGTCAGGCGCGGCGGGTGCGCCAGAGCCAGGCGGTCGTGGCGGCCAGCACGGCGAGGGTCACCAGGTTGGCCACATGGGCCAGGCCGCCCCCGGGGGCCTCGATCGCGACCCAGACGCTGATCGCGACGGTCGGCAGAACGGCCGCGACCAGTACACCGGTGAGCTTCTGAACGCCGGCCCAGTGCACCGAGGTGCAGAGCAGTACCGCGCCGATCACCCGGAACACCGTGCTGAAGAACTGCGCCACGGCGACCTGCGGAAGGATCGTCGCGACGAGAAACGGAACGGTGAGCATCAGCAGCGGGACAAGGGGGTGCACCTTGCCGCGCCGTACGGGAGCCTCGGCCTCGGGAGCCCCGGTCCCCGCCTCGGCCAGCGCCGTCGCCGCGATCGTCCGGGGGTCCCCCAGCTCCGCCAGCACCGTCCCGATCGGGGCCTCGGGGCGCTCCGCCCGCGTCACCTCGATGTGCTCGGCGAGGTCGGCGAGGAGTTCCTGGCGGCGGTCGGCGGGGAGTGCGGAGGCCTCGCGCTCGACGGCGGCGAGGTAGTCGCGTACGGGGTCGGCAGAGGTTTTCATGCGGGGTCTCCGGTGGCGAGGTGGTGCGGGGTGGTCAGGAAGGTGTCGACCGCGTCGCGGAAGCCGGGCCAGACGCGGCTGAACTCATCGAGCGCGGCACGGCCGCTGTCGGTGAGCGCGTAGTAGCGGCGGGGCGGCCCGGATGCGGACTCCTGCCAGGTGGTGGTGACCAGGTCGTCCCGGCGCAGCCGGGAGAGCAGCGGGTAGACCGTGCCCTGGCTGGTGGCCAGGGCGCCGGACTCCTCCAGGGCGTGGAGCAGTTCCACGCCGTAGCGGGGGCGGTCGCGCATCAGGGCGAGTACGCAGTACTCCAGCACCCCTTTGCGCAGCTGGGCGGCTGCCCGCGCCTGCTTGGTCGAATCACCTGGTTCCATGCGATGCAAGATACCTGGTCGGACAAGTGGAACGGAAGGGGGGGGCCGGACATGCGACGGCCCCCCTCCGGTACGGGAGGGGGGCCGTCGGGTGGGCGATCAGACGCGCTGGCCCTTCGCGTACGAGACGAAGTCGACCCACTGGGAGGTCGGGAAGGACAGCGCGGGGCCGTGGGGCGTCTTGCTGTCCCGCACTGGCACCCGGCCGGACGCCATGGCGGTCGAAGGCGCCCACTCCAGGCAGTCCGCACCACCGTTGCCGCTGTACGAAGACTTGACCCACACGCCCGTCAGACCTCGTGACCCTCGGCGAAGGATACGAAGTGAGACCACTGTTGAACCGGGAAGGACAACACAGGGCCCTGGGGGATCTTGCTGTCCCGCACCGGCACCCGGCTGGAGGCGGTAGCGACCGAAGGCGCCCACTCCAGGCATTGGGCGCCGCCGTTGGCGCTGTACGAGGACTTGACCCACTCCCAACCGGCAGCCGAAGCCAGGGGGTTGCTCATGTCGGTAGCTCCTCCATCAAGGACCGGATATGAGCCGCCGTCTTCGTCGGCGACCACGCGCGGGCAGTAAGCCGATGGTATGCCCGCGCGCGATGGAGTACTAGCCGCGATTCCTCGATCAGCGTCCCCGTGGTAATTGACTCCTCGTAGGCGACCTCCGTTCCACACTCCATGGTCAGCAGCATCAGGGAGCCGCCAAGGAGCGCATGGCCACCACTTTCGGACGGCAGAATCTGCACGATCCCCCTGGGGTTGTCAGCCGCGTCGGCGAGCCGGGCCAGCTGCTCCCGCCATTGCGCCGGGGTGCCGAACCTGTATTTCAGCGCCGCCTCGTCCAGGATGAAGGCGTACTCGGGAGCATCCTTGGCGCGTAAACGGGCCTGCCGTGCCATGCGAGCCGCCACGAGTTCACCCACGGCCTCGGGAGTGACGTTCGGGTCGCACTCGGCGATGTGCGCCCGGGTGTACGCCTCGGTCTGAAGCAACCCCGGCACCAGCGGGCCGGTGTAGCCCCGAATCACCGTGGCCCGCGCCTCGAACTCCATCAGCCGACGGAACCGATCCGGATGGATCTCCAACGCGCACAGCTCGTACAGGTCCAGGAAGTAGTCGTCCACCTGAAACAGTCGGTCCAGCACTTCCGGCAGCTCCGGCGGAGGCATCGCCTCCCCCAGCTCGACCCGGGCCAGCTGGCTCCGGCTCATCCGGACCTCTTTGCCCAGCGCCTCCAGGGACAGCCCCTCCCCCTCGCGGTAGCGCCTCAGCCTCGTACCGAACTTATGTCGCGCGCTCCTGCCCGTAACGATCTTCTTCCGCGCCATCCTCGACCTCTCTTCCCGAAACGCAACCCGGGACAACAATCCCTGGTGCCCCGTCGAGCGGATGCCGACTCTATGAGTGAAGACCCGCCCCGCACACCGGAATTGAGAAAATTCCCCCCACCGAAGGAATGGCCGAACGAAAAGAGCACCTCAATCGAACATCGACCGTACCGCAACCACACGGTTGCGGATTCAGTCATGGGGTGCAACCCTGAAGTTGCACGTCACAGCCGTCTACATACACACGCACACACCGGAAGGTGACCGTCATGACCACCAAGGACCGCATCGAAAAGGAAATCCTCATCGCCGCCCCGCCCGAGCGGGTATGGGCGGTGATCACGGAGCCCGAGCATGTCGGGAACTGGTTCGGGCAGGGCGAGCCCGCGCCCGTGGATCTGCGGCCCGGGGGGACGATGTTCCTGGACCATGGGGAATACGGGCAGTTTCCGACGACCATCGTGGAAGTGGACCCGCCGCGCAGATTCTCGTACCGCTGGGCCTCCGCGTACCCGGGTGAGCAGGCGACGGCGGAGAACGCGACGCTCGTGGAGTTCACGCTGACCCCGGAGGGCGAGGGGACCCGGCTGCGGGTCACGGAGTCCGGGTTCGCGGCGATCAGGATTCCCGAGGAGCGGCGGGAGACCGCCTCGTACGAGAGTCATGACGGCGGATGGGCCGGGCAGGTCGAGAACATCCGGGACTACACGGAGAAGCTGCCGGGATGACGAGCGGCGAGGAAGAGATCTCCCGGGTGCTCTCCGCACTGGCCGACCCCACCCGGCGGCGCATACTCGACGCGCTGGTGGGCAGGGGCGCCGCCACGCCCACCGCGCTCGCGGAGGTGGTGCCGGTGACCCGGCAGGCGATCGTCAAGCATCTCGGGGTGCTGACCCGGGCCGGTCTGGTGACCGTACGGCGGGAGGGGCGGGAGGCCAGGTACACCGTGGTGCCGGGGCCGATGGACGCCACCGCCGCGTGGATGGAGCGTACGGCGGCGGTCTGGGGGTCCCGGCTCGCGGCGATCAGGCGAATCGCGGAAGCCGCCGAGGGGCAGGCAACCGATCTTGGCCGGACGTCATCATGAGAAGTGGAACCGCCCCCGTCCCCGGCGTGGGGGCCGGAAACGGGGGCGGGTTCTGTGAGGGCTGCGATCGGCCCCGGTCAGGGCTGATCGCAGCCCAAGCGCACGGCTGTGATCAGCCCTGGTGCGGGTAGGTGTAGTCGGTCGGCGGGACCAGCGTCTCCTTGATCGCGCGGGTCAGCGTCCAGCGCATCAGGTTCTGCGGGGCACCGGCCTTGTCGTTGGTGCCGGAGGCACGGCCGCCGCCGAAGGGCTGCTGGCCGACGACCGCACCGGTCGACTTGTCGTTGATGTAGAAGTTGCCCGCGGCGTACCGCAGCTTCTCCATCGTGTACGCGGCGGCGGCACGGTCGTTGGAGATGACCGCACCCGTCAGCGCGTAGTCGGAGACCGACTCCATCTGGTCGAGCATGGCGTCGTACTGGTCGTCCTCGTACACGTGGACCGCGAGGATCGGACCGAAGTACTCGGCCTTGAAGACCTCGTTCTCCGGGTCGGTGCACTCGATGACGGTCGGGCGGACGAAGTAGCCCACCGAGTCGTCGTAGGTGCCACCGGCGATGATCGTGCAGCTCGGGTCAGCGGCGGCACGGTCGATCGCGGCCTTGTTCTTCGCGAAGGAACGGTCGTCGATCACGGCGCCGATGAAGTTCGACAGGTCCGTGACGTCACCCATGGTGATGCCGTCGACCTCGGCAGCGAACTCCTCCTTGAAGCCGGAGTTCCAGATCGAGGCCGGGACGTACGCGCGGGAGGACGCCGAGCACTTCTGGCCCTGGAACTCGAAGGAGCCACGGGTCAGCGCGGTCTTCAGGACGGCGCGGTCGGCGCTGGGGTGCGCGACCACGAAGTCCTTGCCGCCGGTCTCGCCGACGATGCGCGGGTACGAGCGGTACTTCTCGATGTTGTTGCCGACCGTCTTCCACAGGTGCTGGAAGGTGCGGGTCGAGCCGGTGAAGTGGATACCGGCCAGGTCGCGGTGGTTCAGGGCCACCTCGGAGACGGCGATGCCGTCACCGGTCACCAGGTTGATGACACCCTTCGGCAGGCCGGCCTCCTCCAGGAGCTGCATCAGCAGCACGGCGGAGTGGGTCTGCGTCGGGGACGGCTTCCACACGACCACATTGCCCATGAGGGCCGGGGCGGTCGGCAGGTTGCCGGCGATGGCGGTGAAGTTGAAGGGCGTGATCGCGTAGACGAAGCCCTCCAGCGGGCGGTGGTCCATGCGGTTCCACACGCCGGGGGCGTTGGCCGGGGGCTGCTCGGCGATGATGTCGCGGGCGTAGGCGACATTGAAGCGCCAGAAGTCGATCAGCTCACAGGGAGTGTCGATCTCGGCCTGCTGCGCGGTCTTCGACTGGCCCAGCATGGTGGAGGCGGCCAGCGTCTCGCGCCAGGGGCCGGAGAGCAGCTCGGCGGCGCGCAGGATGATCGCGGCGCGGTCGTCGAAGGACATCGCGCGCCACGCCGGGGCGGCGGCCAGGGCGGCGTCGATGGCGTCCTGGGCGTCCTGCTCGGTGGCGCCCGCGAAGGTGCCGATGACGGCCTTGTGGTTGTGCGGCTGGACGACGTCGAAACGCTCGCCACCGCCCATCCGCTTCTCGCCGCCGATGGTCATGGGCAGGTCGATGGGGTTCTCGGCCAGCTCCTTGAGCTTCGCCTCCAGACGGGCGCGCTCGGGGCTGCCGGGGGCGTATCCGTGAACCGGCTCGTTGACCGGCGCGGGGACCTGGGTCACAGCGTCCATGGGTCTGGTAACTCCTTAGACCTAGTTCTTGGTGATCATCGAGCGGACGAAGAAGAGCAGGTTGGCCGGCTTCTCCGCGAGACGGCGCATGAAGTAGCCGTACCAATCGGTGCCGTACGCCGTGTAGACCCGCATGCGGTGTCCCTCGGCGGCCAGCCGTACGTGCTCCTCGCTGCGGATGCCGTACAGCATCTGGAACTCGTACTCGTCCAGCTTGCGCCCGGCACGGCGGGCCAGCTCCTGCGTGATGGCGATCAGGCGCGGGTCGTGGGACCCGATCATCGGGTAGCCCGAGCCCTCCATCAGGATCTTCAGGATACGAACGTACGCGCGGTCGATCTCCGCCTTGTTCTGGTACGCGACCTCGGCGGGCTCCTTGTAGGCGCCCTTGACGATCCGGACCCGGCTGCCGTTGGCGGCGAGCCGGCGGGCGTCGTCCTCGGTGCGGAAGAGGTACGACTGGATGACGCATCCGGTCTGCGGGTAGTCCTTCCGCAGCTCCTCGTGGATGGCGAACATCGAGTCGAGGGTGGTGTGGTCCTCGGCGTCCAGGGTAACCGTGGTGCCGATGCCGGCGGCGGCCTCGACGACCGGGCGGACATTGGCGAGGGCCAGCTCGTGGCCGTTCTCCAGCGCCTGGCCGAACATCGACAGCTTCACGGACATCTCGGCGCGCTCGCCGAGACCCAGCTCCTTCAGGCGGCCGATCAGCTCAAGGTAGGCGTCACGGGCCGCGTAGGACTGCTCGACGGTGGTGATGTCCTCGCCCACCACGTCCAGCGTGATCTCCAGGCCCTTGGCCGCGAGGTCCTGGACGATCGGGACGACCTGGTCGACGGTCTCACCGGGGATGAACCGGTCCACCACGGGCTTGGTCACCGGCGCTGCCGAGACGATTGTGCGCATCTTGTCGCTGCGCGACGCGGCGAGGATCACGGGACCCAGCACTGGGCACCTCCACGGAAAGAAACGAGACGGGTGCCATGACGCGGGGCGGAATGCCCGGTCACGGCACGGAGAACCACCGTGAAACTTAGGGAACGCCTACGATCCTCAGCCATCGACAGCTGTCACGCATTCGTGGCCCGGATCTCAGACACTTGTCTGAAGGGCATGCCAGAATGTCCGGATGAAGGGCGATTACCAGGACCTGGTCGACGAGATCTCGGCGCTGCTGGCGGCCCCGGCGACGCTGGAGAACCGCGATTTCGGGCTGATCGCCTTCGGGGCCCACGACAGTGACGACGACAGTGCGATGGACCCCGTACGGACCCGGTCGATCCTGACCAGGACCTCGTCACCGGCGGTACGGGCATGGTTCGAGGGCTTCGGGATCACCCGGGCGACCGGGCCGGTGCGGATCCCGGCGGCGCCGGACGCGGGGGTGGTCCGGGCCCGGATCTGTCTGCCCGTACGACACCGGGGGATCGTCCTCGGCTATGTCTGGCTGCTGGACTCCACGCCGGGGCCGACCGAGGCGCAGCTCACGGCGGCGATGGAGGTGGCGGCGCGGATCGGGTCGCTGCTGGCCGACGAGGAGCGGGCCGGGGCGGATCTCTCCCGGGAGCTGCGGGCGGCGCTGCTGGCGGAGCGCGGCTGGCAGTACGACATGGCGGTGGCGGCGCTGGGGACGGCGCTCAGCGGGGATGAGCGGGGGCCGACGGGCCCGCACACCGTGGTGTGTCTGTGGCCCTGGCCGGGCATGGAGGCGCCGTCGGCCCGGTCGCTGCCGGGGGTGGCGGCGCTGTGCACCCTGACGGCGCCCTGGTCGGCGGGGTCGCCGGTGGAGGAGTCACCCGTTCGGCGCAGCGCGGAGGGGGGCCCGGAGACGGGGGCGCGGCTGGTGGCCCACCCCGGGGACGCGGGGGGTGCGCTGGCGGTGCTGGTGCGGCTGCGGGCCGCCGACAGCCAGGCGCCCGCCGTGACGGTGGCGGAGCGGCTCCTTCCGGGGGCCGGGGCGGGTGCCACGGCGGGGATCGCGGACGCGCGGGCGGGGCTGGCGGGGCTGAACGCGGCCTGGCGCGAGGCGTCGGCGGCGGCCCGCGCGGCACGCGCCAGGGCCCGTGCGGGGGGCGGCGCCGGGGTGACGGTGGCGCGGTGGGCGGAGATCGGACCGTACCGGATGCTGACCGCGCTCTCACCGGAGTGTGTACGGGACCCTGCGGTACGGGCGCTGCTGGACCCGGCCCACCGGGAGCTGGCCCGGACGGCGGAGGTCTATCTGGACTGCGCGGGGCAGGCGGGGCGGACGGCGTCGGCGCTGGGGATCCACCGGCAGACGCTGTACTACCGGCTGTCGCGGGTGGAGCAGCTGACGGGGCTTGACCTGGGCGAGGGCGAGGACCGGCTGCTGCTGCACATGGCACTGAAGGGCGCGGGGCTCTGACCCCTTCTCCCTCTGCCGCACCGGGCCGGGCAGCGTCGGGCTGAGCCGGGCTGGGCCGGGTGCCCGTCACATCGCCAAGTCCCGTACAGGACGCACCCCTTGTCTCCGGCGGCCCAGCGGGAGAAACTCGTTGCAGCTCCTTTCAGCAAAACCTTGCAGCATCGCGTCATCACGCATGCCCGCCCCTGGCTCGATGTGGTCCAGGTGGTCCAGGGCCGGGCCCATTCCCCGTCAGGGGCCCGCAAGGAACCCCGCCAGGAAAGGAAGACTTCATGTCGATACCGTCGATACCGTCGTTACCGAGGAAGGCCGTGCAGCGGTTCGCGGCGGCCGGTGTCGTGGGGGCACTGGCCGCGACGGTGGGTCTCGTGGCGACCGCCACGCCTGCGACCGCCACCCCGGGTGCCCGGATGGCCGGCGTCTTCATCTACGCCAACCCCAACTACTCGATCCCGGTCTACCCCAGCGGTGCGCCGACCTGGGTCTCCGCGCTGGGCGGACCGGCGCACGACACCACGTCCTCGATCAGCAACAGCACGGATCTCAGGATGTGCTTCTACGAGCACACCAACTTCAGGGGGCTGGAGTTCAGGATCGGCCCCGGCGAGTGGTGGGCCACGATCCCCTCCTGGATCGACAACAAGATCTCGTCCTACCGGCCCTGCTGACGATGAGCCGCCCACCCGGGAGCGCGGCACCACTGCCCGCTCATTCCAGTGCCGAAACGCCAAGAACCGGACAGCAAGCGGAAAGAAAGGCACCCATGCGTTCCAGCGTCGACGGCAGGTCCTCCGTCCTTTCGCACGCCAAGCGGCGGCTGGCGCTTCTCGGCGCTGCGGCCACCCTCATAGCCTCGGCCGGCGTGGTCGCGAACGCGACCCCCGCAGAGGCCGCCGGCTGTATGGAGAACGGGCGCAGCCTGTGTCTGAGGAAGGACGCGAACTACGGGGGATACTCCCTCCCCTTCCATATGCCCAACGTCTTCTCGAACCTGGGCCAGTACCAGGACCAGGTCTCCTCGATCATCAACGACTCGCACTACTCCATCTGTTTCTACGAGCACCCGAACTACGGCGGTCTTGAGTTCCGGATCGGCCCCTGGGAGTGGTGGGCCAGCCTGCCCGGGTGGATCAACGACAGGATCAGCTCCTTCCGGCCGTGCTGAGCGGCTGAGGAACCGAGCCGGTCCCCATGACCTCGCCGTGGCCATGGGGACCGGTGGCGTACCACCGCGCGTACTCCTCGCCGGGGGAGGATCCCCCGCTAGTGGAGGATCTTCTCCTTGGCCCGCTGGAACTCGGCCTCGGTGATGTCGCCCTTCGCCTTCAGCTCGGAGAGTTTGGCCAGCTCGGTGGCGCTGCCGCCCTTGCCCGCCGTCTCACGGATGTAGTTGTCCATCGCGGTCTGCCGCTCCTGTGCGTGGCGGATCTCGCGGGTGCCCATCTTCCTGCCGCGGACGATCACGTACACCAGGACGCCGAGGAAGGGGACGACCAGGACGAAGATCAGCCAGGCCGCCTTCGCCCAGCCGGTCAGATCGTCGTCCCGGAAGACATCGGTGATGACGCGGAACAGCAACAGGAACCACATCACCCACAGGAAGATCCACATCACGGTCCAGAAGGCACCGAGCAGCGGATAGTCGTACGCCAGGATCTGCTGGCCCTCCATCGCAGTCCTCCCTGCATGTGCGGGCCGCGGGCGCGGCCGCGTCCTCTCCAGCATGGCCCCGGGGAGGGTTCCGCGCTCGTCCTGCGCGAGGAGGGCCGCAGCGGCCCCCTACTTGAGGGCGATCTTGAGGAGCACGACGAGCAGGCCGAGCAGCAGATTGGCCGCCCCGGCCACCAGTACCAGCCGCCTTGAGGCACCCACCCGGAGTGCGGCGAGCGACGCCCAGCCGACCTGGCCGGCGATGGCGACGGAGAGCGCCAGCCACAGGGTTCCCTCCGGGCCGAGCCCGAGCAGTGGGCTGACGGCCACGGCGACGGCCGGCGGAACGGCCGCCTTGACGATCGGCCACTCCGCGCGGAGGTCCTGCCAGATCTTCGCGCCGCTGAGCGCGGGGTCCGCGATCCGCTCCCCGAAGAGGCGGGCGAAGACATGCGCGGCCCAGAACACCACTCCGGTGCCGAGCAGCAGCAGGACCAGGTCCATTCGGGTGTACGAGTCCACCGTCCCGACACCGGCGACCACCGACGCGGCGAGCAGCGACCCGTACACGGCGCCCGTGTAGTCGACCCTTTTCACCGCTGTCACCGCGGCCGGTCGCGGTCCCGGCGGGCCCTCTGCGGAAGCACGGCCTGTCATGCTCTCCAGTCTCGTCCCGCCCCTCCCGCCCCGCGCGGCCAAGGAGTGTCCGGCCGAGGCCCGCCGTCCATGGCTGGATCCCGCTCACGTGATCTATCGTGCGGCGATGGACGCAACTTCCCGCTCGCCGCTGGTACTTCATGGCCGTCATGGCACCACCGCCCGGCTGGAGGAGGATGCCCTGGTGATCCGCACCCGGCGGGAGGCCCGGCGGATCCCGGTGGAGGCGATCGAGCGCGCGGAGGCGCGCGGGCGGGGCGGGCGCACCTTCGCCGTGGTGCTGACCGGCGCGGACACCGTCGCGGAGGGCGGGACGGTCCGCTGTACGAGCGCTCCGGCGGTCGCGGCCTTCGTGGCGCGGGTACGGGAGGAGATACCCGTACGGGACGCCGCTGAGGCCCATCGGGACGGGGCGGCGCTGGTGAGCGTGGAGCCGGTGGGGAAGCGGCGGCCCCGGCCCCGGGCGACGGGTCGGCAGCTGGCCTGGACGGCGACGGTCATCGTCTATCTGCTGGTCCTGGCCTGGCTGATCGCGGCCGTGAGGGGCGGGGAAGCGGGCCAGAATGTACTCAGGCCGATCTCCGCTCTCATCTACTGGGCGGTCTGGCCCCTGCTGACCTGGATCGGCTGGCTCGTGGCCAAGGGCCTGCTCGTGGAGACGGTCGGCCCGACGTGGGGCCTGCGCACCCATGGGATCACGGTCACGGGGCGGCTGGTGCAGGACGCCCAATCCCTGGGCTGGTTCTACGAGTTCACCGATCAGACGGGGAAGCGGCGCACCTGCCCCGCTCCGGAGCAGAAGCCCAGCGAGGTGGAGATCGTCTACGACGCGCGCAACCCGTCCCGGGCCATGACACGACCGGCCATGAAGGAGGACAGGGTCTTCGGGCTGGTCCTCGGCCTGATCCTGCTGCCGCCCTCGCTGGGCGCCGGGGTCGTGCTCCTGGTCCTCGGGGTGATCGAGATCGTGGAGCTGTACGGCTGGGTCGGGCTGATCCCCTGACCCCCTCCCCTGCCGGGAAACACCGCCGGGGAACGCCGAGGGGCCCGGCGCCTGCCCTGTGCGCCGGGCCCCTCGTACGAGAGAAAAGAAAGAGGACGGAACTCAGACCAGATTGACCGAGCGGGCCGAGGTCGCGCCGATCTCCTCGGAGATCTCCACGAGCACCGGCGCCGGGACGGTGTCGTCCACGGTGAGGACGACCAGCGCCTCGCCGCCCTCCTCATGGCGGGAGACCTGCATACCGGCGATGTTCAGACCCGCCTGGCCCAGGATGCGGCCGACCGTGCCGACGACGCCGGGGCGGTCGTCGTACCGGAGGACGATCATGTGGTCGGCGAGGGCGAGATCGACATCGTGGTCGCCGATCGCGACCAGCTTCTGGAGGTTCTTGGGGCCGGCCAGGGTGCCGGAGACCGCGACCTCCTCGCCGCTGGAGAGGGTGCCGCGCACGGTGACCACATTGCGGTAGTCGGGCGACTCGGAGCTGGTGGTGAGGCGGACCTCGACACCGCGCTCCTGGGCGAAGAGCGGGGCGTTGACATAGGAGACCGTCTCGTCCACCACGTCCTCGAACACGCCCTTGAGCGCGGAGAGTTCCAGCACCTTCACATCGTGCTGGGTGATCTCGCCGTACACCTCGACATCGAGACGGACGGCGACCTCGCCCGCGAGCGCGGTGAAGATCCGGCCGAGGCGCTCGGCCAGCGGCAGTCCGGGCTTGACGTCCTCGGCGATGACACCGCCCTGGACATTGACCGCGTCCGGGACCAGCTCACCGGCGAGGGCGAGACGGACCGAGCGGGCGACCGAGATACCGGCCTTCTCCTGGGCCTCGTCGGTGGAGGCGCCCAGGTGCGGGGTGCAGACGACCTGGTCGAACTGGAAGAGCGGGGAGTCGGTACAGGGCTCGGTGGCGTACACATCGAGACCGGCGCCGGCCACCCGGCCCTCCTTGAGGGCGGAGTAGAGGGCGTCCTCGTCCACGATGCCACCACGGGCGGCGTTGACGATCCGGACCGTGGGCTTGACCTTGTGCAGCGCCTCGTCCCCGATGAGCCCCAGGGTCTCGGGGGTCTTGGGGAGGTGCACGGTGATGAAGTCGGAGGCGGCCAGCAGCTCGTCCAGGGTGACCAGCTTGACGCCCATCTGGGCGGCCCGCGCGGACTGCACATAGGGGTCGTACGCGACGACCTTCATCCCGAAGGCGGACATGCGCTGGGCGACCAGGACGCCGATCCGGCCGAGGCCGACGACGCCGAGGGTCTTCTCGCTCAGCTCCACACCGGTGTACTTGGAGCGCTTCCACTCGCCGTTCTTCAGGGCGGTGTTGGCCTGGGGGATGTTGCGCGCGGTGGCGACCAGCAGACCGCAGGCCAGCTCGGCGGCGGTGACGATGTTGGAGGTCGGGGCGTTCACGACCATCACGCCGGCCTTGGTGGCGGCGGAGACATCGACATTGTCGAGGCCGACCCCGGCGCGGGCGACGACCCGCAGCTTGCGGGCGGCGGCGATGGCCTCGGCGTCCACCTTGGTGGCGGAGCGCACCAGGATGGCGTCCACATCGGCGATGGCCGGGAGCAGCTCGGCGCGGTCGGCTCCATTGCAGTGCCGGATCTCGAAGTCCGGCCCGAGCGCGTCCACCGTGGCGGGTGACAGCTCTTCCGCGATGAGTACCACTGGCTTCTGGCTGGGGTTCAAGCTCACGTGAGTCCTCACATGTCCATGGGGGCCCCACCCTGGCTCCCGAAGCCTCGGTGGGGAGGACGGCCGTCCCGACGGCCGCAGGCGGTGGAGGGGCAAGCCGCGTGGAAGACGCACGACACTGTGGGCCTGACGCGTTGTGTTGTTGAGCAGTGTAGTGGTGGTCCGGTCCTTCTCCCGCGCCGTTACGGAAGGATCACCCTTCCGGGGCTGGACGAAGTGGCGAAGGCCCCCGGACCTGCGCGCGGAGCGGTTTCCCGTACCGACGCCGGACAGTTTCCCGTACCGACGCGGGGGCGGTTTCCCGTACCCCCGTCGGCGCGGTTTCCCGTACCAACGGCGAAGGGCCGGGACAGCGGCGTCCCGGCCCTTGTTCCGACTTACTGGTCGTCGTTGTCGACCCAGCTCATCAGCTTGCGCAGCTCCTTGCCGGTGGTCTCCAGCAGGTGGTTCTCGTCCTGCGTCTTGTACTCGTTGTACTTCTTCAGACCACCGTGGTACTCGTCCATCCAGGTCCGGGCGAAGGTGCCGTCCTGGATCTCGGTGAGGACCTTCTTCATCTCGGCCTTGGTCTGGTCGTTGATGATCCGCGGGCCGGTGACGTAGTCGCCCCACTCGGCGGTCTCGGAGACCGACCAGCGCATCTTCTCCAGGCCGCCCTCGTACATCAGGTCCACGATCAGCTTCAGCTCGTGGAGGCACTCGAAGTACGCGATCTCCGGCTGGTAGCCCGCCTCGACCAGGGTCTCGAAGCCGGCCTTGACCAGGGCGGCGGTGCCGCCGCAGAGCACGGCCTGCTCGCCGAAGAGGTCGGTCTCGGTCTCCTCGGTGAAGGTGGTCTTGATGACGCCGGCGCGGGTGCCGCCGATGCCCTTGGCGTACGAGAGCGCCAGCTCGAAGGCCTTGCCGGTGGCGTCCTGCTCGACGGCGGCGATGCAGGGAACGCCGCGGCCCTCCTCGTACTGACGGCGGACCAGGTGGCCCGGGCCCTTGGGGGCGACCATGGCGACGTCGACGCCTGCGGGCGGCTTGATGAAGCCGAAGCGGATGTTCAGGCCGTGGCCGAAGAAGAGGGCGTCGCCGTCCTTGAGGTGGGGGGCGATGGACTCCTCGTAGACCTGGGCCTGGATCGGGTCCGGGACCAGGATCATGATGACGTCGGCCTCGGCCGAGGCCTCGGCGGGGGTGACGACGCGCAGGCCCTGCTCCTCGGCCTTGGCCTTGGACTTGGAGCCCTCGTGCAGACCGACGCGGACATCGACGCCCGAGTCGCGCAGCGAGAGCGCGTGGGCGTGGCCCTGACTGCCGTACCCGATCACCGCGACCTTGCGGTTCTGGATGATGGACAGATCGGCGTCGGCGTCGTAGAACAGCTCGGCCACTGGGTTGTCTCCTTGATTCACAGGTGTGCGTCCCACCGTACGGCGGGGCTGGATGGGGAAGTACTGGGGGTCGGGCGCTTCGGATCGGGCGCCGGGGGTCAGGCGCCAGGGGTCAGGCGCTTCGGATCAGGCGCTTCGGTCGAGGGCGCGCAGCGACCGGTCGGTGATGGAGCGGGCGCCCCGTCCTATGGCGATCGTGCCGGACTGGACCAGCTCCTTGATGCCGAACTGCTCCAGCATCTTCAGCATGGCCTCCAGCTTGTCGCTGGATCCGGTGGCCTCGATGGTGACGGCGTCGGGTGAGACGTCGACCGTCTTGGCGCGGAAGAGCTGGACGATCTCCACGATCTGGGAGCGGGTCTCGTTGTCGGCGCGGACCTTCACCAGGACGAGTTCGCGCTGGATCGCGGCGCTGGGTTCCAGTTCGACGATCTTGAGCACGTTGACGAGCTTGTTGAGCTGCTTGGTCACCTGCTCCAGCGGCAGATCCGCGACATTCACCACGATGGTGATGCGGGAGATGTCGGGGTGTTCGGTGACGCCGACCGCGAGCGAGTCGATGTTGAAGCCCCGGCGGGAGAAGAGCGCGGCGATCCTGGCCAGGATACCGGGCGTGTTCTCGACCAGAACGGAGAGCGTGTGCTTGGTGGGCATGGTGGTGGTACCTCTTTCTGCGGCTCTCGCGGTTCTCAGTCGTCTTCGCCGTCGCCGAAGTCGGGGCGGACCCCGCGGGCGGCCATGACCTCGTCGTTGGAGGTCCCGGCGGCGACCATCGGCCAGACCATGGCGTCCTCGTGGACGATGAAGTCGACCACGACGGGGCGGTCGTTGATGGCGTTGGCCTCGGCGATGACCTTGTCGAGGTCGTCCGGGGACTCACAGCGCAGGGCGACGCAGCCCATGGCCTCCGCCAGCTTGACGAAGTCGGGGACGCGGGTGCCGGCGCTGGGCTCCTTGCCGGTGGCCCCGGGACCGGAGTGCAGGACGGTGTTGGAGTAGCGCTGGTTGTAGAAGAGGGTCTGCCACTGCCGGACCATGCCCAGGGCGCCGTTGTTGATGACGGCGACCTTGATGGGGATGTTGTTCAGGGAGCAGGTGGTCAGTTCCTGATTGGTCATCTGGAAACAGCCGTCGCCGTCGATCGCCCAGACGGTGCGGTCGGGGGCGCCCGCCTTGGCTCCCATGGCGGCGGGGACCGCGTACCCCATGGTCCCGGCGCCGCCGGAGTTCAGCCAGGTGGCGGGCTGCTCGTACTCGATGAAGTGGGCGGCCCACATCTGGTGCTGGCCGACGCCCGCCGCGTAGATGGTGTCCTCGGGGGCGAGCTGTCCGATGCGCTGGATGACCTGCTGCGGCGAGAGGGAGCCGTTCTCGGGCTGGTCGTAGCCGAGGGGGTAGGTCTCGCGCCAGCGGTTGAGGTCGGTCCACCAGAGGCCGTAGTCGCCGATGTGGCCCTCGGTGTGCTCGGCCTGGACCGCCTGGACCAGGTCGGCGATGACCTCGCGGGCGTCCCCGACGATCGGGACGTCGGCGGCGCGGTTCTTGCCGATCTCGGCGGGGTCGATGTCCGCGTGGACGATCTTGGCGTACGGGGCGAAGCTGTCCAGCTTGCCGGTGACCCGGTCGTCGAAGCGGGCACCGAGGGCGACGATCAGGTCGGCCTTCTGGAGCGCGGTGACGGCGGTGACCGAGCCGTGCATACCGGGCATGCCGACATGGAGCGGGTGGCTGTCGGGGAAGGAGCCCAGGGCCATCAGGGTGGTGGTGACGGGGGCGCCGGTCAGCTCGGCGAGCACCTTCAGCTCGGCGGTGGCATGGGCTTTCATGACGCCGCCGCCGACATAGAGGACCGGGCGCTTGGCCTGGACGATCAGCTTGGCGGCCTCGCGGATCTGCTTGGCGTGCGGCTTGGTGACCGGGCGGTAGCCGGGCAGGTCCAGGGTGGGCGGCCAGCTGAAGGTGGTCCGGGCCTGGAGGGCGTCCTTGGCGATGTCGACCAGGACCGGTCCGGGGCGGCCGGTGGAGGCGATGTGGAACGCCTCGGCGATGGTCCGCGGGATGTCCTCCGCCTTGGTGACCAGGAAGTTGTGCTTGGTGATCGGCATGGTGATGCCGACGATGTCCGCCTCCTGGAAGGCGTCCGTGCCGATCGCCTTGGAGGCGACCTGGCCGGTGATGGCGACGATCGGGACCGAGTCCATATGGGCGTCGGCGATCGGGGTGACCAGATTGGTGGCGCCCGGCCCTGAGGTGGCCATGCAGACCCCGACCTTGCCGGTGGCCTGGGCGTAGCCGGTGGCCGCGTGGCCCGCGCCCTGCTCGTGCCGGACCAGGATGTGGCGCACCCGGGTGGAGTCCATCATCGGGTCGTACGCGGGGAGGATCGCGCCGCCGGGGATACCGAAGACGGTGTCGGCCCCCACTTCCTCAAGAGAACGGATGAGGGACTGCGCGCCCGTGACGTGCTCGACTGCGGGAACGGTCGGGTGTCCGCCGGTACGGGCCCGCGGCTGCGGATGGTGGGCCCCGGTGGCCTGCTCGGTCATCGGCATTCTCTTCTCGAAACTGAGGGCTGAAGCTGAGGGTGACACTGTGACGCTTGGTTCCAGCGGGTCGGCGGTCCGGCTCGCTGCGGGCTCTGCTGGTTCTCTGCTGTTTCTCTGCTCGGTCTCTGCTCGATCCTGGGGGCTACCGGGGTTTCCGGGGAGTCCCTGGGACCTTTCTTACGGGGTATCACTCGGTGCTGTGGTGAGTTCTACCGGTTCCGATGGTGGTGCGGCGGTGGTCAGGCGGGGGTGGTGCCTGGTGCCCACCCGATGACGATGCCGGGGGTTATCCGGTGGTTTCGCCGTTTTTCTCCTGCTTGGGCGGGGGTGTCGGTGCAACAAAAAACCCCTCGTGCCGTGAGGCAAGCGAGGGGAGCGCGTCGGAGGTGGACAGCGGGGGCCTGGGTCAGGTCCCCGCTCAGCCGACGCGCTTGCCAAGTACGAGAATTCGGGTGCGCATGGCTCCGACCCTCCCCCTGACGTGCTGTATGTGTCAAGTGGATGGGACGGCGATCTCACTATTTGGTCCACTGGGGGTGCTCGACCCGCCAGCGGTGCGGTACGGGAAGGGCCAGGCCACCGGGGACGGTGAAGTCGTCCCGGACCAGGGCGCGGCGCAGCCGGTACTCGTCCAGCAGCCCCGCGAAGGCCATGCCCTGGCCATGGGTACAGCCCATCGCGCGCAGGGCGATGATCTGCTCGGGTACGTCCACCCCGTCGGCCACCGACTGGAGACCGAGATCACAGGCGATCCTCAGCAGCCCGCTGGTGATCTTGTGCAGCCGGGCGGACTCGACGATCCCCTCCACCAGCTCCCGGTCGAGTTTGAGTATGTCGACGGGGAGCCGGCGCAGCGCGGTGAAGGCGGCATGACCGCTGCCGAGACCGTCGAGGGCGATCCGCACCCCGAGTCTCCGCAGCCCCGCCAGCCGCTGTTCCAGCTCCTCGAAGGGGATCAGCGGGTCATAGTCGGACAGCTCCACGATCAACGCGCCGGAGGGCAGCCCGTACCGCGTGAGCAGGGCCTCCACCGTGGCGAGCGGCATGGACCGGTCCAGCAGTCGACGCGCGGAGACCCGTACCGTCACCGGGACCCGGTGGCCGAGACGGTCCCGCTCGGCGGCCTGCTCCACCGCCTCCTCCAGCAGCCAGTGACCCAGCTCGGCGGTGCGCTCGGTGTCCCCCGAGACCCGCAGGAACTCGGCCGGGGTGAAGAGGATGCCCTGGGCGGAGCGCCAGCGGGCCTGGGCGGTGATGGCCTCGATCCGCCCGGTGGTCAGGCTCACCACCGGCTGGTGCAGCAGCGCGAACTCCCCCTCGTGGAGGGCGCTGCGCAGCCGGGCGGCCAGCTCCGTGCGGCGCACCACCTCGGCCTGCATCTGGGGCGCGTACAGCTCGACCCGGTCCTTGCCGCCGGCCTTGGCCCGGTACATGGCGAGGTCGGCGTTGCGCATGAGGTCGGCGGGGTTGATGCCCTTCTCGGCGAAGGCGACCCCGATGGAGGCGGCGACCCGGACGTCGTTGCCGTCGATGCGGTACGGCTGCGAGAGGGTCAGCCGCAGCCGCTCGGCGATCTCCACCACCTGGCTCTCCCGGGCGGCCTTGTCGTGGACGCCGTCGCCGAGGATCAGGGCGGCGAACTCGTCCCCGCCGAGCCGGGCGGCGGTGTCCCCGGCGCGTACCGAGTCGCCCAGCCGGTGTGCGGCCTGGATCAGCAGCTCGTCACCGGCCTGGTGGCCGAGGCGGTCGTTGACGCCCTTGAAGCCGTCGAGGTCGATGAAGAGCACGGCGGTGCCCGGGTCACCGGCCCGGCGCCCGGCGAGCGCCTGGCGGACCCGCTCGGTGAAGAGGGCCCGGTTGGGCAGATCGGTGAGCGGGTCGTGCTCGGCGCTGTGCTGGAGCTGGGCCTGGAGTCTGACCCGCTCGGTGACATCGCGGCTGTTGAAGATCAGTCCGCCCTGGTGGCGGTTGACGGTGGACTCGACATTGAGCCAGTCCCCCCGGCCGGAGCGGAAGCGGCACTCGATCCGGGTGGTCGACTCGTCGCCGGGGTCGGCGGCGAGGAATCGGCGCACCTCGTGCAGGACCCGGCCGAGGTCGTCGGGGTGGATCAGGGCGGAGAGCGGGGTGCCGACCATGTCCTCGGCGTCCCGGCCGTAGACCCCGCTGGCGGCGGGGCTCACATAGCGCAGGGTGCCGCCCGGGGCGGCGATCATGATCACATCGCTGGACCCCTGGACCAGGGAGCGGAAGTGGTTCTCCTTCTGGGCCAGCTCCTGGGTGAGGGCGATGTTGTCGAGGAGCATGATCCCCTGGCGGACGACGAGGGCGAGCACCACGCCGCAGCCGGTGAGGACGACGACCCGGTCGACGGTGCGCCCCTGGACGACGTTGTAGAGGATCCCGAGGGTGCAGACGGCGGCGGCGAGGTACGGGGTGAGGGCGGCCAGGGAGCCCGCGACGGGGCGGCTGGGCAGCCGGGGGGCGCGGGGGCCGCGCGGGGGCCTGGGAGGCTCCAGCGGGCGGCGGGCGCCCCAGGGCGCGTAGGCCAGCAGCAGCGAGCCGGCGAACCAGCCGGCGTCGAGCAGCTGGCCCGAGCGGTAGCTCTCGCGCAGCAGCGGCGAGGTGAACAGCGCGTCGCAGAGGACGGTGAGCGCGAGGGCGCCGATGGCGGTGTTCACGGCGGAACGATTCGCGGCGGAACGGCGGAAGTGGAGCGCCAGGACCATGCTGACCAGCACGATGTCCAGGAGCGGATAGGCCAGCGAGAGGGCGGCGGGGGCGACGCTCTCGCCCTGGACCCGGGTGGTGTGGGCGAGGGCGAGGCTCCAGGAGAGCGTCAGCAGGGAGCCGCCGATCAGCCAGGCGTCGAGGGCCAGACAGACCCAGCCGGCCCGGGTGACCGGGCGTTTGGCGAGGACGAGCAGGCCGATGATGGCGGGCGGGGCGAAGCAGAGGAAGAAGAGATCGGCGAGGGAGGGGCCGGGGACCTTGCGGTCGAGGACCACCTCGTACCAGCCCCAGACGAAGTTCCCGGCGCTGGCCATCATGGACGAGAGGGCGAAGAGCAGCCAGGCGGGGCGGTGCCGGGGCGGGCTGCTGCGGGCGTAGAGGAGGCAGGAGACGGAGGCGACGAGGGCGCCTGCGCTGAGGCCGAAGTCGCCCATGATCACGGCGAGTTCGCGGGAGCCCCAGCCGACGGCGGCGCCGACGGCGTAGCCCGCGCAGATCAGGGCGAGGGCGAGCTGGGCGAGGAGCCCCGTGGGGCCGGGGACGGATCCACGGGCCAGCAGGGCCCCGGGCGCGCTCACCGCCCCGCTCCCCACGGGCGCGGGGGCTCGGCGGTGGCGCGGGGCAGCTCCCGGGTGATCCGGTCGCCGGGGATCGGGCCGGGCGGGCCGGCGGTGGCGGGCCGGGCCGGTGCCGCCGTCCGGGCCGGTGTCGAGCACCGGGCCGTCGTGGTCCGCGCTGTCGTGGTCCGGGCCGGTGCCGTCGTCGGTGTCGGTGCCGGTGCCGGTGTGGGTACCGGTACCGGTGTCGGCGTGGGTGCCGTCGTCGGTGTCGGCGTGGTTTCTGTGGTGGCCCCCGTGGTCGTGGTCCATGGCCGCGTCGTGGTCGGGATGGTCGCGATCCGTGTCCGTGCCGCGGTCCGGGCGGCGGCCGGGCCGGGGTCCGACGGTCGCCGCCTCCATCCCCACCAGGTCGGATCTTTGGTCCATTGGCCGTGCATCGCCCGTCGCCCCCCTCGAAGTCTGATTGGCAGTCAGGTCGCGCTCCGCACCGCACCCGTGCTCCGGCGCGGCCCCCAGGTCCGGACGATACACCAGGACCGTCACTCAGGGACATAGCCGCTCTACGCTGCGTGACTGTCAGATACCACGCCGAAACGCCCAGCGATCGGATGACTTCGCAGAGTTTCCGGATGTGACGACATGACGGCGGAGTGGCGCCGTCATGTCGGCGGTACGTCCGGGGTGCGTCCAGGGGTCGGGGAAGGGCCGGTGCTAGGCGGTGGTGAGGACGACATGGGCGAGCGGCCCGCCGTCCGCGAAGCGCCGGAGCTGATCCCTCAGCAGTCGGTGGGCACGCGGCATGAACGCCGAAGTGGAGCCGCCGACATGGGGACTGATCAGCACTCCAGGGGCGTGCCACAGCGGGTGACCGG
Organism: Streptomyces sp. NPDC000594; assembly: GCF_040299965.1. Taxonomy (NCBI): domain Bacteria; kingdom Bacillati; phylum Actinomycetota; class Actinomycetes; order Kitasatosporales; family Streptomycetaceae; genus Streptomyces; species Streptomyces sp. NPDC000594. The sequence continues at coordinate 471,176 of NZ_JBEPCY010000004.1, read as the reverse complement.
AAGGCAGCGGCTCGGGATCGGTCACATCGAGCGCGGCGGTGATCCGGCCGGTCTCCAGCTCGGCGAGGAGTGCGTCGGTGTCCACCACGGCCCCCCGGGCGACATTCACCAGCAGCGCCCCGTCCTTCATCCGGGCCAGGAAATCGGAGCTGACCAGGGAGCGCGTCGAGTCGGTCAACGGGGTCGAAAGGATCACCACATCGGCTTCCGGGAGCAGAGAGGGCATTTCGCTCAGTGCGTGCACCTCCCCGTGCGCCGTGGCACGGGCGGAGCGCGCGACGCGCACAACCCGCGCACACTCGAACGGAATCAGGCGTTCCTCGATGGCCGCGCCGATCGCCCCGTACCCCACGATGAGCACCGACTTGTCGGCGAGGGCGGGGTAGAAGCCGGCCCGCCACTCCTCGGCGTCCTGGCCGCGGACGAACCCGGGGATCCCGCGCAGGGCGGCGAGGGTCAGCGTGAGGGCCAGCTCGGCGGTGGACGCCTCGTGGACCCCCCGGGCGTTGCAGAGGCGTACGCCGGAGTGGAGCGTTCCGAGCGCCGGTACGACATGGTCGGTGCCTGCGGAGAGTGTCTGAATCACCCGGAGGGAGGTCATCCCGGGCAAGGGGCGTACCGCGACCGCCGGCCCTCTGAGGTACGGGACACCGTAGAAGGCACAGTCCGCCGGGTCCGCCGGGAACTCCTGGGCGCCGTCCCAGAAGAGATAGCGGAAGCCGGACTCCTCGGGGGTGGGCAGCCCCTCGATGCTGTCGGGCGGGAGCGGAAGCCATATGTCGGTCGTCATGACCACGAGGCTAGTGCTGTGACCGGAAACGTTCACCGGCCCGCGACGCCCACAGCACTAGGGCCTCTCGTTTGGATCTTCCCGACCACCTTGTCGGGCGCCTTGACGGGCGCCTTGACGGGCGCCTTGACGTGACCGGGCGGGATGGGGCGGATCGGGCGGAAGTGCCGTCGCGGCGGGGCCGGGGCCGGGGCGCCTGTCGTGACGGGGGGCGGGGCGTGCGGAAAGGGGTGCTCCGCATTGGTTAGTTTGGTGGACGGCCAACGGAGGGGTACGGGCAGGTGGAGCGCAGGACACTCGGTGCGTCGGCTCTGGAAGTGGGCGCGATCGGGCTCGGCTGTATGCCGATGAGCTGGGCGTACACCTCCTCCCAGCAACGCGGGGAACAATCGGTGCGCACCGTGCACGCGGCGCTGGACGCCGGGGTCACCCTGCTGGACACCGCGGATATGTACGGTCCCTTCACCAATGAGCTGTTGATCGGCCGGGTGTTGCGGGAACGGCGGCGGGACGCCTTTGTGTCGACCAAGGTCGGGCTGCTCGTGGGGGACGGGCATGTGGTGGCCAATGGGCGCCCCGGCTATGTGCGCCGGGCGTGCGACGCCTCGCTCAGACGGTTGCAGACCGATGTGATCGACCTCTATCAGCTGCATCGCGCCGATCCCGAGGTGCCGGTGGAGGAGACCTGGGGCGCCATGGCGGAGCTGGTCGGCGCGGGGAAGGTGCGGGCGCTCGGGGTGTGTGCGATGGGCGCGCGTGCGGTGGGAGCGCGCGGGGCGGGCGCCCGGGGGTCCCGGCGCGAGCGGGAGCGGGGCCGTCCGGGTGATCTGTACGACGGAACGATCCGCCAACTGGACCGGCTCCAGCAGGTGTTCCCGGTGGGCGCGGTCCAGGCGGAGCTGTCGGTCTGGTCGGCCCAGGCGCTGGAACGGCTGCTGCCGTGGTGCGAGGCGCGCGGTGTGGGTTTTCTGGCGGGGATGCCGCTGGGGAGCGGCTTTCTGAGCGGGACGCTGAAGCCGGGGCAGGGGTTCGAGCCGGATGACATCCGGGCGCGGCACCCCCGTTTCACGGCGGAGATGATGGCGGCGAACCAGCCGCTGGTGGCGGGGTTGCGGCGGATCGCGGCCCGGCACGGGGCGGGGTGGACCCCGGCACAGGTGGCGCTGGCGTGGGTGCTGGGGCGCGGCCGGAATGTGGTCGCGGTGCCGGGGGCCAAACGGGTGGAGTGGGCGGTGGAGAACGCGGCGGCGGCACGGCTGGGGCTGTCGCCGCGTGATGTGTGGGAGATCGAGGGGCTGCCGGCGGCACGGGGCTCCTGGGACTGAGGCCACGGGCTTCCGGGGTTGCGTCCCGGGTACGGCCGATCGGGGGCGGCGGTGGATCCCGGGGAACGGGAACCTCACGGGATCGGGAACCTCAGGGAGGCGGGGGGCGTAACAAGGTCGGGGCCCCCGCCGGGGCCTGCGGACCTGGCACGGAAGGGGATCGGCGCGATGCAGCGACCTGGTGCGGTGGCGGTGGTGACGGCCGTGGTGGCCCTGGTGGCCACCGGATGCTCCTCGGACGGCGGCGGGGAGGCACCGCCCTGGCCCGGGATGGAGTCCTCGTCCCCGGCGCGCGGAGCCTCACCCTCCGGATCCGGTTCCGGTACGGGGTCGGCGGCGGCGAAGGATCCGGCGACGCCCGCCCCGCCGCCCGCGAAGGGGTCGGTGACGGTGGAGTCGACCCTCACCGAGGATCTGGAGTCGCCCTGGGGCGTGACCGCGCTGCCGGAGGGGGATCTGCTGGTCGCCTCGCGCGACCGGGGCACGATCGTCCGGGTCTCCGCCAAGGACGGGAAGAAGACCGAGGTCGGCGAGGTGCCCGGGGTGTCGCCGGGGGGCGAGGGCGGACTGCTGGGGCTGGCGCTCTCCCCCCGCTTCGCCTCGGACCGGCAGGTGTACGCGTATCTCACCACCCAGTCGGACAACCGGGTCGTGCGGATGCGGTACGACGAGCGCAAGTCCGCCGGGCGGCGGCTGAGCGCCCCCGACACGGTGCTGCGGGGCATCCCCAAGGGAGTGATCCACAACGGCGGGCGGATCGCCTTCGGCCCGGACAAGATGCTCTACATCGGCACCGGCGAGATCGGGGAGACCGGGCTCGCCCAGGACCCGAAGTCGCTGGGCGGCAAGATCCTCCGGATGACCCCGGAGGGGGAGCCGGCCCCGGACAACCCGGAGCCGGGGTCGCTGGTCTACTCGCTGGGCCACCGCAATGTGCAGGGGCTGGCCTGGGACGCCCAAGGGCGGCTCTGGGCGGCGGAGTTCGGACAGAACACCTGGGACGAGCTGAATCTCGTCCGGCCGGGGAAGAACTACGGCTGGCCGGAGGTGGAGGGCAAGGGCGACGACCCCCGCTATGTGAACCCGGTGGCCCAGTGGCGGACGAGCGAGGCGTCGCCCAGCGGGATCGCCTGGGCCGAGGGCTCGATCTGGATGGCCGGGCTGCGGGGCGAGCGGCTCTGGCGAATTCCCCTCGACGGGGCGGAACTCTCGGCGGAGCCCCAGCCGTTCCTCCAGAAGAAGCACGGACGGCTGCGGACGGTGGTGGCGGCGGGCGACTCCTCGCTCTGGCTGGTGACGAGCGAGACGGACACCCGGGGCACCCCGAAGGCGGGCGACGACAGGATCCTGCGGCTGCGGGTGACCTAGCGAGTTCGGGGGACCCATGTTCGGCGGAATCGAGGAGATCTTCACCCCGGGGAGCCGCCATCTGGCGGACGAGCGCAATCGACTGGAGCTGACCAGGGAGGACGCGGGGAGCGCCGACCCCTGCCGAGGCCCCATCGACCTGACCTCGGGGGTGGTGCTGCTGCGGCGGGACACCCTGCCCCTGCCGCCGGGCGACGGCCCCGAGGGCGAGCCCGGCAACGACACCGCCGACACCCCCGACAGCACTGCCGACAGCACCGAGGCGATACCGGCGCCCTGAACAGGGGCCGGTGGGTCAGTGGTCGGCGGCGGCGGGCGGCCGACGGAGGGTCAGGCGGCTGGGACGGGGTCGTTCCCCGGAGCGAGAGGCGGGAAGAGACGGAGCCGGTGGGCCAGGGCGGCGGCCTCGCCCCGGCCGGAGACTCCGAGTTTGGCGAGGATATTGGAGACATGGACGCTCGCCGTCTTCGGGGAGATGTAGAGCGCCTCGGCTATCTGGCGGTTGCTGCGGCCCGCCGCGACCAGGCGCAGCACATCCTCCTCGCGCGGGGTCAGCCCGAGTGCCGCGCCGGGCTGTGCGGAGACCGAGGGGGTACGGTCGGCCGCGCCCTGGCCACGGGCGGTACGGGCCGGGCGGTCGGTGAGGGCGAGCCGGGCGCTCTGGGCGATCAGCGCGATGTCCTCGGTGAGCGGCCGGTCGCCCACCGCGCGGGCGGTGGTGTCGGCGTGGCGCAGCAGCTCGGTGGCGTGCTCCCGGTCCGAGGGGAGCAGGCTGTGGGCCCAGCGGGTGCGGACCATGGCGCGCTCGCGGGGGAAGGAGTCCTCCGGGAAGAGGGCGTCGGTCTCCGCCCAGTCGGTGGGGGTGTCCGCACCGGTGGCGCGGCGCAGCTCGGCGGAGACCCAGTGCTGATGGGCGCGCCACACCGGCACGGTCGCGGCGAGCGGGCGGACGGTGGTGCGGATGAACTCCAGGGCGTCCTCGCGGCCGGGGGCGGCGGCGGGCAGGCCCCGGGTGTCGGCCTCCAGGGTCGCGGCGGCGCGGACCAGCGGCCAGGCATGGCGATGGGCCGAGGGCGGCAGTCCGCTGCCCACGGCACGGGCGAACTCGGCGCGGGCGTCGGCCACCCGGCCCTCGGCAGCGGCGAGTCCATGGGCGACACAGGCGATGGGGAGAAAGGACTGGGGCATGGGGTCATAGGTGCCGAAGTGGGTGCGGGCGGTCTCCAGATGGCGGGCGGCGGCGGCCGTGTCGCCCCGGGCGAGGAAGACCAGGGCGAGCTGGACGGCGGCGAACCCCCGGGGCTTGGGGCTGAGGGCCTTGCGCAGGGCGCTCCCGGCGGCGGTGACGGCCTCGTCCCAGCGGCCGAGGGAGTAGAGGGACTCGGCGAGGTTGCCGAGGATCCAGGCCTCGGAGTCCACCAGGCCGTAGTGGTGCATCTGTCCGATGCCCTCGGTCATCAGGGTGACGGCCTCCTCGGAGCGGCCGAGGCCTTCGAGTACGGCGGGGAGGTTCACATGAACACGGCCGATGAGGGTCGGCAGGCCGAGGTGGACGACGCGTTCCCGGACGGCGTGCATCTCGGCGAGCCCGGTGGCGACATCGCCGGCATCGGTGGTGAGGACCCCGCGGATGAAGCGGGCCTTCAGCTCGATCTCCTCCTGGCCCACCATGCGGGCGTAGGAGACGGCGCGTTCGGCGGTCTCCAGGCTGTCGGGGCCGGGGGTGTGCAGCCGCTGCCAGCCGACCACCTCGGCCAGGACCTCGGCGTGCACGGCGGACGGCGGGAGGCCGCGTACCAGATTCTGGGCCTCGGCGAGTTCGGCCCAGCCGTCGCCCCGGCCGAGGGCGGAGACCAGCCGGGAGCGCTCGACCGCGAACCATGCCTCGCGGAGCTGGTCGCCTTCTTCCGCGGCCATCCGCTGGCCCCGCTTGGTGATCTTCAGGGCCCGCTCCCGGGCGCTGCTGAGCCGGCCCGCGACGGTGGCCTCGGCCATCAGGTCGAGGAAGCGCAGCGGGGTGTCGGGGTCACAGCCGCAGGCGGGGTAGATCTCGGCGTAGTCCAGGGGGCGCAGCCCGTCCCGGACGGTGTCGGGGGCGGTGTCCCACAGCTCCATCGCCCGCTCCAGGAGCCGGAGCTGTTCGGCGTAGGCATGGCGGAGCCGGGCCTCCACGGAGGCGCGCAGGACGGCGGGGAGGGCCTTGGCGGGGTCCTGGGCGTGGTACCAGTAGCTGGCGAGCCGGGTGGCCCGTTCGTCGGCGCGGACCAGCCGGGGTTCGGCCTCCAGGGCCTCGGCGCAGCGGCGGTTGATCCGGGCGCGTTCGCCGGGGAGGAGGTCGTCGGCGACGGCCTCGCGGGCGAGGGAGTGGCGGAAGCGATAGCCGTCGCCGTCGGCGGTGGCGAGGAGGATGTTGGCGCCGACGGCGGCGCGCAGGGCCTCGATGAGGTCGTCCTCGGGGAGCCGGGCGACGGTGAGCAGCAGGGGGTACTCGACGGTGGAGCCGCCCTCGGCGACGATCCGCGCCACCCGCTGGGCGTTCTCGGGGAGGGCCTCCACCCGGACGAGGAGGATGTCGCGGAGGGAGTCGGGGACGGAGCAGGGGCTGCCCTCGGCGATGCTGCGGGCCAGTTCCTCGACGAAGAAGGCGTTGCCGTCGGAGCGTTCGAAGACCCTGCGGACCAGGGCGGGTTCGGGTTCGCCCGCGAGGATTCCGGCGAGCTGGTGGTGGACCTCGTCCTGGGTGAAGCGGGTCAGTTCGATGCGCTGGACGGTGCGCATCCGGTCGAGTTCGGCGAGGAAGGGGCGGAGCGGGTGGCGGCGGTGGACGTCGTCGGAGCGGTAGGTGGCGACGAGGACGATCCGGCCGCGGTGCAGGGTGCGGTAGAGATAGGCGAGGAGATGGCGGGTGGAGGCGTCCGCCCAGTGGAGGTCCTCCAGGACGAGGACGACGGTGCGGTCGGTGGCGATCCGCTCCAGCAGCCGGGCGGTGAGTTCGAAGAGCCGGGCGATGTCCTCCTCGCCACGTCCGCCGGTGTCCCGGTGGGGGGCGCGTTCGCCGAGTTCGGGCAGGAGCCGGGCGAGTTCGTCCTCCTGGCCCGCTGCGGCGGCGGTCAGTTCGCCGGGGAGCAGGCGGTCGAGGGCGCGCAGCGCGCCCGAGAAGGGGGCGAAGGGGAGTCCGTCCGCGCCGATCTCGACACAGCCGCCGACGGCGACGACGGCGCCCCGGCGGGTGGCCTCGGCGAGCATCTCCTCGATCAGCCGGGTCTTGCCGACCCCGGCCTCGCCCCCGACGAGGAGTGCCTGGGGCTCGCCCCGGCCCTCGGGGCGGGGGGTGTCCACACGGTCGAGCGCGCCGGTGAGCAGGGACAGCTCACCGGCGCGGCCGACGAATACAGGGCTGACGGACCGGGTCTCCACGGTGCCGAGCATCGCACAGCGGTCCGGCGGGGAGCTTTGGGGGCTCCTAGGCTCCATGGCCATCGGGGGGCTCAGGCCGCCGGGGCGTAGCGGTCATGGGGCCGGACCACCGGCCCCTCCGCGTCCTGGGTGCTCCTCCGGCGGGTACCGCGGGCGGCGCGGACCAGGCGGGCCAGCCGGTGGGTGTCGGCCCGCTGGATCAGTTCGGCCTGGCGGACGGGGACGAGGAGGCGGTGCTCGAACACGGGGTGCTCCTGGGTGTCGGAGGGGGCGGCTGGTTGCCGTGGTTCCACTCTCGTGTCCCAGGGGGGTGGCGCACATGGGGAGGGTTACGGATCTTCCCTGCCCGGGGGGCCTTAGATCCGCCGGGCGGGGGTGCGGCGGGGCGGGGCGCCCGTCTGAGGCCCTGCCGCCGGTCTCTGAGGCCCCCTCCCCGGAGGGCCCGGGGCGTAAGGGCCGATGCCCGGGGGCCCGGGGGGGTGCGGGGCCGACGCCCGGGGGCCCGGGGGGTGCGGGGCCGGCGTCCGGGGGTCCGCGGGCCCTAAGGCCCCTCCCCGGGGCCGGGTGGCCGGGGTCCTACGCCCTGGCGTGCGGCCCCGTGTCGGGAGCGGGTCAGGAGCCCGCCTCGGGGATGGCGAGGAAGAGGTCGAAGTACATCCCGGCGGCGAGGAAGAGGCCGATGGCGCCGAGGACGGCGCCGCCGACGGCCAGGGCGCGTACCCAGGCGGGGCGTTCGGGCCGGGTGAGCACCGCGATGCCGACGATCAGGGCGATCAGGGCGAAGATGCCGTTGACGAGGGCGGTGGTGTGCCAGGCGTCGCCGTAGATCGCGGAGATCTGGGCGGCGGGGGTGCTGCCCTGGGCGGTCTCGATCTGGCCGATGAGGGTCTGGCGCTCGGCGGTGATCCGGCCGACCCAGCTGCCGCTGAGGCCGACGACGGCGAGTCCGGCGGAGACGACACCGGCGGCGGCGGAGAGCAGCCCGGAGGAGCCGCTCTCCGCCGACTCCAGGACGTCGTCGTTCTCTTCGTCGCCCTCGGCGTCGTGCTCGTCGTCGCTCGCGTCGGTGCCGTCGGCGTCGGTGCCGGCCGTGGCGTCGGCCTTGTCGGTACCTGCGGTGGCGTCGGTGCCGGTGTTCTCGGTGCTCTCCGTGCTCTTGCTGTTCTCGGTGCTCTTGCTGTTCTCGGTGTTCTCCGAGGCGGTGGCGGTCGGCTCCCCGTCGCGGGGGCCGTCCGCCGGGCCGTCGGTCCTGTCGGTCTTCGTGAGGTCCATGGCGCGCACGCTAGGCGGCCCGTCTGAGAGGGACCTGAGAGCGGGCCGGGCCGGGGTGGCCCCTGGCCTCCCCGGTCAGGAGGAGGCGGCCCGCAGCTCCCGCCACTCGGGGGCGAGGATCGACCAGACCTCCAGGTCATGGCGTTCCCCCCGGTAGAGGTTGGCCTGCCGCAGCACCCCGTCGCGCCGCATCCCCAGCCGCTGGGCCGTACGGATGCTCGGCTCGTTGCGCGCGCCCGCGACCCACTCCACGCGCTGGATACCGCGCTCCTCGACCGCCCAGTCGATGATGACCCCGGCCGCACGGGTGACCAGGCCCCGGCCGATGGCGTCCCGCTCCAGCCAGCAGCCGACCTCGCAGGTGCCCTGGGCGGCGTCGAAGAGCCGGAAGAGCACTCCGCCGACCAGGGTCCCGTCCGCCCAGATGCCGAAGATCCGGCCGCTGTCGGCGGCCTGCTTCTCGGCGTACGCGGTCAGATAGGCGCGGGCCTCCTCGACGGTGCGGTTGACGTCGGGCAGCCCGATGTGGCGGCCGATGAACTCCCGGCCCCGTTCCATATGGGCGAAGAACTCCTCCGCCTGCCAGGGCTCCAGCGGGCGCAGCTCGGCCCGCTCGCCGTCGCCGGTGCCCAGGGGTATCGCGAACATGGTGCTTCTCTCCGTCTGCGTGCCGGCGCGGCCCGCGTATCGCCGTCGTGTGCGTACCGCCGTCGTGTGCGTACCGCCGCCGCTGGGTGCGTACCGCGCCGTGGGTCCTACGGCGCGGCGCTGATCCGGTCGCCGCTGTCATGGACCGGAACGTGCTGTTCCACGATCCTCGCATGCCCCTGGGCGGAGGGCGGCTCCACGGTGATCCTGGGCAGGATCCGGTCCAGGCGCCGGGGCAGCCACCAGTTGGCGCCGCCGAGGAGATGCATCAGGGCGGGGACCAGCAGGGTCCGCAGGACAAAGGCGTCCAGGGCGACGGCGGCGGCCAGCGCGATGCCGAACATGGCGATGATCCGGTCACCGGTGAGGACAAAGGCGAGGAAGACCGAGATCATGATGACGGCGGCGGAGTTGATCACCCGGCCGGTCTCGGCGAGTCCCACCCGTACCGCCCGTCGGTTGTCGCCGGTGGCCAGCCACTCCTCGTACATCCGGCCGACCAGGAAGACCTGGTAGTCCATGGAGAGTCCGAAGAGGACCGAGACCATGATCACGGGCAGGAAGGGTTCGATGGGGCCGGCGGCGCCCAGGCCGAGGAGTTCGCTGCCCCAGCCCCACTGGAAGATCGCGACGACGACCCCGAAGGAGGCGGCGACCGCGGCGATGTTCATCGCGGCGGCCTTCAGGGGTATCGCGAAGGAGCGGAAGGCCAGCAGGAGCAGCAGGGAGCCGAGGCCGATCACCACCCCGACGAACGGCGGCAGCTTGCCGACGATGAGGGCGGCGAAGTCGTCGTAGCCCGCGGTCACCCCGCCGACGTACACCCGCAGTCCCGTGCCGTCACCGGCGGCGGGCAGGACTTCGGCGCGCAGCCGGTCCACCAGGGCGCTGGTCTCCTTCGACTGGGGCGAGGTGGTGGGGACGACGGTGAGCAGGGCGGTGTCGCCCGCGCGGTTGTGGAGGACGGGGCCCGCGGCGGCCACACCGGGGGTGTCGGCGAGCCGGTCGGGCAGCCGTTCCATGGCGCGGCGTTCGGCGGGGCCGTCGATCCGGGCGACCAGGGTGAGGGGGCCGTTGATCCCCGGCCCGAAGCCGCCCCCGGCGCCCCCGGCACCTTCGCCGCCCCCGCCGCCCTTGCCGTCGCCGTCGCCGTACGCGAGCAGGTCATAGGCGGCCCGGGTGGTGGAGCCCGCCGGGTGGTTGCCCTGGTCGGAGGTGCCCAGATGGAGGGAGAGGGCGGGCAGCGCCAGGACGGCCATCAGCACGGCGGCGACCGCGCCCAGGAGCCGGGGGCGGCGCTCCACCACGGCGGACCAGCGGGCGGCGAGGCTGCCGGTGGGCTCCGCCCGGGGCCCGTGGTCGCGCAGCTCACGGCGTTCCCGCCCGCTGAGCGCGCGGAGGCCGATGAAGGAGAGCAGCGCGGGCAGCAGGGTGACCGAGGCGGCCACGGTGAGCACCACGGTGGCGGAGGCGGCGATGGCGACCCCGTCGAGGAAGTCCAGCCGCAGGACCAGCATGCCGAGGAGGGCGATACAGACGGTGGCCCCGGCGAAGACGACCGCGCGGCCGGTGGTGGCGACGGCCTCCCGGGCGGCCTCGGCGACCGGCAGCCCGGCCCGTAGCCCCCGGCGGTGGCGGGTGACGATGAAGAGGGCGTAGTCGATGCCCACACCGAGGCCGATGAGGAGGCCGAGCATCGGGGCGAAGTCGGCGACGGTCATCACCTGCCCGAGGAGCACGGTGGCCGCGTAGGCGGTGCCGACCGAGATCAGGGCGGTGACGATCGGCAGCAGGCTGGCGGCGAGCGAGCCGAAGGCGAGGAAGAGCACCACGGCGGCGACGGCGACGCCGACCATCTCGGCGAGGTGTCCGCCGGGGGTCTGCATCCGGCCGGCGGCGGGGCCGCCGACCTCGACCCGGACCGCCTCGGTGGCGGCGGCGCGGGCGGTGTCGACCACGGCGTCGATCCGCTCGGCGGCGAGGTCGTCGGCGCGCCGGTCATAGGTGACGGTGGCGTAGGCGGTCCGGCCGTCGGGGCTGATCCTGTCCCCGCCACCGGGGCCGTACGGGCCGCTGACGGCGGCCACGGAGGGCAGTTCGGCGACGCGGTCCAGCATCCGTTCCATGCCGGCCCGGACCTCGGGGGCGCGGACGCCGCCGCGTTCGGTGTGCCAGACGACGGTGTCGCTGTCGCCGCCCCGGCCGGGGAAGCCCTTCTCCAGAAGGGCGGCGGCACGGCCGGACTCGGTACCGGGGACGTCGTAGTCGTTGGAGTAGGCGGTGCCCGCGACGGTCGCGGCGAGGGCGGTGCCCGCGCAGACCGTCAGCCACAACAGGACGGTGGCGAGTCGGTGGGTGATGCACCATCGGGCGAGGGCTGCCAACGGACCTGCTCCCTGGGTACTTTGTCGATCTTTACTCGGGAACGGCCCGGTACGAGCAGAACGGCCCGGTAAGAACTGAATGTACGAGCTGCTGAAGAGCACTCTGTCAGTGAATGGAGATCGTTGGCTCGCCGGGCGGTATTTCGTGGGACGGATCACAGCGACCCGGCGCGCCGGAACGGCACCTGGCCCCCGCCCCGGTGGGGGTGGGGGCCAGGTGTCCCATGAGAGGAAGAAGGTGCGGGAAGGCGTCAGCCCTCCGACACTCCCAGCCGCTCCAGGATCAGTTCCTTGACGCGTGCGGCGTCGGCCTGGCCCCGGGTGGCCTTCATGACCGCGCCGACCAGCGCGCCCACGGCCGCCACCTTGCCGCCGCGGATCTTGTCCGCGATGGCCGCGTTCTGGGCGATGGCCTCGTCCACGGCGGTGCCGAGGGCACCCTCGTCCGAGACGACCTTCAGTCCGCGCTTCTCGACCACCGCGTCCGGGTCGCCCTCACCCGCGAGCACGCCCTCGATGACCTGGCGGGCCAGCTTGTCGTTGAGGTCGCCGGAGGAGACCAGCGCGGCGACCCGGGCGACCTGCCCGGGGGTGATGGGCAGCTCGTCCAGCGCACGGCCGGACTCATTGGCGTTACGGGCCAGCTCGCCCATCCACCACTTGCGGGCCTGGTCGGCGGGGGCGCCCTCGGCGGTCGTGGCGACGATCAGGTCGACCGCGCCCGCGTTGAGGATGGACTGCATGTCCAGGGCGGTGATGCCCCACTCCTCCAGCAGCCGGTTGCGGCGCACCCGGGGCAGCTCGGGCAGACCCGACCGCAGCTCCTCGACCCACGCCCGGGCGGGGGCCACCGGCACCAGGTCCGGCTCGGGGAAGTAGCGGTAGTCCTCCGCGTTGTCCTTGATCCGGCCGGAGGTGGTGGAGCCGTCGTCCTCGTGGAAGTGACGGGTCTCCTGGACGATCGTCCCGCCGGACTCCAGGACGGCGGCGTGCCGCTGGACCTCGAACCGGGCGGCCCGCTCGACCGAACGCAGCGAGTTCACGTTCTTGGTCTCGCTGCGGGTGCCGAACGTCGTGGTGCCCTTGGGCATCAGCGAGAGGTTCACATCGCAGCGCATCTGGCCCTTGTCCATCCGCGCCTCGGAGACCCCGAGGGCACGGATCAGCTCGCGCAGCTCGGCGACGTACGCCTTGGCGACCTCGGGGGCCCGCTCGCCCGCACCGGTGATCGGCTTGGTGACGATCTCGATCAGCGGGATACCGGCGCGGTTGTAGTCGAGCAGGGAGTGGGACGCGCCGTGGATACGGCCGGTGGCGCCGCCGACATGGGTCGACTTGCCGGTGTCCTCCTCCATATGGGCGCGCTCGATCTCCACACGGAAGATCTCGCCGTCCTCCAGCTGGACGTCCAGATAGCCGTTGAAGGCGATCGGCTCGTCGTACTGCGAGGTCTGGAAGTTCTTCGGCATGTCCGGATAGAAGTAGTTCTTCCGGGCGAAGCGGCACCACTCGGCGATCTCGCAGTTCAGCGCGAGACCGATCTTGATGGCCGACTCGATCCCGATCGCGTTGACGACGGGAAGGGAGCCGGGCAGACCCAGACAGGTGGGACAGGTCTGCGTATTGGGCTCGGCGCCCAGCTCGGTGGAGCAGCCGCAGAACATCTTGGTCCGGGTACCGAGTTCGACATGGACCTCCAGGCCCATGACGGGGTCGTAGCCGGCGAGAGCCGCCTCGTACGACACCAGTTCAGTGACGGTCACGGTGAAACTTTCCCTCTCAGCCCAGCAGGACGTCGTCGTCGCCGAGGCGCTTCAGCTCGCGCACCAGCAGGGCGATGCCCGTGACGATGGCGGCACCGGTGATGGCGGCGTCGATCAGCCGGAGCGTGTCGTGCTCGCTGCGGGCCGCCTTGATCTGCTTGGCGACGCCGAAGACGCCGAACGCGGAGGTGCCGATCGACAGATAGGTACCGGCCCTGGACTTCTTGAAGCTCTTGGCCTTGGTCAGCGCGCTCATAGCGAAGGTGCCTCCTCAAGCAACGGGTGCCCCCACCTTTCCACGAAGGCGGCCTCGACGGCGGCGCCGACCTTGTAGAGCCGGTCGTCCTTCATCGCGGGGGCGATGATCTGAAGCCCGACCGGGAGGTTGTCCTCCGGGGCCAGACCGCACGGCAGGGACATCGCCGCGTTCCCGGCCAGGTTGGTCGGGATCGTGCACAGATCGGCGAGGTACATCGCCATCGGGTCGTCGGCGCGCTCCCCGATCGGGAAGGCGGTCGTCGGGGTCGTCGGCGAGACGATCACGTCGACCTGCTCGAAGGCGGCGTCGAATTCCCGCTTGATCAGGGTGCGGACCTTCTGGGCGCTGCCGTAGTACGCGTCGTAGTAGCCGGAGCTGAGGGCATAGGTGCCGAGGATGATCCGGCGCTTGACCTCGTCGCCGAAGCCCGCCTCACGGGTGAGGGCGGTGACCTCCTCGGCGGAGTGGCTGCCGTCGTCCCCGACCCGCAGGCCGTAGCGCATGGCGTCGAACCGGGCGAGGTTCGAGGAGCACTCGGAGGGCGCGATCAGGTAGTACGCGGAGAGCCCCAGGTCGAAGGAGGGGCAGTCCAGCTCCACGATCTCCGCGCCCAGCTCCTTGAGGAGGGCGACGGCCTCGTCGAACCGCTGCATGACCCCGGCCTGGTAGTGCTCGCCGCGGAACTGCTGGACCACACCGACCCGCATGCCCGCGACGCTGCCGTTGCGGGCGGCCTCGACCACCGGCGGGACCGGGGCGTCGATGGAGGTGGAGTCCAGCGGGTCATGGCCGGCGATGACCTCGTGCAGCAGGGCCGCGTCCAGGACCGTACGGGCACAGGGGCCGCCCTGGTCCAGCGAGGAGGAGAAGGCGACCATGCCGTAGCGGGAGACCCCGCCGTAGGTGGGCTTGACGCCGACGGTGCCGGTGACGGCGGCGGGCTGGCGGATGGAGCCGCCGGTGTCCGTGCCGATGGCGAGCGGGGCCTGGTACGCGGCGAGGGCCGCGCTGGAGCCGCCGCCGGAGCCGCCGGGGATCCGGGTCAGGTCCCAGGGGTTGCCGGTCGGGCCGTAGGCGCTGTTCTCGGTGGAGGACCCCATGGCGAACTCGTCCATGTTGGTCTTGCCGAGGATGACGACATCGGCCTCCTTCAGCTTGCGCGTCAGGGTGGCGTCGTACGGCGGGATCCAGCCTTCGAGGATCTTCGACCCCACGGTGGTGGGGACGCCCTCGGTGGTGAAGATGTCCTTCAGGGCGAGCGGGACACCCGCGAGGGGGCCCAGCTTCTCGCCCGCGGCGCGCTTGGCGTCGACGGCGCGGGCCTGCGCGAGGGCGCCCTCGCGGTCGACGTGGAGGAAGGCATGGACCTTCTCGTCCACGGCGTCGATCCGGGCGAGATGGGCCTCGGTGACCTCAACGGCGGTCAGCTCGCCGGAAGCGATCTTCGCGGCGATCTCCGCCGCGGTGAGCTTGATGATGTCCGTCATGGTGATCAGTCCTCCCCCAGGATCTGCGGCACCTTGAAACGCTGCTGCTCCTGGGCCGGGGCGCCGGAGAGCGCCTGCTCGGGGGTGAGCGACGGACGGACCTCGTCCGCGCGCATGACATTGGTCAGCGGCAGCGGGTGGGAGGTCGGGGGCACGTCTTGGTCGGCGACCTCGGCGACGCGGGCGACCGCGCCGATGATGTCGTCGAGCTGACCGGCGAAATGGTCGAGTTCATCGCCGGAGAGTTCCAGGCGTGCCAGCCGGGCGAGGTGGGCGACCTCCTCGCGCGTGATGCCAGGCATGCAGCGATCCTCAGGGTGAGTGTGTGTGTTTTGGCCCCAATCCTATGGGGCACGGCCCGCCGATCACGACAGGGTTGAGTCCGGGCACCCGCCGGGGCCCCTCCGGGCACCGCGCCACCCGGGCCCGGAGGGGCCCCGGCGGGCCCGCCCAGGGGGCCTACGGACGGTTACGGGAGCACATGGCTGGAGTGCTCGCCGGCCTCGGCCGGCGCGGGGGCCGCCGGTGGCGCCGGGGCGGCCGCCGGCTGCGGGGCGAGCGCCGGGGCCGCGGGCGGCAGCTGCTGAGCCCTCCCCGGGGCCGTGGGCGGCAGCTGCTGGGCCCGCGCCGGAGCGGCGGGCGGCAGCTGCCCACGGGTGGGCGCCCCGGGCGGCAGCTGCGCCCGGGTGGGGGCCGCGGGCGGCAGCGGGGCGGGCGTGGGGGCCGTGGTCTGCCCGGGGCGCGGGGGCCGGTGCCAGCCGTGCTCGCCCCGGGCCCGCAGCCAGGCGGTGGTCTCCTGCGGCGGCATCGCGGCGGCGACCAGCCACCCCTGGACGGCGTCGCACCCCAGATCGCGCAGGCGCTCCCAGGTCTCGTCGTCCTCCACCCCCTCGGCGACGACCAGCAGCCCCAGCGAGTGGGCGAGGTCGACGGTGCAGCGGACGATCTCCGCGTCCTCGGTGTCGACCGCCAGCCGGGCCACGAAGGAGCGGTCGATCTTCAGCTCGCTCACCGGCAGCCGGCGCAGATGGACCAGGGACGAGTACCCCGTACCGAAGTCGTCCAGGGACATCCGGACCCCGTGGTCGGTGAGCCCGGCCAGGGTGTCGGCGGCGCGCTGCGGGTCCTCCAGCAGGACATGCTCCGTTATCTCCAGCTGGAGCGCGCCCGCCGGGACACCATGACGGGCCAGCCGGGCGGCGACGGATCCGGCGAACCCGGGGGTGTGGACATCGCGCGGGGAGACATTGACGGCGACCGGCACCTTGAGCCCCTGCGCCCGCCAGATGGCGACCTGGGCGAGGGCGGTGTCGAGGACGTACTCGGTGAGATGCGGCATCAGCCCGGAGGACTCGGCGATGGCGATGAACTCGTCCGGCGGGACCCGGCCGCGATCCGGGTGCACCCAGCGCACCAGCGCCTCCAGACCGGCCACATGGCCGTCGAAGCGCACCTTGGGCTGGTAGTGCAGCTCCACCTCGCGCGCGTCCAGCGCCCGGCGCAGATCGCCGAGGAGCCCCAGCCGGTCGGGGGTGTTGCTGTCCCGCTTGGATTCGTACACCTCGACGCCGGTACGGTCCCGCTTCGCCTGGTACATCGCCACATCGGCGCGGCGCAGCAGCCCCTCCGCGTCGAGCGCGTGCTCGGGGAAGACGGCGACCCCGGCGCTGGCCTCCAGGACCAGGGTGAGCCCGTCGAGGTCGAGCGGGGACGACAGCTCCCCGGCGAGCTGGCGGGCGATCCGCTGGGCGCTGGTGATGGAGTCGGCGGCGGGCAGCAGCACGGCGAACTCGTCGCCGCCGAGCCGGGCCGCCTCCGCGCCCCGGGGCAGGGCGTGCCGCAGCCGGTGGGCTATCTGCAACAGCAGCCGGTCACCCGCGAGATGGCCGAGGGTGTCATTGACGGAACGGAAGCGGTCGAGGTCGATGAGGACCAGCGCGGCGCGGGTGCCATGGCTCTCGGCCTCCTCCAGCGCGGTCCAGGTCCGCTCCAGCAGCCACTGCCGGTTGGGCAGCCCGGTCAGCGGGTCGCGCAGCTGCTCCTCGGCGCGGGCGCGGGCGATCCACAGGGTGGAGTCGAGGGCGATCAGGGGGATGGCGAAGAGCGGCAGCAGCAGCGGCAGGGCCACGGCCACCACACAGACCAGGGGGGCGATGCCCAGGAGCGCGACCGCGACAAGGCCCTGCCGCAGCAGGGCCGTACGGGCGATGGTGGGCAGTCCGCCGCCCTGCGGGGCGAGCGCATACCACAGCAGCAGCCGGGTGACCCCGAGATAGGCACCGGCGGCGAGCAGCACTTCGGGCGCGGCCCCGATGCCCCAGTCGAGTGGCTCCCAGGGCCGCTCCACGGTCGGCTCCACCCCGAAGGCGGTGAGGACGAGGGCGGCGGTGCCGAGGCCGAGGATGTCGGCGGCGCCGTGGAGGAGGCCATGGCGCCGCCGCTCCTTGCGGACCGTGCCGACCAGGGTGACGACGGCCAGCGAGACCAGGAGGGCGGGCACCCAGCCGTAGAGGAGCAGGACGGCCAGGGTGAGGGCGGCCCCGGAGCCGGTCCCGCCCCACCAGCGGTCGCGGCCGAGCGCGACCAGATGGCCCACGATGATCCCGGTGAGGACGGCGAAGGCCCAGCCCTCGGCGGAGCCGGGGAAGAGGGCGCGCTCGTCGCGAAGGGCTCCGGTGATCCCGGTGACGGCGACGAGCACGGCCCCGGCGACCACGGCGAGGGGCAGCCCCGGTGTCATGCCCGCCAGACCGGCCAGGGCCGCGAACCCACGCGGCCGTACGACCGGGGCGGCGCTCTCGGTCGGTTCCATTCCCGTCCCTCTCACAGCCGGCGGTGCCGATGCCTGGCGATGGTTCATTTTCGTCATGCCACCACGACTGAATTCCCACCAAGCAGCCGTGCACGACAGGCGCACATCTCAACAGTAGGCCGCGTTGGGCTCCGACGGGCAGCGCTCTACAGCTCTTGCCCGAATGCGACCCGACCACCCTTATCCATCTGCTATGCGCTGAACGGGTGACCTGTACCGGTCGTTCCGGATCCTCCAAAAGCGTCTTGTTCTTGCCGTCCGTCCCGCCGGACAGCTCCCCCGGCACGCCCTCTCCGACCCTCTCCGACCCTGGTGTACGCCCCCTGTGTGCCTCTCTGTCCGGCCTCCGCCCCCGGTGCGCTACTCCACTTGCGGCACAGCAGCCTCACGCGCCGCATCAGGACCTTGTTCAAGGAGAATTCCGAACCCGTTCTCATCCAGAACGGGCACCTTCACCTGCATGGCTTTGTCGTACTTGGAACCGGGGTTGTCACCGACGACCACGAAGCCGGTTTTCTTGGAAACAGAACCGGTCACTTTCGCGCCGAGGCTCTGAAGGGCCTCTTTTGCGCCATCCCTGGTGTAGTTCTCCAGCGTTCCGGTCACGACGACGGTGATGCCCTCCAGCGGACGGGGGCCCTGCTCCTCGTCGGCGCCCTCCTCCGCCATGCGCACCCCGGCCGCCTCCCACTTGCGCAGGATCTCCTGGTGCCACTCCTCCGCGAACCACTGCTTGAGGGAGGCCGCGATGATCGCGCCGACGCCGTCGGTGGCCGCCAGCTCCTCCTCACTGGCCTCCTGGATCCGCTGGACGGAACGGAACTCCCGGGCCAGCGCCTCGGCGGCGACCGGACCCACATGCCGGATGGAGAGCCCGGTGAGGATCCGGGAGAGCGGCCGGTCCTTGGCCGCCTCGATGTTCCTCAGCATCGCCACCGCGTTCTTGCGGGGCTCGCCCTCCTGGTTGGCGAAGACGGTGGCGATCTTCTCCTCGCCGGTCTTCGGATCGCGCTTGGGCAGCTTGCTGTCCGGGTCCAGGACATAGGCGGTGATCGGCAGCAGCTGCTCGATGGTGAGCGAGAAGAGATCCCCCTCGTCGCTGAGCGGCGGCTCGGCCGGGGCCAGCGGCCGGGTGAGCGCGGCGGCGGCGACATAGCCGAAGTGCTCGATGTCCAGCGACTTGCGGCCCGCCAGATAGAACAGCCGCTCCCTCAGCTGGGCCGGGCAGGAACGGGCGTTGGGACAGCGCAGATCGACATCGCCCTCCTTCATCGGCCGCAGCTCGGTCCCGCACTCCGGGCACTCGGCGGGCATCACGAACTCCCGCTCCGTGCCGTCCCGCAGCTCGGCCACCGGGCCCAGGATCTCCGGGATGACATCACCGGCCTTGCGCAGCACCACGGTGTCGCCGATGAGCACCCCCTTCGCCTTCACCACGTCCTGGTTGTGCAGGGTGGCGAACTCGACCTCGGAGCCCGCCACCTGGACCGGCTCCACCTGGGCGTACGGGGTGACCCTGCCCGTGCGGCCGACCCCGACGAGGATGTCGAGGAGCTTGGTGTTGACCTCCTCGGGGGGGTATTTCCAGGCGATGGCCCAGCGCGGGGCGCGCGCGGTGGAGCCGAGCCTGCCCTGGAGCGGGATCTCGTCCACCTTGACGACCACACCGTCGATCTCGTGCTCCATGGAGTGGCGGTTCTCGCCGTAGTGGGCGATGAAACGGCGCACCCCCTCCAGCGAGTCGACCACCTCGTAGTGGCGGGAGGTCGGCAGCCCCCACGCGCGCAGCAGCTCATAGGCGTGCGACTGGCAGTCGATGTCGAAGCCCTCACGGGCGCCGATGCCATGGACCACCATGTGCAGCGGCAGGGTCGCGGTGACCTTGGGGTCCTTCTGCCGCACCGAACCGGAGGCCGAGTTGCGCGGATTGGCGTAGGGCTGCTCCCCCGCCGCCACCCGTCTCTCGTTGAGCTGCTGGAACTGGTCCATCGGGAAGTAGACCTCGCCCCGGATCTCCACCAGCTCCGGGATCCGGTCGCCGCCGAGCCGCTCGGGCACCTCGGCGATGGTGCGGATATTGGGGGTGACGTCCTCGCCCTCCCGGCCGTCGCCCCGGGTCGCTGCGCGGGTCAGCCGCCCCTTCTCATAGGTGAGGTTCACCGCGAGGCCGTCGACCTTCAGCTCGCAGAGGAAGTGGAACTCCCCGCCGCCGACATCCCGCTCGACCCGCTCCGCCCAGGCGGTCAGCTCCTCCTCGTCGAAGGCGTTGTCCAGGGAGAGCATCCGCTGCCGGTGCACCACCTTCGCCAGGTCCGTCTCGTACTGCCCGGCGACCTTCTGGGTCGGTGAGTCGGGTGTACGCAGCCCGGGGTGCAGCTCCTCCAGCTCCTCCAGGGAGCGCAGCAGCCGGTCGAACTCGCTGTCGCTGATGACCGGCTGGTCCTTGACGTAGTACCGGAAGCGGTGCTCCTCGATCTGCTCGGCCAGCTCCGCGTGGCGCTCCCTGGCCCATGCGGGCAGGGCCCCGGCGTCCTGTCCGGACAGCTCCGTCAGCTCCGTCAGATCCGTCAGATCCGTCAGCTCTTCGCCAGCCACCGTCTTCGTCCTCCCGATTCCCGGCACCCCTTACTCAGGGTTGTCTGCGAGCGATCTCGCCGCACGGGCGCAGTGGGCGAGGGCTTCCCGGGCGTACGCCGGTGAAGCGCCCGCCAGACCACAGGTCGGGGTGACCACCACGGACTCCGCCAGAGTCCCCGGATTCAGCCCCAGCCTGCGCCACAGCGTCCGTACACCCATGACGCTACCTGCCGGGTCTGACAATGCCGTGTCCGTGGACGGCACCACTCCGGCGAAGAGCGCCGTACCGCCCTCGACGGCCTCGCCGATCGCATCGTCGTCACGCTCGGTGAGGAGGCTGTAGTCGAAGGAGATGGCGGCGGCGCCGGCCCGGCGGAGCAGCGCGAAGGGGACATCCGGGGCGCAGGAGTGGACGATCGCGGTCTCGGTGCCGATCACCTCCCGCAGGGTCGCCTCCACCACCTGGCGGTCGACGGCCCGGTGGGTGCGGTAGCCGCTGGCGGTACGGATCTGCCCGCGCAGCACGGCGGTGAGGGAGGGCTCGTCCAGCTGGAGGACGATCCGGGCGAGGGGGGCCCGGCGGCGCACCTCGGCGAGATGGGCGCGCAGGCCCTCGGCGAGGGAGCCGGCGAGATCGCGGCGGGCCCCGGGGTCGCCGAGGACGGACTCGCCGCTCCGCAGCTCCAGGGCGGCGGCGAGCGTCCAGGGGCCCACCGCCTGGACCTTGAGCGGGCCCGGGTATCCCTGGGTGAATTCCTCCAGGGCGTCCAGGTCCTCGCCCAGCCAGGAGCGGGCGCGGCGGGTGTCCCGGCCGGGCCGGTCGCTGATCCGCCAGCCGCTGGGCTCGACATGGGCGTACATCTCGACCAGCAGGCCGAGACTCCGTCCGATCATGTCGGCGCCGGGGCCCCGGCCGGGCAGTTCGGGCAGATGGGGGAAGCCCTCGAAGGACCCGGTGACGGTCCTCGCGCTCTCGCGCGCGTCACCGCCGGGCATGGAGCCGACGCCGGTGGCCGGGCCCCAGACAAACGCTCTCTTCTCGCTCACCCGGGAAGGGTACGCGCCATGCCCGGGGCGGGCCCGCGAAGGGCCGACGGCGGTACGGGGCGGTATGCGGCGGTACGGGGGGCTCCGCCGGGACCGTACCGCCGTCCGCGCCCGGGTGGGTCAGCGGGGGCCGGGGCCGACCGGTCAGCGGGGGCCGGGGCCCGGACGGACCGTGATGTTCTCCAGGACGGCGTCGCGCGGCAGATCCACGGCGGTGATGACCGCCGTCGCCACCGAGTCGGGGTCGATCCAGCGGGACGGGTCGTACTCCCGGCCCTCCTGGGAGTGCACCTTGACCTGCATGGGGCTGGCCGTGCGCCCCGGGTACACCGTGGTCACCCGGACGCCCTGGTCGCGCTCCTCGTCGCGCAGCGCGTCCGCGAGCGCCTTCAGTCCGTGCTTGGAGGCGGCGTACGCGCCCCACTCGGCGTGGGCCTGGAGTCCGGCGCCCGAGTTGACGAAGACCACATCGCCTCGGGCGACGCGCAGCTGGGGCAGGAGCAGCCGGGTCAGCTCGGCGGGGGCGACCAGATTGGTGTCGAGCTGCTGGCGCCAGGTCTTCGGGCGGAGTTCACTGACCGGGCCGAGGTCCACGATGCCCGCGATGTGCAGCAGTGAGTCGACCCGTTCCGGCAGCTCCTGGTGGGAGAGGGCCCAGGAGATGCGGTCGGGTTCGGCCAGATCGGCGACGAGGGTCCGGGCGCCGGGGTGGGCCGCCGCCAGCTCCTTGGCGCGGGCGGCGTTCCGGGCGACGAGGACGAGGTCGTCGCCCCGGGCGTGCAGCCTGCGGGCGACGGCCGCGCCGATGCCGGAGCCCGCTCCGGTGATCACATGTGTTGCCATGGCCCCATGATCCCACCCGGCGGGACCGCTCCCGGGGCCGGAAGCGGAACCGGCGGCGGAACCGGCGGCCGGACCGGGCCCGGGCGGCGGGAGCGGCTCAGGCGATACCGGCCGACTCCTCCAGATACGCCAGCGCCCCCACCCCGTCCTCCGCGAAGAAGACCAGGTCGGCGAGGGGCAGCGGCAGAAAGCCCTCCGCCTCCATCCGCCGGAACTGCTCCTTCAGACCGTCGTAGAACCCGTCGGTGTTCAGCAGCACCACCGGCTTGGTGTGCCGGCCGTGCTTCTTCAGCTCCAGGATCTCGGTGGCCTCGTCCAGCGTCCCCGTACCCCCGACCATGATCACGACCGCGTCGGCGCGCTCCAGGAGCAGCGCCTTGCGCTCCGCGAGGTCCCGGGCGATCAGCATCTCGTCGGCGTTCTCCCGGGCGGAGGCGGCGAGGAACTCGACGGAGACCCCGACCAGCCGTCCGCCGTGCTCCTGGACCCCATCGGCGACCACTTTCATCAGTCCGCTCTCCGAGCCGCCCCAGACGAGCGTATGACCGCCCTTTCCGAGGAGTTCGGCGAATTCCCGGGCGGGGCGGGTGTAACGCTCGTCGAGGTCCCGGGCGGAGAGAAAGACACAGATGTTCATGGGACCACCGTACGGTTTCCGGGATTCATCAGTGAACTGTCCTTTTTTCAACCGAAGTTGTGGAAGAAATATCCGTCCGGTGCGATGAGTCCCGCGCCCGGCGACGGTCGGCACCGGTATGGAGAACATGAGCCGCACGCTCGCCAAGGCACGTTCCGGGGACGGCACCCCCATCGCGTACGAACAGTGGGGGGACGGGCCCCCGCTCGTCCTGGTGGGCGGGCCGCTGAGCACCTCGGCGACGGACGCGCCGCTCGCCGGGCTGCTCTCGGCCCGCTTCCATGTGATCACCTACGACCGCCGGGGCCGTGCGGCCAGTGGCGACCGCGGTGGCCCTTCCGTGGAACGGGAGATCGAGGACCTGGCCGCCGTGATCGGGGAGGTCGGCGGCAGCGCCTGTGTGCACGGCATGTCCTCCGGCGGCGCGCTGGCGCTGCGGGCGGTGGCGGCGGGGGTGCCCATCACCCAGCTGTCGCTGTACGAGCCCCCGTTCGACCCGTCCGTACGGTCCCTGATCCGGCGCCCGCCGGAACGGGTGGCACGGATCCTCGAACTCCTCACGGAGGGACGGCGGGGCGACGCCCTCGCCCTCTTCCTCGACGACGCCGGGACCCCCGTCGAGACGGTGGCGCGGATGCGCGGAACGGCCCTCTGGGAGGTGCTGGAGTCGGTCGCGCACACCCTCCCGTACGACCACGCGGTCATGGGGAGCGGTGCCGTGCCCACGGGGCTGCTGCGGCGGATCGGCATCCGGGTGATGGTGGTCGACGGCGGCGCCAGCCCGCCCTGGATCCGGGAGGCGGCCCGGCTGGTGGCCCATGCCCTGCCCCGGGGCCGGCACCGGACCCTGACGGGCCAGACCCACGAGGTCGCCCCGCATCTCCTGGCGCCGCTGCTGGAGGACTTCCTGGGCGACTGACCCGGCCCGCCGGAGCCCGGTGCCCCTCGCTGGGGGCGCCGGGCTCCGGCGGGCCGTCGGTGGTGTCAGGCCAGCGAACCGGCCGGGGATGCCGCGTCCGCCGTGGGGCGGCGGGTGGCGGCGATGGTCGCCGAACCCACCACCCGGGTGCCGTCGTAGAGCACGATCGCCTGGCCGGGCGCGACCCCGCGCACCGGCTCGGTGAACTCGACCCGCAGCTCGTCGCCGACCGGCTCGGCGGTGACCTCGGTCTCCCCGCCGTGGGCCCGCAGCTGCGCGGTGTACGTACCCGCCCCGGAGGGGGCCGTCCCGCACCAGCGCGGCCTGATCGCGGTCAGCGCGACGACATCCAGCGCCTCGACGGGACCCACGGTGACGGTGTTGTCGACCGGGGAGATGTCCAGGACATAGCGCGGCTTGCCGTCGGGGGCCGGGTGGCCGATCCGCAGCCCCTTGCGCTGGCCGATGGTGAAGCCGAAGGCGCCGTCATGGGTGCCGAGCCGCCGGCCCGACTCATCCAGGATGTCGCCCTCCGCGGTGCCCAGCCGGGAGGCGAGGAAGCCCTGGGTGTCACCGTCCGCGATGAAGCAGATGTCATGGCTGTCGGGCTTCTTCGCCACGGCGAGACCGCGCCGCTCGGCCTCCGCGCGGATCTCCTCCTTGGTGGTGAGGGTGTCACCCAGCGGGAAGAGGGCATGGGCGAGCTGGCGCTCGTCCAGCACACCGAGGACATAGGACTGGTCCTTGGCCATGTCGCTGGCGCGGTGCAGCTCGCGCCCGCCGTCCTCGCGGAGCACCACGGTGGCGTAGTGCCCGGTGCAGACCGCGTCGAAGCCGAGGGCGAGGGCCTTGTCCAGCAGGGCCGCGAATTTGATCTTCTCGTTGCAGCGCAGACAGGGGTTGGGGGTGCGGCCCGCCTCGTACTCGGCGATGAAGTCCTCGACCACGTCCTCACGGAAGCGTTCGGCGAGGTCCCACACATAGAAGGGGATGCCGATCACATCGGCGGCACGGCGGGCGTCACGCGAGTCCTCGATGGTGCAGCAGCCGCGCGCTCCCGTACGGAACGACTGGGGATTCGCGGAGAGCGCCAGGTGGACTCCGGTCACATCGTGTCCCGCCTCGACGGCGCGGGCGGCGGCGACGGCGGAGTCCACACCGCCGGACATGGCGGCGAGCACGCGCAGGGGGCGAGGGGAAGTCTGAGTCATAGCCCTACCAGGGTACGGGCCGGGGAACCGTGGGGTCGCGCGTCCACGTTGTAGAGCTCATGGGAAGCGATACGGGCCGCGGTGGCGGTACGAGCGGCGGCGCGGGCGCCGGTGGCGGCAGGCGCCGGGCCGGCGGGGCGCGGCGCGGGGGTGCGGGCGGGCCCCGGGTGAGCCGGCGGGGGCTGCTCTTCGGCGGTGCGGCGGCCGTGGTGGGCGGGGGCGCGCTCCTCGCCCAGGACCAGCTGCGCAGCCTGTGGTGGCAGGTGCCGGGGGTGACCAAGCCGCGCAAGGAGGGTGAGCTGGACCACAGGGGCGCCGAGTGGACGGCGGCCTCCCGGGCGAACTGGCGGCTGGCCGACCGGCCCGACGACTTCCGGATCGACCGCGTGATCATCCATGTGGTGCAGGGCAGCTATCCGACGGCGCTGCGGGTCTTCAAGAACCCGGGGCACGGGGCGGCCACCCACTATGTGGTCCGCAAGGACGGCCATGTGGCGCAGATGATCCGGGAGCTGGATGTGGCCTTCCACGCGGGCGACCGGGGGTTCAACGAACGCAGCATCGGGATAGAGCACGAGGGCTTCGTGGACCGGCCGCAGGACTTCACGGAGGCGATGTACCGGGGCTCGGCCCGGCTCACCGCCGGTATCTGTGTGCGGTACGGGCTGCCGGTGGACCGTGAGCACATCATCGGGCATGTGGAGGTGCCGGGGACGGACCACACGGACCCGGGGCCGCACTGGGACTGGGACCGCTATCTGCGGCTGGTGAAGGAGGCGATGCCCGGGGCCCGCCGCGCCCAGGGCTGAGGGCCGGGGCCGGGGTCAGCCGCGCCCCGGGCCCGGGTCAGGTGAGCCCGGCGGCGCGGGCGCGGGCCACGGCGGGCCCGATCGCCCCGGCGACCGCGGCCACATCGGCCGCAGTGGAGGTGTGCCCCAGGCTGAAGCGGAGCGTGCCCCGGGCGAGGTCCGGATCGGTGCCGGTGGCCAGCAGTACATGGCTGGGCTGGGCGACCCCGGCGGTGCAGGCGGAGCCGGTGGAGCACTCGATGCCCTGGGCGTCCAGCAGCAGGAGGAGCGAGTCGCCCTCGCAGCCGGGGAAGGTGAAGTGGGCGTTGGCGGGGAGCCGGTCCACGGGATCGCCGCCGAGCAGCGCGTCGGGGACGGCGGCCAGCACCGCCCGGACCAGCTCGTCACGGAGGGCGCCCACCGTACGGGCGAACTCCTCGCGGCGCCCGGCGGCCAGCTCGGCGGCGACGGCGAAGGCGGCCACGGCGGGCGCGTCGAGGGTGCCGGAGCGGACATGGCGCTCCTGCCCGCCGCCATGGAGGACGGGGACGGGGGTGTGCTCGCGCCCCAGCAGCAGCGCCCCGATGCCGTACGGGCCGCCGATCTTGTGCGCGGAGACGGTCATCGCGGCGAGCCCGGAGTCCAGGAAGGACACCTCGGTCTGGCCGACGGCCTGGACCGCGTCGGAGTGGAACGGCACCCCGTACTCGGCGGCCACCTCGGCGAGGGCCCGGACCGGCATGATGGTGCCGATCTCGTTGTTGGCCCACATCACGGTGGCGAGGGCGATGTCGTCGGGGTCGCGCTCGATGGCCTCGCGCAGGGCCTCGGGGTGCACCCTGCCGTACCGGTCCACCGGCAGATACTCGACGGTGGCGCCCTCGTGCTCGCCGAGCCAGTCCACGGCGTCGAGGACGGCGTGGTGCTCGACGGGGCTGGCGAGGATCCGGGTACGGGCGGGGTCGGCGTCGCGCCGCTGCCAGTAGAGGCCCTTGACGGCGAGGTTGTCGGCCTCGGTGCCGCCGGAGGTGAGGACGACCTCGCTGGGGCGGGCGCCGAGTGCTTCGGCCAGGGTCTCGCGGGCCTCCTCGACGGTGCGGCGGGCCCGGCGCCCGGCTGCGTGCAGTGCCGATGCGTTGCCGGTGACGGTGAGCTGCGCGGTCATCGCCGCGATGGCCTCCGGCAGCATCGGAGTGGTCGCGGCGTGGTCGAGGTAAGCCATGGTGGCCCCGATTCTACGAGGCGGCCCCGGGACGCGGACGCGGCGCGGGGTCGTACAGGGGCGCACCCCTGCCCGGCCGGGAGGGAAGCCCCGGGCGGGTCAGGGTGCGGCGGGGGTGTAGAGGGCGACGACGGAGGTGGCCGCGTCGGTGAGCAGAGCGCGGGCGCTCTCCGGCGCGACGATCTCCACCGCGTCGCCGAGGGCCAGCAGGGCATGGACGTCACGGGGTTCGCAGAAGCCCAGCTCCACCCGGGCCCACCGGCCGGCCGGAGCAGCGGCAGGCTCCGGGGCCGGCTCCGGGGCCAGGGCAGGGGCCAGGGTCGGGTCCAGGATCGGTTCCGGGGTCGGGTCCCCGATGACATGACCCCCGTACAGCGCCAGGAACAGCTCCAGACGCTCCTCCCGCACCCGCGCGGTGACCCGGCACCGGGGCCGATGTTCGATCCGGCAGCGCAGCGAGTCCCAGACCTCGGCCAGCTCCAGACCGGGCCGCCGCCGTACCGGCTCGTCCAGCACGGTGGCGGAGCGCACCCGGTCGGCGCGGAAGAGCCGGGGCTCGCCCGCCTTGTCCGCGACGAGGTACCAGACGCCCGCCTTGACCACCAGGCCGTAGGGGTCGACGGTGTACTCCCGGACCTCGGCGCCCCCGCCGCGCCGGTAGCGCAGCCACAGCCGCCGGTCGGCGAGGACGGCCCCGCTGAGGGCATCGAAGTCGGCGACCGGCCGCGCCGTCGCCATCCAGCGTTCCGGGTCGACCAGGATCCGTCTGCTGATCAGCTCGGCGGCGGGCCGGTGGGGTTCCGGCAGCGCGGCCATCACCTTGCGCAGGGCGGAGCCGAGCGCCCGGTCCAGGCCGAGCGCGCTGTGCGCGCCCTGCGCGGCGAGGACGAAGAGGGCGCGCGACTCGTCCTCGGTGAGCCCCGTGACATCGGTGCGATAGCCGGGCAGCAGGGCTATCCCGCCGTGCCGGCCGCGCTCCGCGTAGACCGGGACGCCGGTCGCCGAGAGGGCCTCGACATCGCGGTAGATGGTGCGGACGGAGACTTCCAGCCGTTCGGCGAGTTCGGTGGCGGGTATCCGGCCTCGGGTCTGGAGGAGCAGCAGCACGGAGAGGAGCCGTTCGGATCTCATCTGCGGGCACGTCCTGGGCTTCGGATGAAAGAGTTCGCAAACCTGACGGGGGGTGTCAGGTTATCGGTGCAGAGTGGCGTCCCGTACCGACCCCTCCATCACTCCGTGGGAGACGCCGATGAACGACCCCCGCCCCCTCTACGCCCGTGCCGTCGCGCAGTTCGCCGCGCTGGTGGCGACCGTGGAGCAGGACCAGCTGGACCGCCCGACGCCCTGTGCCGAGTTCGATGTCCGGGCCCTCCTGGACCATGTGCTGATGGTGACGGACCACCTCGCGCACGTCGGGGAGGCCGGGGACTGGCTCACCGCCCCCGAGTGGACCCGGCAGGTGGCCGACGACGGCTGGCCGGCCGCCTTCGAGGAGAAGCGCGTACGGGCCATCGGGGTCTGGGCGGACGACGCCAGGCTGGCCGGGGAGGTCTCGGTGCCCTGGGGGAAGGTATCGGGCACGGCGGCGCTGGGCGGCTATGTGCTGGAGACGGTCACCCACACCTGGGACCTCTCCCGGGCGCTGGGCAATCCGCTCCCCCTGGACCAGGAGCTGGCCGAGGGTCTGCTGCCGCTGGCGCGGGGGTTCATCGGGGCGGAGCACCGGGGCGGCGAGATCCCCTTCGGGCCGGTGCGCGAGGTCCCGGAGGACGCGGACGCCTATGACCGGCTCGCGGGGTGGCTGGGCCGTGAGGTGCCCTTCACGGCGGCGGGCTGAGCGCTCCCCCAGCGGCTGTCCCCTGCCACGGCTGCTCCCACCGCGACTGCCCCTGCCACGGCTGCTCCCACCGCGACTGACCCTGCCACGGCTGCTCCCACCGCGACTGACCCTGTCTCGGCTGTCCCGGGGCCCGGCTCAGGACCGGCGTACCTCGCCCGCCAGCTGTTCGATCCGGGTCCGCCAGGACTCCAGGGTGTCCGCCGCCGGGGCGTCGGACGGCAGGGTCGCCGTGAGGAGCAGCCGGGCGCCATGGCCGGTCCCCTCCAGCAGCTGCCAGCGGACCTCGGTGCCGGGCCCGGGTTCATAGGCCAGCAGATGGGGTGGCCGCAGCTCGGTGATCCGGCCGGGCCGGGTGCCGGGGGCGAGGAAGCCGGGCGGCGGGGGCGCGCCGAGCAGCGGGGTCGAGTGGCGGGCCAGCAGGGCCCAGACCCGCTCGGCGGGCCGGACGAGCTGGCGTTCGTAGCGCAGGCTGCGGCCGCCCGCCGCGGTGGCCCGGACGGTTCCGCCGTCCAGTCCGAGGCGGCGTACGTACTCCTCGTGCAGGGTCCCGCCGGTGTCCCGTTCGGGGGCGGTTCCGGTGTCCTGGCCGGCGAGGAGCCGGGCGAGGGCGGCGAGGCAGTGGTGCCAGCCCGAGGCGTAGCTCGCGGCGCCGTAGTGGTCGCCGAAGGTGTGGGTGAGGGTCAGCAGGGAGCCGGAGCCGTCGGGGCCGTCCGGGGCGATCTCCCAGCGGAGTTCGTCGTCGCCCCAGGTGAAGCCGAGGAGCCGGGGTTCCACCAGCTCGGTGACGGTGCCGGTGGCCCCGGGGGCGGACGCGCCGGGGAAGCGGAAGCCGAGGGTGGCGCCGGGCCGGGGGGCCGGGCTCACCCGGCAGGGGAACCACCGGGCGAGCAGCTCGGGATCGGTCAGCGCCGTCCAGACCCGGGCGGGGTCCGCCGCCAGCGGGCGGGCCATGCGCAGCGCGGTCCGGCCCTCGCCGGCCGGGGTGAGCGCGTCGGGGTGCGCGGTCATGAGGAGTGGCCTCTCTCGCGACCCCGGTGGTACGCGTCGCGTCCGTCGGGCGGCCGGGGCACGCTCCGACCATACCGACGGGCGGGCCGCCGGTCCCCCACCCCGGGCCGCGTGTCAGCCGACCGCCCGGGGAGGGCCATGTCCCAGCCGGTGGCCCGGGATGGGCCGTGTGTCGGCGGGTGGACCGTGGGTCAGCCGGTGGCCCGTCGCGCGCCCCGGCTCAGCGGGGCGCCTTCGCCAGCTGGCGGGACTGGGCGACCAGCCGGTCCGCGCTGTCCCAGACCTCGGCGTCCTCCTCCAGGAAGCCGCCCGCGAGATTGCGGGTGGCGATGGCGATGCGCAGCGGTCCGGGGGCGGGCCGGCAGCGGACATGGACGGTCAGCTCCACCGTCGGGGTCCAGCCGGAGAGCCCGAGGTCGAAGGAGGTGGGCGGCAGCGCGTCCACCGCGAGGAGCAGCGAGAGGGGGTCGTGGTCCCGGCCGTCGGCGAGCCCGAACCAGCCACGGGTCTCGCCCTTGCCGGAGGGGGCGCCGACGACCCATCCGACGGTCGCCGGGTCAAGCCGGATGGCGAGCCGGTCCATGATCGCGGAGCTGCCGCTGAACGGGGGCGGCGGCCCGTCGCCGGTGCCGGCGCACTGCTCGTACGGGGGCATCGCGGGCGGCCGGGCCGAGGTGCGGACCTCGCCGTGGAGGGTGTCGAGGTCGCCGTAGGTCGCCAGTACCCGGATGCGTTCGACCTCGGTGCCGTCCTCGTCCCGCTGGAGCAGGGACGCCTGTCCGGTGGAGAGGGTGCGGCCGGTACGGACGGTCTCGGTCCGGATCTCCGCGGGGCCGGGCCGGGAGGCGCTGAGGTAGTGGGCGGTGATGGTGAACGGGTCCGCGTGGGGCAGCGCGTCGCCGAGCGCCCGGCCGAGCAGGGCGAGCAGATAGCCGCCGTTGACGGCGCGGATGATGGTCCAGCCGGGGGAGAGTTCCGCGTCGTAGACGCCCGGCGCGCGGAGGGTGACGGCGGTGTCGCGGTCGAACTCGCTGTCCCCGATGGATGCCTGAACTGCCTGTGCCATGGCGGCACCGTACAACAGCGTCATACTGAGCGGTAGCTTAATTCTTGGCGTTCCCGATCCGCGAACACCGCACTCACCTGCGGCGACGGAGAGATCACTGACCGTCGTCGGCCATGGCGGAGCGGCGGTTCCAGGCGCGCGGGGCCCGCCAGTGGAAGCGGAGCGCGAGCAGCCGCAGCGAGAAGGCAGCCAGCGCGGCCAGCCCGCCGGTGAGCGCGTTGAGGGTGTCGAAGCGGATGCAGAGCGCCACGACGGTGGCGCCGACGATCGCGGGGACCGCGTAGAGGTCCCGGTCCCAGCGGAGCAGCGAGGGGACCTCATTGGCGAGCACATCGCGCAGCACCCCGCCGCCGACGGCGGTGGCCAGGCCGAGCACGGCGGACATGGTCAGGCCGAGACCGTACTCGTACGCCTTGACGGTGCCGGTCACACAGAACAGCCCGAGGCCCGCCGCGTCGAAGACATTGACCCCCGTCTGGATCCGCTCGACCTCCGGGTGGAGGAAGAAGACCAGGACCGTGGCGACCAGGGGCATCAGAAAGTAGCCGAGGTCGGTGAAGGCGGCCGGGGGGACCGCCCCGATGATCAGGTCACGCAGCAGCCCGCCGCCCAGCGCGGTCACCTCGGCGAGGACCGCCATGCCGAAGACATCGAAGTTCTTGCGGACGGCGAGGAGCGCGCCCGAGATCGCGAAGACGAAGATCCCCACAAGGTCGAGCGCATGCAGAACGGAGGGTGAGAACAATTCTTGGAGCACCGGACAGTTCTACCCTGTCCCGCCCGGTGCTCCTCCCCCCTGGCCCGCCGCCCCTTTGTCCCTCTTCGTACCGGGGGACCACCGGGGGCGTACCGGGGGCGGGTCAGCCCTTCCCCGAGGCTGCCTCATCGGGCTCGGTGCCCTTGGCCGGGGCTGCCTCGTCGGGCTCGGCGCCCTTGGCCGGGGCGGGGGCGTCGTCCGTCTTCTGGGCGGGGATCGCCACCGACAGCGGGTCCGCCACCTTCTCCGTGACCTCCGCCTCCTTCGCGACGACCGCCGCCGTGGCCACCACCGCGTCGATCCCGGTCGAGCGGGTCTGCTCGACCGTGCCCGCCTCGATCTCGCGCGCGAAGTGGCAGGCCACCCGGTGGCCGTCACCGAGATCGACCAGGGCCGGACGCTCCGCGCCGCACCGCTCCTGCGCCCAGGGGCACCGGGTGTGGAAGCGGCACCCGGCGGGCGGGTTCGCGGGCGAGGGCAGGTCCCCGGCGAGCAGGATCCGCTCCCGCCGGTCCTCCACCTCGGGGTCGGGCACCGGCACCGCCGACATCAGTGCCTTGGTGTACGGGTGCTTCGGCGCCGCGTAGAGCGCGTCGCCCGGCGCCTCCTCCACCAGCCCGCCCAGATACATGACCCCGATGACATCCGAGATGTGCCGGACGACGGCGAGGTCATGGGCGATGACCAGATAGGTCAGCCCCAGCGACTCCTGGAGCTCCTCCAGGAGATTGATCACCTGGGCCTGGACCGATACATCGAGCGCGGAGACCGGCTCGTCGCAGATGATCACGTCCGGCTCCAGGACCAGCGCCCTGGCGATACCGATGCGCTGGCGCTGACCGCCGGAGAACTCGTGCGGATAGCGGGAGAGGGCGTTCGCCGGAAGACCGACCCTGGCCAGGATCTCCTTGATCTTCTCGCGCCGCTCGGCCTGGTCCTTGCCGATCTTGTGGGCGGCCATGCCCTCGCTGAGGATCGACTCGATGTTCTGCCGGGGGTTGAGGCTGCCCAGCGGGTCCTGGAAGACCATCTGGAGCCGGCGGCGGAAGCCGCGCATCTGCTCATCGGGCAGTTGCGCGAGGTCCGTTCCGTCGAAGACGACCTTGCCGTCGGTGACATCGACCAGCCGCAGGACGGCCCGCCCCAGGGTGGTCTTGCCGCACCCCGACTCGCCCACCAGGCCATAGGTCTGCCCGGCCTCGACCCGGAGCGAGACCCCGTCGACCGCGTAGACATGGCCGACCGTACGGTCGAAGAGGATGCCCTTCCTGACCGGGAAGTGGACCTTCACATCGTCGAGTTCGAGCAGACTCATGCCGAGACCT
This sequence comes from Streptomyces sp. NPDC000594, assembly GCF_040299965.1. Taxonomy (NCBI): domain Bacteria; kingdom Bacillati; phylum Actinomycetota; class Actinomycetes; order Kitasatosporales; family Streptomycetaceae; genus Streptomyces; species Streptomyces sp. NPDC000594. The sequence continues at coordinate 438,411 of NZ_JBEPCY010000004.1, read as the reverse complement.
CCGCCTGGGGCGTGGGAAGGACCGGGTTGACGCAGCGCACCTGGTGGCCCGCGGCGCGTGGTTCGGTCAGTTCGGGCGTGCCCGTCAGGCACTCCATCGTGTAGTGGTCGCAGCGCGGGGCGAAGGCACAGCCGTCGGCCCAGGCGATGCGGTCGTTGATGGATCCGCGGATCGGGGAGAGCGGCTCCCCGCGCGGGGCGTCGAGCCGCGGGATGGAGCCCAGCAGACCGTGCGCGTACGGGTGGGTCGGATGGGCGAACAGCGCGCGCCGGCCCGCCGACTCCACCGCCCGGCCCGCGTAGAGCACATTGACCTGGTCGCAGAGACCGGCCACGACACCGAGGTCATGGGTGATCATCAGCAGGGCGGTGCCCTCCTGGTCGACCAGCTCCTTGAGCAGCTCCAGGATCTGGGCCTGGATGGTCACATCCAGGGCGGTGGTCGGCTCGTCGGCGATGAGCATGCGCGGCGCGCAGGCGACCGCCATGGCGATCAGGGCGCGCTGGCGCATCCCGCCGGAGAGCTGGTGCGGATACTCCTTCAGCCGCCGGGAGGGATCCGGGATACCGACCCGGTCAAGGAGCTGGGCGGCCTCCTTGCGGGCGGCCTCCCCCTTCATGCCCCGGTGGCGATGGAGGATCTCGGTGACCTGGATCCCGATGGGGACCACCGGGTTCAGCGAGGAGAGCGGATCCTGGAAGATCATCGCCAGCTGGCTGCCCCGCAGACCGCGCCGTTTGCGCGGGTTCATGGTCAGCAGGTCCTGGCCGTCGAAGACGGCCCGGCCGCCGACCCGGACACCCTTGGCGGGCAGCAGGCCCATCAGGGCCAGCGAGGTGACGGACTTGCCGCACCCCGACTCGCCGACCAGGCCCACGACCTGACCCTGGTCGACATCGAAGGAGACACCGTCCACGGCCGTGGAGTCCTTCCGGCCCTTGGCGGTGAAAGTGACGCTGAGTTCGTCGACGGAGAGCAGTGCCATGGGACTTCAGCCTCGCAGCTTCGGGTCGAGGGCTTCGCGCATGGCCTCGCCGAGCAGGGTGAAGCCCAGGGCGGTGATGATGATTCCGACCGCGGGATAGACCGCCATCATCGGCTCGTTGTCGAAGAAGCGCTGTGCCTGGGAGAGCATGACGCCCCACTCCGGGACGGCGGGGTCGGGGTTGCCGAGACCGAGGTAGGACAGGGCCGCGGCCTCGATGATCGCGGTGGCGAGGCTCAGCGTCGCCTGAACGATCACCGGGCTCAGCGAGTTGGGCAGGATCTGGGTGAGGACGATCCGCCGCTTCCGTACCCCCAGCGCCTTCGCCGCGAGGACATAGTCCGCGCCGCCCTGGGCGAGCATCGAGCCGCGCAGCAGCCGGGCGAAGACGGGGATCTGGACCACACCGACGGCGATCATCACGGTGGTCAGGGACTGGCCCATCACCGCCGCTATCGAGACCGCCAGCAGCAGCGACGGCAGCGAGAGCATGATGTCGGTGATCCGCATGATCACGGTGTCGACGCGCTGTCCGGCCCGGCCGCCGAGGGTGGCGGCGGCGCCCGAGACCACGCCCACCAGGGCGCCGGCGATCAGACCGATGAGCATGGAGACCACACCGACGAGCAGGGTCTGGCGGGCGCCGACGAGCATCCGGGAGAACATGTCCCGGCCGAGGTTGTCGAGGCCGAACCAGTTCTCGGCCCGCATGCCGACGAACCGTCCCTGGTTGGGGAAGACCTCGCCGCGCCAGGTCTGGGCGGTGGGGGTGTGCGGGGCGACCCACGGTCCGATGATCGCGAGCACCACGAACACGGCGATGATGGCGGCACCGATGATCGCCATCTTGCTGCTCCGCAGCCGCCGGGCGGCCTCGCGCCAGAGGCTGGCGCCGCTGGTGGCCTCGGAGGTCTGCATCAGCTCCGCGAGCCGGTCGATCTTGTCGGCCTTCTTGGTCATGATCGTCACGTCAGTGCACCCGCACTCTCGGGTCGATGAGGCTGTACGCGAGATCGACCAGCAGGTTGATCACCACGTACACCATCGCGATGAAGAGGATGAAGCCGACGAGCACCGGATAGTCGCGCGCGTCGATCGAGGTGCGGATGAACGAGCCGACGCCGCCGAAGGAGAACACGGACTCGGTGAGCACCGCCCCGGAGAGCAGGCTGCCGGTCAGCAGACCGACCGCGGTGACCACGGGGAGCATGGCGTTGCGCAGGACATGGCGGACCCGGACGACCCGCTTGTCGAGGCCCTTGGACTCGGCGGTGCGGACATAGTCCTCGCCGAGGACTTCGAGGACGCTGGCGCGGGTCATGCGGACGATCACCGCGAGCGGGATCGAGGAGAGGGTGACCGCGGGCAGCACCAGATGGACGATCGCGTCCCAGCTCGCGTCCAGCTCACCGGTGAGCACACCGTCGAGGATGGCGAAGCCGGTGATCTCGGTGGCGTCCAGACCGGTGGAGAGCCGCCCGTAACTCGGGAACCAGCCCAGCTCCACCGCGAAGACGCCCTTGAGCAGCAGGGCGAGGAAGAACACCGGGATGCAGATCCCGACGAGGGAGCCGGAGACCGCGGCCACGTCCAGCCAGCCGCCGCGGCGCTTGGCCGCCAGATAGCCGAGCGGGACACCGATGACGACGGCGATCAGGATCGCCGCGACACCGAGTTCCACGGTGGCCGGGAAACGCAGGGTGAACTCGTCCCACACCGGCTGACCGGTCTGGGTGGAGGTGCCGAGGTCCAGTTCGAAGATGCGCTTGAGGAAGCGCCAGTACTGGACGTGGACCGGCTCGTCGAGGCCCAGCGCCCGGTTGATCCTCGCCACTTCGGCTTCTGTGGCCCGCTCGCCCAGGATCGCTGAGGCGGGTCCGCCGGGCAGTCGGTTCAGCCACAGGAAGAGCAGGACCGACAGGCCGAGCAGGGTGGGAATGAGCTGTAGCAGTCTTCTGACGACAAGTCGCAGCACCCCGCATGCCCCTTTCTCACGTACGTCACTGTGGGTCCGCCCGGCCACCGATGAAGCGTGGCCGGGCGGACCGTGAGCTAACAGTCGTCTACTTGAAGGAGACCTCGGCGAAGTTCTCCTGCGTCAGCGGGGAGACCTTCGGCGGGTTGACGTTCTTGCCGAACGCGATGGCCGGCGGGGAGGACGAGACCGGGACACCCGGGACGTACTCCATGATCGCCTCGTTGGCCTTCTTGTACGCCTCGACGCGGCCCGCGGGGTCGGTGATCTTGGAGGCGGCGTTCACCGCGTCGAAGACCTTCTTGTCCTTGAAGCCCCACTGCTTGTCCGGCCCGGCGAACCAGGTGCCGATGAAGTTGTAGCCGTCGTTGAAGTCACCGGTCCAGCCGAGGAGGTGCAGGGCGCAGGAGCCCGCCTCGGTGGCGTCCAGGTAGTCCGGGGCCCACTTCATGGCCTTCGGGGTGACGGTGATACCGGCCTTCTCCAGGTCGGCCTTCATCAGCTCGAACATGTCCTGCGGAGCGGGCATGTACGGGCGGGTGACCTCGGTCGGGTAGCAGAAGGTGAGCTTCAGCTTGCTCTCACCGGCGTCCTTGAGGAGACCCTTCGCCTTCGCGCTGTCGAACGGGTACGTCTTCACCTGGTCCGAGTAGCCGGCGACGGTGTCGGGCATGAACTGGGTCGCCGCCTTGCCGCCCTCGGGCAGCTGGGTCTTGACGAGGTTCTCCCGGTCGATGGCGTGGGTGATCGCCTGACGCACCTCGGGCTTCTTCAGCGCCTTGTTGGCGCTCTGGCTCATGCCGACATAGAAGATGTTGAAGACATCGCGGGTCGGGACCTCGTAGCCCTCGCCCTCCAGCGTCTTCACATCGGCCGGGGCGACCAGGTCGTAGCCGTTGATGTCACCGGCCTGGAGCGCCTGGCGGCGGCCCTCCTCGGTGTCGATCGTACGGAAGACGAGGTTCTTCACCTTCGCCTTGTCACCCCAGTAGTCGTCGAAGCGCTCCAGGGAGACTTCCTTGTTGCCCTTGTTCCACTTGGTGATCTTGTACGGGCCGGTACCGGCGACCGTGCCGGCCTCCTGGCTGTACTTGGGGTACGTGATCGCGTCGCCCTTGGCGCTGGCGTCCTGCTTCGCGTACTCCTGGAGCGCCTTCGGCGAGTGGATCGCCAGGGCCTGGAGGGAGAAGCCGCCGGGGAGGTTGGCCGAGGGCTCGTTGACCTCGATGACAGCGGTGCTGTCGTCCTTGGCGGTGCAGGACTTGTAGTTGGCCTTCGGGGCCTCGGAGTCCTCGTTCTTCGCGAACCCGCCCATGATGGTCTGCCAGTAATAGGAGACCGCGCTGGACTGGTACGTGCCCTTCCAGTTGAACCAGTGGTCGTAGTTGGCGCAGACGGCCTTGGCGTCGAGCGCCGCGCCGTCGTGGAACTTGACGTTCTTACGGATGTTGAACGTCCACACCGTGCCCTCGGCGTTGCTCGACCACTTCTCGGCGAGCCCTCCGACGAGTTTGCTTCCGCCGGGCTCGTGCTCAAGGAGTGCTTCGAACGCCTGACGGGTGACGCGGAACGTCTCCCCGTCGCTGGCGAGTGCGGGATCCAGGGAACCGGGGTCGCCGGCGCCGGCGAACACGAAGGTGTCCTTCGCGCCGCCCTTGTCACCGTCCTTGTCCCGCTCGCTGGCGCAACCGGTCGCGACCAGTGCGACGACAGCCGTCGTCGTGATCGCCCGGAGCGCCCCGGACTTGAGTATGCGCATGGTCCACCCCTGGTTCACCATGTGGGAGAGGTCTTGACCGGCCGAACACTACAGACGGGAGCCACCGGGGAGAACAGTCCGGATACCGGTGATATCCAGTCGAGACCCGGACGCTCAACAAATCGGTGCGATACAGGACATCCGCGAACGTCTCATTAAGTCCCTTGACATAGGCGATAGTTCGGAGATGTCATGGCGGACCACCACCTGAGGGACGGGCCCGTGCGGGTGGGACGGGTCAGCGGTGGCGGGAGTGGGTCAGCGGGGGTGGGTCAGCGGTGGTCGGCGGAGCCGGGCCGGGGATAGCCGTAGCCGCCCGCGCCCGCGCCATGTGCCTCGCGGTCGTAGAAGGGCCGGGCGCGGGCGCGCAGCCACATCGTCACGGGGTCGTACTCGTCGGACATGGCGACGGTCGAGACCGGCAGCCCCTCGGGGACGGCCGCGATGGACTGCTGCATCATGGCCCGGACCGCGTCGACGGAGGCGCGCCCGGTGTCGTAGAGATCGAGCCCGATGGCGAGGTAGGGCGCCCCCAGCGCGGGCTGCACCCAGGCGCGGCGGAGCGAGCGGACCGCCGGGGTGCGATGGGCGTTCTGGGCGAGCAGCGCGTAGAAGTGCGGGATCTCCAGGGCGGGTTCGGTCAGCCGCAGCGGCCCGGCGGGCATCCGGTCGAGGCCGGTGGCGATCCGGCGAAGGTCGGTCCAGGGGATGCCGACACCGCCGCCCGGGGCATGGGGATTCAGCCAGATGCCCCAGCGCTCGGGGAAGAGGGTACGGGCGATGTCGACGCCGGTGACCACCTCATGGGCGCGGCTCCAGCCGGAGCCGGAGAGTTCCCGTTCGGAGGTGACACAGGGGGCGTAGCCGAAGCCGTCGATGCGGACATTGCCGTACTGGGCGTCGGCGGAGCCGGGGGTGCCGTGCCACAGGAGCATCCAGAGTCTGCCCTGGGAGGGGTCGGCGAGTGCCGTGAGCAGTGCCTCGTACGCGTCGAAGCGTCCGGGCGTCACCTGGCGCAGCATGTGCTCGACCTGGCCGGCCGCCGCGGTGCCTGACGCGCTCACCCTGGGGTCCTTTCGTCTCCTGGCTCGGTGTTCGGCACGACCTCCGGCTCGACCTCCGGCTCGGGGGAGGCCAGGCCATGGATCAGCTTAATCGGCCACGGGGGCGCGGGCGGGGGCCTTCGGCGCGTGCCGCGGTCCGGGTCGGCGCCGACGGGTCCGGGACCGATGGTCGGGCGGTCGGGTCCGGGCCGGCGCGCGGTCGGGGCCGGCGCCGGGTCCGCCCCTTCTACCGGTCAGTGGTCGTGCCGGTAGAAGGGGCGGACCCGCTCCACCATCCAGTCGGCGACGGGGTCGCCGACGGCGAGGTCCAGCAGGATGAGATGGACGGGCCAGCCCGCCTGGACCCGGCCGAGTGCCCGGCCGAGCGCGTCGAGGGGGGCGGTCCGCTCGGGGCCCTCCCAGGACGAGAGCTGGACCCCGATGAAGAGGGAGGGCGGGTCGCCCTCCACGGAGGCGAGCGCCCGGCGGGCGGAGAGGACGATCCCGGTCTCCCGGAACTCCTGCGAGGCGGCGGCGAGGAAGTCCAGCGGGTCGTCCTGCCAGTCCGGCTCGAACAGGCGCACCCGGCCGCCCGCGGTCGGCCCGGCGAGGGGGACGGTGCCGTCCGGGCCGCTCCGGCACAGCTCGGCGACGGCGGGCGGGGGCAGCGGCGCGCCGACGACCCCGCCGGGGTTGACCGCGATGCCCAGCTGCGGGGGGAGCCCCCGGGCGAACTCGCGGGCGGGGGCCACGGTGTACGGCATATGGGCGCCCGCGCAGGCGGTGAACTGCTCCTCGGAGCTGAAGACCGGCACATAGGCGGCGCCGTCGATCTCCAGGGTGGGGAGGGAGAGGTCGCGGCTGTCGGGGGAGCCGCCCTCGGGCAGCGGGATCCACAGGGGGCTGCGGCCGAGCACCTCGACGAGCCGGGCCCCGGCGCCGGGGTCACCGAGGGAGGCGGCGAGGACCGCCTCCAGCTCATTGGCGGGCCAGCCCGCGGCCTGCGGCTCCATCTGCTGTGGAACGGTCATGGTGCTGGCTCTCTCCCCCCGGCGCGGCCGGTCGCCCCCGATGTGACCCCCCGAGCCTACCGACCCGGCCGCCGCGCCACGCCGGACAACGCCTTCCGCGCGGTGCGGCGGCGCACCCGGCGACCGCACCCGGGGCCGCACCGGGGCCGGGGCACTCGTAGCCGGGCAGGGTCAGGGGCGCTCGAAGCCGAGGAGGGTCAGCGCCGAGGCCGCGTCCCGGTCGAGCAGGACCGCCGAGGAGCAGCCCCCCGGCAGCCGGCCCGCCTCCGCGTCGGCGATGAGCCGGCCCACTCCGCGCCGGTGCCGGGCGAAGGCGTACCCGGAGACGCCCCGCCCGCGCTCCCGCTGCCCCTCGCGGGCCACCCCGGGCTCCACGTCGAGCAGGACGAGATGGAGGGCGGTGCCCCGGCGCCGGGCCTGGCGCGCCAGCCAGCGGCGGACCCAGGTCTGGGTGCCGCAGTCATGGACGACGACGCTCTCCCCGGCACGCAGGGCGCGCCGCAGCCCGGCGTAGTGGGCGATCCGGACGAAGGGGCGGTAGACGGCGTACGGCAGCCGGGCGGGCGCCCGCCGGTCCCAGCGGTCCCGGGTGTCCTGGGAGTCGACGGACCGGCCGCGCACGGACCGCCGGATCAGGGTGGACTTGCCGCTGCCGGGCAGCCCGGAGACCACCACGAGGTCGCCGGGGGCGAAGACGAGCCGACGCGGGCTGTGTCCCGACCGGTCCCGCAGATCACGCAGGACGGGGGTGGCCGGGCCCGCGGTACGGAACCTGCGGGCGGCGCTCACCACGGCCCGCGCGGCGCGGTTCCCGGCCGTGGTGTACGTACTGGAGTGCTGAAGCGTCATTCCACTCTCCCCCTCGTCGGCTCACCACACACTTGCCCAAGAAGCGTAAAGAAATGGTAATGGGACACAACCGATTTGCCCTGGAAGCGCGTCCGGCGCGTACTCCGTGCCGCTTGCGGGCCCCGGCACCGCGCCGGCGGCCGGCCCCGGCTCCGTACCCGGGACACGGCCCGGGCACCCGCCCCTCCCCCCTGCCCGTATCCGCATCCGCACTCCTGTCCGTATCGCTGTCCGCGCCCCTGTCCGTATCCGTGTCCGGCCGGACACCCCCACAGCGGGCGGATGCGTGCAATGATGTGCCCGCCAACTGCATATCGGCCGTTTGAATCCGCGCGGGAGAGTCCCGGCACTGTGTGCCGGGCGCCGAAGGAGCAAGTTCCTCCCTTGAATCTCTCAGGCCCCGTACCGCGCGCGACGAGGCAGATCTGAAAAGCGAGCCGCCGGGCGGCTCCACCCAAGGTGCAAGTCGCGATCCGCGGTACGGAGTACGTACGTACGGTCGCGACGAACCTCTCAGGTTCCGATGACAGATGGGGAGGGAATGTCCTCGCCCGCCCTGCCCCGGGAGCCTGTTTCATGACCCATGCCCCTCGTCAGACCGCCCTTGACGCCCTGCATCGCTCGCTGGGCGCGACCATGACCGACTTCGCGGGCTGGGACATGCCGCTGCGGTACGGCAGCGAGCGCGACGAGCACCTCGCGGTCCGTACCGGCGCCGGTCTCTTCGATCTCTCCCATATGGGCGAGATCACCGTGACCGGCCCGCAGGCGGCGGCGCTGCTGAACTACGCCCTGGTGGGCAATATCGGCTCCGTCGGGGTCGGCCGGGCCCGCTACACCATGATCTGCCGCGAGGACGGCGGGATCCTGGACGACCTGATCGTCTACCGCCTCGGCGAGACCGAGTACATGGTGGTGGCGAACGCCTCCAACGCCCAGACCGTGCTGGACGCGCTCACCGGGCGGGCCGCCGGCTTCGACGCCGAGGTCCGCGACGACCGTGACGCCTACGCCCTGCTCGCGGTGCAGGGTCCCGCCTCCCCCGGCATCCTGGCCTCCCTCACCGACGCCGATCTGGACGGGCTGAAGTACTACGCCGGTCTGCCGGGCACGGTCGCCGGGGTGCCCGCGCTGATCGCCCGTACCGGCTACACCGGCGAGGACGGCTTCGAGCTGTTCGTGGAGCCCCGGTACGCGGAGGAGCTGTGGCGGGCGCTCACCGAGGCGGGCCGCGAGGCCGGTCTGGTGCCGTGCGGCCTCTCCTGCCGGGACACCCTCCGCCTGGAGGCGGGCATGCCGCTGTACGGGAACGAGCTGACCACCGCGCTGACCCCGTTCGACGCGGGGCTCGGCCGGGTGGTGAAGTTCGAGAAGGAGGGCGACTTCGTCGGCCGCGCGGCGCTGGAGAAGGCCGCCGAGCAGGCGCGGACCGCCCCGCCGAGGGTGCTGGTCGGGCTGATCGCCGAGGGCCGCCGGGTGCCGCGCGCCGGATACGACGTGGTGGCCGGATCCACCGTCATCGGCACGGTCACCTCGGGCGCCCCCTCCCCCACCCTGGGCAAGCCGATCGCCATGGCCTATGTGGACCAGGCGCACGCGGCCCCCGGCACCGAGGGCGTGACCGTCGACATCCGGGGCGCCCAGGAGGCGTACCAGGTCGTGGCGCTCCCCTTCTACAAGCGCCAGAAGTGACCTTTCCGCGGCCGTCGGCCCGTTCCGTCCCCCGGGACGGCGGTCAGGCGTGTCCGCGACAAAAGTGACCAGCGGCACCCCGTACCGTCCCCACCACGTCGTTTCCCACCTCCCGCGTACAGGAGAATTCAGGTCATGAGCAACCCCCAGCAGCTGCGCTACAGCAAGGAGCACGAGTGGCTGTCGGACGCCGAGGACGGCGTCGCGACGGTCGGCATCACCGAGTTCGCGGCCAGCGCGCTCGGCGATGTCGTCTACGCCCAGCTCCCGGCCGTGGGCGACACGGTGACCGCGGGCGAGTCCTGCGGCGAACTGGAGTCCACCAAGTCGGTGAGCGACCTCTACTCCCCCGTATCCGGCGAGGTCGTCGAGGCCAACCAGGACGTGGTGGACGACCCGTCGCTGGTGAACACCGCTCCCTTCGAGGGCGGCTGGCTGTTCAAGGTGCGGGTGAGCGAGACCCCCGGGGACCTGCTCACCGCCGAGGAGTACGCGGCCTTCACCGCGGGCTGATCCGAGGCACCCGGGCGCACCGGCCGCCGGACCCCACCGGGTCGGCGGCCCCGCACCGGTCCGTACCGCCCCGCCCACGACCGATCACGACCGATCACGACAGGGACCCGAGATGTCGCTTCTCAACACCCCTCTCCATGAGCTGGACCCCGATGTCGCCGCCGCCGTCGACGCCGAGCTCCACCGTCAGCAGTCCACCCTGGAAATGATCGCCTCGGAGAACTTCGCTCCGGTGGCGGTCATGGAGGCCCAGGGTTCGGTCCTCACCAACAAGTACGCCGAGGGCTACCCCGGCCGCCGCTACTACGGCGGCTGCGAGCATGTCGACGTGGTCGAGCAGATCGCGATCGACCGCATCAAGGAGCTGTTCGGCGCCGAGCACGCCAATGTCCAGCCCCACTCGGGTGCCCAGGCCAACGCGGCGGCGATGTTCGCCCTGCTCAAGCCCGGCGACACGATCATGGGTCTGAACCTCGCCCACGGCGGCCATCTGACCCATGGCATGAAGATCAACTTCTCCGGCAAGCTCTACAACGTGGTCGCCTACCACGTGGACGACGCCACCGGCCAGGTCGACATGGCCGAGGTGGAGCGGCTGGCCAAGGAGAGCAAGCCCAAGCTGATCGTGGCGGGCTGGTCGGCCTACCCCCGTCAGCTGGACTTCGCCGCCTTCCGCCGGATCGCGGACGAGGTCGGCGCCTATCTGATGGTCGACATGGCCCACTTCGCGGGCCTGGTCGCCGCCGGGCTGCACCCCAACCCGGTGCCGCACGCCCATGTGGTGACCACCACCACCCACAAGACGCTGGGCGGCCCGCGCGGTGGTGTGATCCTCTCGGTGCAGGAGCTGGCCAAGAAGATCAACTCCGCGGTCTTCCCCGGTCAGCAGGGTGGCCCGCTGGAGCATGTGATCGCCGCCAAGGCGGTCTCCTTCAAGGTCGCCGCCTCCGAGGAGTTCAAGGAGCGCCAGCAGCGCACCCTGGACGGCGCCCGGATCCTCGCCGAGCGCCTGATCCAGGACGATGTGCGTGAGCACGGGGTCTCCGTCCTCTCCGGCGGCACCGACGTCCATCTCGTCCTGGTCGACCTGCGCGACTCCGAGCTGGACGGACAGCAGGCCGAGGACCGTCTCCACGAGGTCGGCATCACGGTCAACCGCAACGCGATCCCGAACGACCCCCGGCCCCCGATGGTCACCTCGGGTCTGCGCATCGGCACGCCGGCGCTGGCCACCCGGGGCTTCCAGGAGGACGACTTCCGTGAGGTCGCCGACATCATCGCCGAGACGCTGAAGCCGTCCTGGGACGTGGCGGCGCTCCGCGAGCGGGTCACCGCGCTCGCGGCGAAGCACCCGCTGTACCCGGGGCTGTAAAGCGGCTCTGCAGGGCTGACGCGTACGTTTGTACGAGGCCAGGGGGCATCGCGCACACTGGAAGGCGCAGTGGGCGCGATGCCCCGCCGCTTGTCACGCCCCTACAACCCCTCTAGCCCCCCTCGCCCCCGATTCCCCGGCCCTCCTGATTCACCGGCCCTCCTGATCCCTGATCCCCCGGAGCGCGCCGCCCGTGCCCCAGGACACCGGGGGACACACCCTTCGCACCACTCGCACGCCCGCCCCGCACACCCGGCGTCCCGCACCGCCGGACACCTGGCAGACAACGGCGTCTACCAAGCCCTAGGAGTTCCCGTGGCCATCTCGGTCTTCGACCTCTTCTCGATCGGCATCGGCCCCTCCAGCTCCCATACGGTCGGCCCGATGCGCGCCGCCCGGATGTTCGCCCGGCGGCTGAAGAACGAGGGGCTGCTCGCGCACACCACCTCGGTCCGGGCCGAGCTGTACGGCTCCCTGGGCGCGACCGGCCACGGTCACGGCACCCCCAAGGCGGTGCTCCTCGGCCTCGCGGGGGACTCCCCGCGCACGGTCGATGTCGAGACCGCCGACGCCCAGGTCGAGAAGATCAAGGAGTCCGGCCGGATCGATCTCCTCGGGATGCACGAGATCGCCTTCGACTTCGACGCCGACCTGGTGCTGCACCGCCGCAAGGCCCTCCCGTACCACGCCAACGGCATGACGATCAGCGCCCGGGACACGGATGGCGCCCTGCTCCTGGAGAAGACCTACTACTCCGTCGGCGGCGGCTTCGTCGTGGACGAGGACGCGGTCGGCGAGGACCGGATCAAGCTGGACGACACCGTCCTGAAGTATCCTTTCCGCACCGGGGACGAGCTGCTGCGGCTCACCCGGGAGACCGGGTTGTCGATCTCCGCCCTGATGCTGGAGAACGAGCGCTCCTGGCGCTCCGAGCAGGAGATCCGCGAGGGCCTGCTGGAGATCTGGCGGGTGATGCAGTCCTGTGTCAGCCGGGGCCTCTCCCGCGAGGGCATCCTCCCCGGCGGCCTCCGGGTCCGCCGCCGCGCCGCCACCTCCGCCCGCCAGCTGCGCGCCGAGGGCGACCCGCTGCCCCGCTCCATGGAGTGGATCACCCTCTACGCCATGGCCGTGAACGAGGAGAACGCCGCGGGCGGCCGGGTGGTCACCGCCCCCACCAACGGCGCGGCCGGCATCATCCCGGCGGTCCTCCACTACTACATGAACTTCATCCCCGGCGCGGACGACGAGGGCGTGGTCCGCTTCCTGCTGGCGGCGGGCGCGATCGGGATGCTCTTCAAGGAGAACGCCTCCATCTCCGGCGCCGAGGTCGGCTGCCAGGGCGAGGTCGGCTCCGCCTGCTCCATGGCCGCCGGCGCCCTCGCCGAGGTCCTGGGCGGCTCCCCCGAGCAGGTCGAGAACGCCGCCGAGATCGGCATGGAACACAACCTCGGCCTCACCTGCGACCCGGTCGGCGGCCTCGTCCAGATCCCCTGCATCGAACGCAACGGCATGGCCGCGGTCAAGGCCGTCACCGCCGCCCGCATGGCCATGCGCGGCGACGGCAACCACCTGGTCTCCCTCGACAAGGTCATCAAGACCATGAAGGAGACGGGCGCGGACATGTCGGTGAAGTACAAGGAGACGGCGCGGGGCGGGCTCGCGGTGAACATCATCGAGTGCTGACCCCTCACCCTCCCGGGCGGCCCTGACCAGCGCTTCTTTATCCACCGGCGCGGTCGGGGCCTTTCCTGTCCGTACGGCGGAACGTCCCGGCCCTCATGCACTCCGGCCCCGCGAGTCCCGGGAGAACTCTGGCGTCGGAATACCCCCGGGGGGTATGTTGTTCTGGCGGGTGTCCGACGGGCACCCGCCGGAGACGCAGCACTCGGCACGCAGCAGACAGGTGGAGAAGCGATGAAGAAGACCTCCGGCCACGACATGACCGACCACAGCGGCCACGGCGGGGCACGTCCCGGCGGGCTGGCGGTCTCCGAGGGCGGGTACACCCTGGAGTTCGACTCGACGATCCTTTCCGCCGGGGTGCGGACGGTCACCTTCCGGGTGACCGGTCCCGATGGGCGGCCGGTGACCGGGTTCACGCCCGAGCACGGGAAGGAGCTGCACCTCATCGCCGTCCGGCGCGACACGACCGGGTTCCAGCATGTGCACCCGGTGATGGACGAGAAGGGCACCTGGAGTGTCGAGGTGACCCTCACACCGGGGGACTGGAGGTTCTTCGCCGACATCCACCCGGCAGGGCACGACGGAACCTTGACGCTGGGGATCGACGCCTCGGTCGCCGGAGCGTACGACCCGCAGCCGATTTCCGAGGACACCCGCACCGCCCATGTCGACGGGTACACCGTCACCCTCGACGGTGACCTCGCGCCCGGCGAGATGGGCGAGTTGACGCTCACCGTCAGCCGGGAGGGGAAGCCCGTCACCGACCTGGAGCCCTACCTGGAGGCATACGGGCATCTGGTGGCGCTGCGCGTCGGCGACCTGGGCTACCTCCATGTCCACCCGGAGGGCGAGCCCGGTGACGGCACCACCGAGCCGGGGCCCGGGATCACCTTCCTGGCCGCCGCGCCATCGGGCGGCACCTACCGCCTCTACCTGGACTTCCAGCACGACGGCACGGTCCGGACCGCCGAGTTCACGGTACGGGCGACCCAGGCCGCGTCCGATCACACGGGCCACCACCACGGCCACCACGGCCACCACCACTGACCGCCCCGAAAGCCAGGGGCGCTCGACCCGTCGAGCGCCCCGCCGACCCCGACCCCGCCCGCCCTGAAAGGACCGTCATGCCCCGTCCGACACCCACCGTCCCGGTCCAGCAGGGCTGCGGGCCCTGTCCCTGTCCGCCGGCCTCATCCCTGAGGGCGGCACCGCCGCACAGCGACACCCGGGCCTCCCTCCGCGAGGCCCGGACTCCCGCCCGAGGGCGGGCCCCGCCGCACGGACATGGAAGGAACCCGCCATGAGTCTGTTCGCCAACCGCGACTACCGCCTCCTGTTCAGCGCCCAGATCATCGCCCTGTTCGGTACCGGACTGACCACCGTGGCCCTCGGGCTGCTCGCCTACGACCTCGCCGGCCCGCGCGCCGGCACCGTCCTCGGCACCGCGCTGACCATCAAGATGGTCATGTACGTCGTCATCGCGCCCCTCACCGCCGCGTACGTCGACCGCTTCCCCAGAAGAACCTTCCTGGTCCTCCTCGACGTGGTGCGCGCCGCCGTGGTCCTGGCACTGCCGCTGGTCACCGAGGTCTGGCACATCTACCTCCTGATCGGCCTGCTCCAAGCCGCGTCCGCCGCGTTCACCCCGACGTTCCAGGCCGTCATTCCCGACATCGTCACCGACGGGTCCGACTACACGCGTGCCCTTTCCGCCTCCCAGGTCGCCTCCACCATGGAGAGCCTGCTCAGCCCCGTACTGGCCGCGGTCGCCCTGGCGTTCATCAGCTTCGACCGGCTGTTCCTGGGCACCTCCGCCGGATTCCTCCTCTCCGGCCTGCTCGTCCTGGCGGCCCGCGTCCCCGACGCCCGCCCCAGTGCGCACACCCGGGCCTGGGACAAGGTGGCGGCGGGGATCAGGACCTTCCTCAGGACACCGCGGCTGCGTGGCGTCCTGGCGCTCAACCTCGTGGTCGCGGCGGCGGGATCGATCGTCGTCGTCAACACCGTCAACCATGTCCGTGACGGGCTCGGCGGCTCGCAGTCGGAGGTGGCGTGGATGCTCGCCGCCTCCGGTGGCGGAACCCTGCTGGCCGCCCTCGCGCTGCCCCGCGTACTCGACCGGATCGCCGCCCGCACCGTCATGGTGACCGGTGCCGGGGTCCTCGTCGGCGGTACGGTCGCCGCCGCGGCCCTCGTCGCCACCGGCCTGACCACCTGGACCGGTACGGCGATCGTCTGGACCACGATCGGTGTCGGCATGGCGCTGGTCATCACACCGACCGGCAAGGTCCTGCGCGCCTCCGTCGAGCCGAACGCCATCCCCGAGACCTTCGCGGCCCAGTTCTCCCTGTCGCACCTGGCCTGGCTGATCACCTACCCCATCGCGGGATGGATCGGTACGGACGCCGGCCTCACCCTCGCCTGGACCGTCCTCGCGGCCCTCGCCGGGGCGGGCGCCATCGGCGCTCTCCTCCTCTGGCCGCGCCACGACGGACGGCGAGCCATGACCGCGCCCCCGGCGCCCGGCCCGACCGTACCCCGCACGGACAGGTCCGCTTTGTCCAAAGCCGCGTAGACCGCGCCGATTTGAACCGCACTCCCGACATCGGGACCGGGCAGCACGGAATACCGGAGGGGGGTATATTGCTGACCCGAGGGAAGATACCCCCCTCCGGTATAGGAGATAGCCATGTCCACCCCAGCCACCCCGCCAAATCCGCGCCGCTGGACGGCGCTTGTCCTCATAGCCCTGGCCCAGTTCACGGTCATCATGGACACGTCCATCATCGGCGTGGCTCTCCCCAAGATGCAGGTCGACCTGGGCTTCTCCCCGGAGGGGCTGTCCTGGGTCTTCAACGCCTATGTCATCGCCTTCGGCGGACTGCTCCTCCTCGGCGGGCGGCTGTCCGATCTGTTCGGCGCCAAGAGGATCTTCACCGCCGGCTGGGCCGTGATGGCCGGGGGATCCCTGGTCGCCGGCCTCGCCTCCGAGGTCTGGGTCGAACTGACCGGCCGTGCCCTCCAGGGCGTCGGAGCCGCGCTGATCGCCCCGTCCGCCCTGACCCTGCTGATGATGCTCTTCGGCGCCCGCCCCAAGGAACTGACCAAGGCGCTGGCCCTGTACGGCGCGGCGGCCCCGGCGGGCGGCACCGCCGGAGTCTTCCTCGGCGGTGTCATCACCGAGTACGCCAGCTGGCCCTGGGTGTTCTACATCAACATCCCGATCGCGCTGGTCGTGCTGGCCCTCACCCCGGGCGTCATGCCCTCGGCCCCGGTCCGCCGCGGCTCCGTCGACCTCGCGGGAGCGGCCACCGTCACACTGGGACTGGCCGTCGCCGTCTACGCCATCGTCCGTGCTCCCGAGACCGGTTGGGGCTCGGCCGAGACCTGGCTCGTGCTGCTGGCCGGTGCGGCCCTGATCGCCGCGTTCGTCGTCATCCAGTCCAAGCGCCGCGAGCCGCTGATGCGGCTGGGCATCTGGCGGGCACCCAATCTGGCCGGGGCGAACATCGCCCAGCTGCTGATGGCCGCCGCGTGGATCCCGATGTGGTTCTTCCTCAACCTCTACCTCCAGCAGGTCCTGGGGCTGGGCGCCTTCGCCTCCGGCGCGGCCCTGCTGCCCATGACGGTCGCCATCATGATCATGATGATCGTCCTGGCACCCCGTCTGATGGCCCGCTTCGGGACCAAGCCGCTGATCGTCACCGGTCTGCTGGCCCTCGCCGCAGGCATGCTGTGGCTGTCCTTCGCCCGGCCGGACGGCACCTTCTGGGTCGACGTCCTGCCCGCCTCCCTGCTGGCCGCGGCCGGTATGTCGCTGGCGTTCATCCCCTCCCTCGGCACCGCGCTGTCCAGCGCCCGCCCCGAGGAGGGCGGCCTGGCCTCCGGCATCGTCAACACCAGCTACCAGGTGGGATCCGCCCTCGGACTGGCCGCGATGACGGCCGTCTCCGCGGCCTACGGGGCGACCGAACTCGGCAACCCCGACGCCCTCACCGACGGCTTCTCCGCCGCCTTCCTCGGCGCGGCGGCCCTCGCCGCCGTCGGCGCCCTCGCGTCACTCCTCACCCTGCGCACCACCCCCGCACCGGATGCCCCGCGCGACGGGGAGCAGCCCGCCAAGGCGAACGCGGCCTGAGCCGCCCGTACCGCAGATGCCGCCTGTGCCGCCCGGCAGGGACTTTTCCCCTGCCGGGCGGCACAGCGGTTCCACGGGCGGGCGCAGTCACTCCGGAGGCGCGTACCCGAATCGCTCGTTCATGACCTCACGCCAGTCGCGATCGTCCACACCGCTGCCCCACAGCGTGTCCCGGTAGTCCCAGCGCACCTCCTCGAAGATCAGCTTCATGGAGTGGCCCTGAAGGCGGTTCAGCACGATGGCCGACACCATCCGGTTGGGGTCCTCCCGGTGAAACACCGCCTCGTCCAGATCGGCGAAACGAGCACGCATCTCCTCACGGTCCGCCGCGTCGACCACCCGGTCGATCAGACCGGACGCCCAGTCGGAGAGAAGCATCCGCACCACCGTTCCCCTCTGCCGTACGGGAGGGCTCCCGCGCCGGCCGCCGTCATCGCCGAAGACGGTACATCCGACACACGCATTCTGCTCAACTCCCCTGTGATAGACGGCATATGGGTGGGGTCGCACGGGCCTGGCGAAGCGCCACCCGCCGGGCAGAGGGGCACCTAGGGTGGGCGGTATGGAGCAGCCGACCGTACCCGGGCATGTCTTTCTCTCGTATGTCCGGGAGGACACCGAACTCGCCCTGAAGGTCGCGCACGAGCTGCGGCGGGGTGGGGTGCGGGTGTGGCTGGACCGGGACGGGATACGGCCCGGGGCGCGGTGGCGGTCGGTGATCCGGGGGGCGATCGGGGAAGGGGCCTTCTTCCTGGCGTGTTTCTCCGCCGAGTACGCCGGGCGCTCGCGCACCTATATGAACGAGGAACTGACGCTGGCCGTCGAGGAGTTGCGGCGGCGGCCCACGGACATCTCGTGGTTCATCCCCGTCCGGCTCACCCCCTGCCGGATACCCGACCGGGAGATCGGTGGCGGGCAGACCCTCAAGGATCTCCAGTCCGTCGATCTCTTCGCGGACTGGGAGGGCGGCCTCCGGGCCCTGCTCGATGTCATGGCCCCGGCCCGGACACCCCACCCGGTGAGCGGGAACCTCACCCTGCTGGAGCGCGGGACCCCCGTGGAGCGGCGGGTGGCCCGGGTCGTGGAGGGCTGGGTCTCGACCGGGCGCGGCGGGAACTGGCTGGTGAACGGGAAGGCGTTCTTCCTGTTCTACTGCTGGTTCCTGGCGAGAAACCGGGCGGGCGGTGCCGGTGGCGCCGGGGCGCCCACCCCGGAGACCGTAGACTACGCCGCCGCCTGTCTCGCGGCCATCGGCGGCGAGCGCGGCTGGCAGCTCACCCTCGCCGAGCGGCTGACCTGCCCCGGCTGCCGGGACACCTACCGGGCGGAGAACATCGGCATCTGTGTCGGCTGCGTCGCCTATCTCTGCCCGTTCTGCGCGCACGACCACCGCGGCCCGGAGTGCGAGGTGGTCGGCTGACCCCACCGCGCGGCGGCCGACCCCGCCCCACGGGATCAGGCGGCGGGCGCGCGCAGCGCCTCGATGACGCTCGCATAGCTGTCGGAGCCATGGCCGAGGCCCTTGACCCGCTCCATGGTGGCCTTGAGCAGCTCGGGCAGAGCGGTGTCCACGCCCCGGGCCGCCGCCGCGTGCAGCAGATGGTCGATGGTGGCGATCTGGACATCGACCGTGGCGTCGTCACCCGGGTACTTCCCGGCGTCCACCTGGGGGGCGTACGTGGTCATGAAGCCCGAGACCGCGGTCAGCCAGCGCAGCGCGAGCGGGGTGAACTCCGTCGCGGTGGCGCCCTCGGCGCCGACCAGGGCGGTGCCGTGCAGCCAGCCGGTCAGCGTTGACCACATCAGACCGAGCAGGGCCGCGTCGTAGAGGGAGGCCAGACCGGGGTCGGTGCCCAGGTGGAGGGGGTCGCCCAGCCGGGCCAGGGCCGGGCGGTGGCGGGCGAAGACCTCCTCGGGGCCGCTGTAGAGGAACATCCGCGTGGGGTCGCCGACCCCGGGGGGCGTGGTCATGACCGCCCCGTCGAGATAGTCGGCGCCGTGCCCCTTCGCCCAGGCCAGCGCCTCACGCGCCTGCTCCGGCGAGCCGGAGGTGAGATTGACCAGCGCGCGGCCCGCCAGGGAGCCGGCGACGGGGTCGAGGATCGTGTGCAGCGCATCGTGGTCCAGGACGCAGGCGATGACCAGGTCGCTCGCCGCGATGGCCTCCGCCGGGGTGGCCGCGAGCCGGGCGCCCCGTTCGACCAGGGGCCGGGCCTTCTCCGGCGAGCGGTTCCATACGGTGGTGGGGTGGCCGTGCTCCAGCAGCACGGCGGCCAGCGCCGAGCCCATCGAGCCCAGTCCGATGACGGTGACGGCCTGCGGGGCAGCGTTCATGGCACAACTCCTCGGGTGTGTACGCCGGTCGGCGCTCGTTCACGTACGGATACGCTCGCAGCGCCCGGCGTCCCGGGACAGTGACCGGGATGACGGCCATCACCAGATTCCTGCCATACCCTTCGGGGCATGAGCGCTGGTTCCGTCGCCGTGGTCGTCCCGGGGGAGATCGACCTCCCCTCCTGGGACCTCTATGAGATAAGCATCCCCTGCACCGTCTTCGGGAAGCCGCAGTCCGATCTCGCCGACCCCTGGTACGAGCTGCGGCTCTGCGCCTTCGGGGAGCAGTCGTCCGGTGACCCCGGCGCCGGTACCGGGGCCGGTCTCGCACTCCGTACCGGACATGGGCTCGACGGTCTCATCGGCGCGGACACGGTGATCGTGCCCTCGGTGCCCGACCCCTGTGTGGAGGAAGGCGCGCCGCTGCCGCCGGAGCTGATCGGTGCCCTGCGCGAGGCCCATGCCGCCGGGGCCCGGATGGTCTCCCTGTGTACGGGCGCCTTCGCGCTCGCCGAGGCGGGGCTGCTCGACGGCCGCCGGGCCACCGCCCACTGGATGCACACCGCCCAACTGGCCGCCCGCTACCCGAAGGTGACGGTGGACGACTCGGTGCTGTACGTGGACGACGGCGATGTGCTCACCAGTGCGGGGCTGACCGCCGGGCTCGATCTCTGCCTCCATCTGGTCCGCCGCGACCTCGGCGCGCATGTCGCCAATCAGCTGGCCCGCCGGATGGTGGTGCCCGCCCATCGCCACGGCGGTCAGGCGCAGTTCGTGGATCTGTCGATGCCGGTCACCGACGACGCGGGGCTGGGTCCCGTACTGGACTGGGCCCGCGCCCATCTGGACCGTCCGCTGACCGTCGCCGAGCTGGCGCGGCGGGCGGCGATGAGTCCACGCACCTTCTACCGGCGGCTCCAGCGGGCCACCGGGACCACTCCGCTCCAGTGGCTGCTGAACCAGCGGCTGGGGCGGGCGCAGGCCCTGCTGGAGTCGACGGATCTGCCGGTGGAGAAGGTGGGTGAGCTGAGCGGTCTCGGCACCGCGAACAACCTCCGCCATCACTTCGTCAAGCAGATCGGGGTATCGCCCAGGGAGTACCGGCGGGCCTTCTCCCGTACGGCCTGACCCGCCCCGGGCCGGGAGCCAGGGACCCGTACCGCCCGCCCCGCCCCGGCCGCAGGACCCCGTACCGCCCGACCCGACCCGGGCCCACGGCCCCGTACCGCCCGACCCGCCCCGACCCGGGCCCACGGCCCCGTACCGCCCGACCAGCGCAAAGGCATCGGCCGCCGTGCGGGGTCACCCGAACGGGCCTAGCCTGGTCCAGGGATCTCGTCCGGGAAGGCCACGAAGGTCAGGAAGTCCGGGGACGACGGGAGGACTGCCATGAGCGGCTCACGGATCTGCTGGCGCCGGGCCTGTGCCGGGCTGGCGATGGCGGGCATGCTGGTCGGACCGACGGTGGGCACCGCGTACGGCGACCCCTCCCCCGCCCCCACGACCGCATCCGCCTCCGCGTCGCCCGGTGACACCGGCTTCGCCACCCTGGACGCCGCCACCTCCGCCCGGCTGGACCGGGCGCTCCGGGAGGTCATGACCGAGACCTCGGTGCCCGGCGCGATCGTCGGGGTGTGGGCGCCGGGCAAGGGCAGCTATGTCCGTACCTTCGGCACCGCCGACAAGGCGACGGGCGCCCCCATGACCACCGATCTGCTGATGCGGATCGGCAGCGAGACCAAGACCTTCACGGTGACCGCCCTGCTGGAACTGGTCGACCAGGGCAAGATCGGTCTGGACGACACCATCGGCCGCTATGTGGACGATGTCCCCAACGGCGACGAGATCACCCTGCGGCAGCTCGCCGGAATGCGCAGCGGGCTCTTCAACTACTCGGAGGACGAGGACTTCTTCAAGGCGCTGACCTCCGACCCGGAGCGGCCGTTCACCCCCGACGAGCTGCTGAACTACTCCTTCCGCCATCCGGTGCAGTTCGCGCCCGGGGCGGACTTCGAGTACAGCAACACCAATCTCATCCTGCTCGGCCTGGTGGTGGAGGAGGTGAGCGGGATGCCGCTGGACCGGTACATCGAGGAGAACGTCCTGGATCCGGCGGGGCTGGACCGTACCCTCTTCCCGACCGGGGCGGAGTTCCCCCGGCCGCACGCCCAGGGGTACACCGACCAGACCGCGAGCGGGAAGGTCGAGAACGCCACCGACTGGAACCCCTCCTGGGGCTGGGCGGCCGGGGCGATGATCTCCGATCTGGAGGATCTGCGGGAGTGGGCGCGGGTGGTGGCGACCGGCACCCTGCTGACCCCCGAGACCCAGGCGGAGCGGCTGCGGACGGAGCCGACCGGTGTCGCGGGTGCCGGGTACGGGCTGGGGATCTTCACCCTCCACGGCTGGGTCGGGCACAACGGCTCACTGCCCGGCTATGAGTCGCTGACGGTCTATCTGCCCGAGGAGCGGGCCACCCTGGTGGTGCTGCTCAATACCGATATCGCCCATGACGGGGAGGAGCCCAGCACCCTCTTCGGCGAGGCGATCACCAGGATCGTCTCCCCGGACCATGTCTACTATCTGCCGCCGGGCGCCGGGACGAGCCCCGCCCCCAGCGGCAGCGGCAGCGGCAGTGACAGGGGCAGCGGCAGCGGCTGACCGGCGGGGGTCAGGCCCCGCCCTCGTCGATGTCGTCCCCCTCCGCCTGCGAGGGGGTCGTCCGGGTCACATCCGGGTGCCGCTCCTCGACCGGCTCGTCGGACTCGCCCTCGGCCTGCGACGGGGTGGGGTACTCGCCGTTCTCGCTCATGACCGGTCCTTGTGTTCGGTACCCATCGGGGTACGCATGAGGGTACGCATCGGGTTACGCATCGAGGTATGTATCGGCATAAATCGGTACGGTACGGGGGGCCACGGTAGCGCGGCTCCCCCGCCGCTCAGCGGATGCCGAGCCGGGTACTCACCCAGTGCGGGTCCGGAACCACCGTCAGCACCGCCGAGACCACCGTCACCACCACCAGCAGCCCCAGCTCCACCCGGGCCGGGAGCTGGGCGTCGAGCCGGCCGCGCCGCATCCGGTGGCGGGCGGTCAGGGCCAGTGCGCAGACCCCCGCGACCAGCGCCGTCTTGGCCAGCATCAGCCGCCCGTACGCGGAGTCGAACACCACGTCCAGGGGGAGCTTGCGCAGGGTGGAGGCGGTGCCGGTGACCGCGAGCACCGCCAGCGGCCAGATCGCGGTACGGGCGTACCGGCGCAGTGCCTCCAGCGCGGTGGACCGTTCGGCGCGGCGCAGCCACATCACCCGCAGGGTGTAGAGCAGCCCTCCGGTCCAGAGCGCGGCGGCGGGGAGATGGAGGAAGGTGAGCGCGGCGCCGATCAGCGGGGTGTACTGCTCCGGATGGGCCCGCAGCGACTCCGCGCCCACCACCAGCAGCAGGGGCAATGGGGCGAGCAGGGGGCGGCGCAGGGCGAGACAGGCGGCGGAGGCGAGGAAACCATTCGCCATGAGCAGCAACAGCCGTCCGTCGCGGGTGCCGTAGGCGGTGGCGAGGTCGATGTCGCTGACGGAGGCATGGACCAGGATCTGCCCGGCGGCTGCGGCGGCCCCGGCCAGCGCCGCGTACAGCGACAGGTCACGGGGGCGGGGTCCGGGGCCCGCGGTGCGCCGCCCGGCCAGTTCACCGAGGTGGACGGCGAGGGCGAGGACGACGACGGTCCGCAGCACCGTGGTGGTGCCCGCGGCGGGGACCGCCAGCTCGCCCGTCCCCCGGGCGGCGAGACGGCCCGTCAGCAGGGCGAGGGCCAGGGCCCCGAGAACTCCCGCGCAGAGCAGCAGAGCGGCGCGCCGCGCGGCCTTGCGGGCGGCCCGCCGGCGGGCAGCCCGGCCGGGGGCCAGGGCTCCGGGGCTGGTCACGGCATGATCGTCACCTGAGGTCGCATACATGGCAACTCGGACGGCCCGTCCGCGCCCCGGCCCCGCCGGGGTGCTCCCCGGCCGTGGACCGGGGCGCGCCCGGATCAGCCCTGGTTCTTGTCGATCGCGTCCCAGAACTCGTCGAAGGTGAGCCGGCCGTCACCGTTGGCGTCCTTGGTCCGGATGATGGCCTCGGCCACCGTCTCGGTCACGTTGAAGTCGCCGAGCTGCGCCATCACGCTCTTGTACTCGCTGGCCGTTATCTCGCCGTCGCCGTCGAGGTCGTACCGGTCGAACGCCTTGCGCGCCTCGTCCTTGGACACCACTTCTGGGCCCCTCCCTGGTGCGGAACCGTGCCGGAACGCACGGTCGGAGGGTCAGATTATCCGTTCGCGCCACCCCGGCGGGCGCCGGGCCGTACGAGCGGTGCTCCGGTGCGGCGGGGGGTCAGGCGGGGCGTCAGCGGAAGACGCCCGTATGCCCCAGCGAGTAGCGGCCCGGCTGCGGATAGACGGCGAGGCCGTGGGGGCCGGAGCCGACCGGGATACGGGCCAGCTGCTTCCCGGTGCGGGTGTCGATGGCGTACACCTCCTCGTCGTACCGCCCGGAGAGCCACAGCACCTTGCCGTCGGCGGAGACCCCGCCCATGTCCGGGCTGCCGCCGTCGGGCAGCCACCACTTCTTGGTGAGTCTGTTCCGGGTGAAGTCGAAGACGGAGACCGACCCCTCGCCCCGGTTGGGGATGTACATCTCGCGGGAGTCCCGGCTGATGTAGAGGCCATGGGCGCCCTCGCCGGTCGGCAGCAGCTTCGGGGTGGTGAAGCGCTCGCCGTCGAGGACCCAGACGCCATGGGCCATCATGTCGGCGACATAGAAGGTCTTCCCGTCCGGGGAGATCTTCACATCCTGCGGCATGGCGCCCTCGAAGGGCAGTTTCTGCTGGCCGACGACCTCCATGCGCTCGGTGTCGACCTTCAGCAGCTCCCCGGAGAACTCGCAGGAGACGACGAAGTAGCGCCCGTCGGCGGAGAAGTCGGCGTGGTTGACCCCGAAGCAGGTGACGGGGACGGTCTTCACCCGGTCCATGGTGCGGGGGTTCCGGAAGACGAGTTCGCGGTCGAGCGAGGCCATGACGACCGCGTACTTGCCGTTGGGGGTGAAGTAGAGGTTGTACGGGTCGTGCACCTCGACGGAGCGGCCCGCCTTGCCGGTGGCGGGGTCGATCGGGGTGAGGGTGTGCCCCCGGTTGTTGTTGACCCACAGCGTCTTCAGATCCCAGGAGGGCACCACATGCTGCGGCTGGACGCCCACCGAGATGGTGTCGACGATCTCGTAGGTCTTGGGGTCGATGACGGTGACCGTGTTGGAGTTGGTGTTGGGGACATAGACCCGGGAGGGGAACTTCCGTACCACCGGGGAGAGCATGCCCGGCCGGTCGGCGGCGTAGATGTCCTTCGGGTCGAGGACCGGTGGCATCCCGGGCAGTCCGGGCGGCGGCGGGGGCGGAGCGGTCGCGGGGGTTCTGGCGGCGGCGGTACGGCCCGCGCGCCCCGGGTCGGAGTTCTCCGTTCCGCCGTCCGTGCCGCAGCCCGTGAGCAGGGCGATCAGCGTTCCGGCGGTCAGTGCCCCGGCGCGCCGGAGCGCCCGGTGGCGGGCGGGCCCCGGGAGGGTGGGAAGGGGTGCGGTAGGCATATCAGCTCAGCAGCTCCGTGGTGGTCACCGCGCGCAGTCCGCGCCGGTGGAGGTCGTCGAGCAGGGCGGGCAGCGCGGCGACCGTGTCCGCGTAGCCGAAGTGGAGGCTCACCACCGATCCGCGCCGGATCTGCCCGGTGACGGTGCGGGTCACGGCCGTGGCCCCGGGCGAGGTGAAGTCGAGGGAGTCGAGGTCGTACGCGAGGGTGTGCGGATAGCCGGCCCGCTGGGCGAGCCGGATCAGCGCGGGGGTGGCGAGGCGGGTGCGGGAGGGCCGGAACCAGGTGCCGATGGAGCCGGTGAGCCGGCGCAGCCGCTGGGCGCAGGCGGTGATCTCGGCGGCGGCCTCCGCCTCGGGCAGTTCGGTGATGGTCCGGTGGTGCTGGGTGTGATTGCCGAGGTCATGGCCGCCGTCGAGGATGCGGCGGGCGAGGGCCGGATGGTCGTCCAGCCACTCGCCCACCGCGAGCACGGTGATCCGGGCTCCGGCCCGTTCGGCCTCGGCGAGCACCGCGCGGGCGGTGGCGGGGTCGCCGCCGCCGTGGAAGGTGAGGGCCACCCGGTCGCGGTCGCGGGGGCCGTGGACGATCTGGGCCGGGTGTCCGGGGAAGCGGCGGGCGGCGGGGGCGGCCGGGGCCGCACCCCGGCCGGGAGTGCCGGGGGTGCCGGGAGTGCCGGATGGGACGGACGGGGCGGACGGCTGACGGGCGCCGGGGGTCCGCTCCGGTGCGGTACGGGCACGGGGGGTCCGCTCCGGTGCCGGGGCGGGCCCGGTACAGCCGAGGGCGAGGGCGGCGAGCGCGGCTCCCGCCCCGGTCCGCAGGGTCCGGCGGCGGTCGATCGGGGTCACGGGCACCGACCCTAGGAGCAAAGAGCACAAAAAATGATGATTGCCCTGTATGCCGGGGCGTACGGGTCGCCGCGAGCTGAAGCGTACAGATCAAGGAAACATCAGCCGAAAGCGAACTCTGGGCGAGAAATGTGAGGCAGGTGGGCCATATCACCTGAGATTCACTATCGATCTAACGCTTTTGCCCACTTTTGACCGAATCGAGAATTTTGGCCATCGGCCCCCCGTCTGCCATAGTCGGGGACACGACCCCCTTTGACCCGGGCCAGGTCGTTCTGAGCGACACCGGAGACACCCCC
Organism: Streptomyces sp. NPDC000594; assembly: GCF_040299965.1. Classification (NCBI taxonomy): domain Bacteria; kingdom Bacillati; phylum Actinomycetota; class Actinomycetes; order Kitasatosporales; family Streptomycetaceae; genus Streptomyces; species Streptomyces sp. NPDC000594. The sequence continues at coordinate 412,279 of NZ_JBEPCY010000004.1, read as the reverse complement.
CTTGCTCCGGGTCGCATGTGAGAAGCCCCCGCGGCGCCGACACCCTCGGCCGCACGGGGGCTTCCGCGCGTCCGGGCCCCTGACCTCAGGACCTCCCCGGCCTCCGGGGCGCCGGGGCGCCGGGGCGCCGGGGCGCCGGGGCGCCGGGGCGCCGGGGCGCCGGGGCGCCGGGGTCAGACGCGCATCTCGAACCAGGTGGTCTTGCCGCGCGGCAGCAGATCCACCCCCCAGCGGTCGGAGAGCTTGTCCACCAGGAAGAGGCCCCGGCCGCTGACATCCATCGGCTGGACCGGCAGCAGACAGGGCAGCCCCCGCGAGGGGTCACGGACCTCCACCCGGATCCACCCCCGGCGGCGCAGCATCCGCAGCCCGAAGACCCGGGCACCGGTGTGCCGGACGGCATTGCCCACCAGCTCGGAGACGAGCAGCACCGCGTACTCGGAGGTCTGCGCGGAGAGCGCCCAGTGGCGCAGCGCCACCCCATGGGTGAGCCGGCGGGCGGTGAAGGCGGATTCCGGCCGGGACGGGAGGCGGACCTCCTCGTCGGCGGGGTTGCCGTACAGCTCCAGGGCCTTGAGCGCCTGCTCCTCCTCCAGGGCGGCCAACCGCCGGATGGCGACCGCGCCGCCGCGCTGCCGCGGTTGTTCCACACCTTCAAGGCCCGCCATGCCCCCCATCATGGCCGCAGTACGCACCGCGCGTGGTCGTTCCCGCGCATTGGCGGCGGACGGCCACCCCCGGACGGGGGTGACGGGGAGGACGGGGCGGGCGCGCCATGCGTACTCCTGTGCCCATCCTGAGCTGGGCTGACTCCCTGTCAATAGGAATCGCACACCCATGCGGCCTCCGGATTCCTTAAGGTTTCCTTAAGGCGGAGATAAGTCTCACGGCGGGTTGACCCGGTGGAACCGACCGCATCAACCCGCCATGTTTCACAGGAACTTGGCCTTTCCAGGACCCTCTTCGACAAAGCTGCGCATTCCACGCTCGCGGTCCTCGGTGGCGAAGAGCCCCGAGAACCAGTTCCGCTCAATGGTCAGACCGGTGTCGATATCGGTCTCCAGACCCGCGTCCACCGACTCCTTGGCGGCGCGCAGCGCCAGCGCCGGGCCCTTGGCCAGCCGGGCCGCCCAGGCGTGGGCGTGCTCGTACACCTCGTCGGTGGGCACCACCCGGTCCACCAGGCCCAGGGCCAGCGCCTCCTCGGCGCCGACCTGCCGGCCGGTGAAGATGAGGTCCTTGGCCCGGGACGGACCGATCAGCCGGGCCAGCCGCTGGGTGCCGCCGGCCCCCGGGATCAGCCCCAGCAGGATCTCCGGCTGGCCGAGGCGCGCGGTGTCCCCCGCGATCCGGTGGTCGGCGCAGAGCGCCAGCTCGCATCCGCCGCCGAGGGCATAGCCGGTGATGGCGGCGACCACGGGCTTGGGGATCCGGGCGATGGCCGTGAACGCCTCCTGGAGACCGCGCGAGCGCGCCACCATGGCCGCGTGGTCCATGTCCCGCATCTCCTTGATGTCCGCGCCCGCCGCGAACACCTTCTCCCCGCCGTAGAGGATCACGGCCCGGACGTCGTCCCGCCGGCCGGCCTCGACGGCCAGCTCATGGAGGCGGTCCTGCATCGCGGTGTCGAGCGCGTTCATCGGGGGGCGGTCCAGCCGGAGGGTGGCGACACCGTCCGAGACCTCGAAGTTCACAGTCGTCATGGAGGGAGGTTAACCATGGCTAACGGACGGCGGACGGGAGTTGTGGCGTACGGCACCGGCCGGATCCGGCACCCCGGGGTGTCGGATCCGCCGCGCGGGGGTGCCGACACCCGGGTGACACATCGGAGTGAACGCGTAGGTCGCGGCGGGCACCCGCCGCTACGCTGCGGGCGAGATGACCGATTTCGCCGACGAGGCCCGTTCCCGTACCGCCCATCTGCTGCGGATGGCGGCCACCGACGACCCCCGGGTCCGGGACCGGATCATCGCCTACGCCGCCGGGACGCCCGATCCGCCGCCGATGGGCGGCCAGGGGATCCAGACCAGCGGCTGTCCCCGGTGCGCGGGGACCATGTGGCTCCAGCGCGAGGTGTGGGTCTGCTCGGGGTGCGGCCATGTCCGGGAGCGCTGACGGCGCGCGCCCCGGGCGGGCCGGGTGCGGGGCGCGCCGGCGGGGGCACGGGCACGGCGGGGGCACCCCGGGCGGGTCACCTCTTCCACTCCTCCCAGGGCATGTTCCAGCCGTTGAGACCGTTGTCCGGGGCGATGGTGCGGTCCCGTGAGTTCTTCACCACGACCACATCGCCGAGGAGCGAGTTGTCGAAGAGCCACGCGGCCGGCGCGGCGGCGTCCCGGCCGCCGCGGACATCGCGCAGCCCGACACACCCATGGCTGACATTGGCGGTGCCGAAGGTCCGGGCCGGCGCCCAGTAGTTGCCGTGGACGAAGGTGCCCGAGGCGGAGAGCCGCATCGCGTGCGGGACGTCCTTGATGTCGTACTCCCCGCCGAAGCCGACGGTGGCCCCGTTCATCCGGGTCACCTCGTGCTTCTCGCTGATCACCATGGTGCCGTTGTACGTGGTGGTGGCGGGCGCGCCCGCGGTGACCGGCAGCGAGCGCAGGGGGCGGCCGTCCCGGACGACCGTCATCCGCCGGATCGCGGCGTCCACGGTGGAGATCTGGGACCGGCCGACGGTGAACGAGACGGTCTTCGCCTGGGTGCCGTAGACCCCCGGCCGCCCCTGGACCCCGTCGAGGCCGAGTCGGACGGTGACCCGGGTGCCCGGGGCCCAGAAGCGCTCGGGGCGGAAGTCGAGCCGGTCGTCGCCGAACCAGTGGCCCACGATCTCCACCGGCGGGTCCGAGGTCACCGTGATCGCGCGCTCGACCGCCTCGGGCTCGGTGATGCCCCGGGTGAAGACCAGGGAGACGGGCATGCCGACGCCGACCGTGGCCCCGTCCTCCGGGGTGTGGTGGCCGATAAAGGTGTTCCGGGGGACGAGGGTGGTGAACCGGCTGGTCTTGGCCGAGATCCGGCCCTGGTCGTCCTCGGCGAGGGCATGCACCCGGTAGCGGGTGGCGGCGGCGAGATGGGTCAGCGGGCGCCAGGAGCGGCCGTCCCCGGCGATCCGGCCGTCGACCGTACCGCCCCTGCCGTCCTCGACGGTGACGGCGGTCAGCCGCCCGTCGGCGGCGGTGATCCGCAGGGCGTCGCTGGTGGGCACCCCGGTCGCGCCGTCGCCGGGGGCGACGGTGACGACGGCTCGGGAGGCGAGGGCCCGGAGGCCGCCGCTCGGCTCCCCGTCCACGCCGCCCGCTCCGGACCCGCAGGCGGTCATCAGCAGCGCCAGCACCACCAGGGCGCCGGCCGCCCGGGGGAGCCGGCAGCCGCCCGGCCCGCCCCCGTCGTCCCGGGTGCCCCCTTCGCCCTGGCCGCCCCCGTCGTCCCGGGGAGCCGGATGGTCTCCCCGGTCTCCCCGTACCCAGGCCCTCACGTCGTCCCTCCCCCCGCGCGGGCCCGGTCACGCCCGCGTCACTCCAGGGAAGCACAGGGGGGTCGGGGTTCCTTCTCGCACGTGTCACCGTTCGGTAGCGGACGACCGAAAACCGATCGGGGACGCACTCCGGCGCACCTCCCGGGGCGGACGGACGGACGAGGGACGGACGGGCGGGCGGACGGGTGGGCGAGGGGGACGGGCAGGCGGGCGGTACGGCGTCAGCGGAGGGCGGACCCGCCCTTCCAGCGGCTCCAGGAGAGGTTCCAGCCACTGAGCCCGTTGTCGGGCTCCACCACCCGGTCCGTGGAGTTGACCACCTCGACCACATCCCCGATCAGGCTCCGGTCGAAGAACCACCCCGCCGGCGCGTCCCCGCTGCCGCCCTTCTCGTCCCGCAGTCCGATACAGCCATGGCTGACGTTCTCCCGGCCGAAGGTCTCCACCGGGGCCCAGTAGTTGCCGTGCAGAAAGGTTCCGGACTCGGTCAGCCGGATGGCGTGCGGCACATCCTTGATGTCGTACTCGCCCCGCCCGTCGGGTGTGGTGAATCCGACGGTCCGGCCGTCCATCCGGGTCATGTCCTGCATATCGCTGATGACCATGCGTCCGTTGTACGTGGTCGACTTGGGCGCGCCCGCGGTGATGGGCACCGTCGCCAGCAGGGCGCCGTCCCGCCGTACCTCCATGGTCTTGGCGGCGGCGTCGACCACGGAGCTCTGGGACCGGCCGACGGTGAAGGAGACCGTCTTGTGCTGGATGCCGTAGGCGCCGGGGGCCGCCTCCACATCCCGCAGCCTGATCCGCACGGTGACCCGGGTGCCGGGCACCCAGTAGCGCTCGGGGCGGAAGTCGAGCCGGTCGTCGCCGAACCAGTGGCCCGCGATCTCCACCGGTGGGTCCGAGGTCACCGTGACACCGCGCTCCACGGCCGCCCGATCGGTGATCTTCCGATTGAAGTCAAAAGAAACGATCATGCCGGTGCCGACCACCGCGCGGTTCTCCGGCTTGAAGTAGCCGATGAAGCGCTGGGCGGGGACCTCGGTGGTGAAGGTGGTCCGGCGGGCCGAGCGACGGCCGTGCCCGTCGAGGGCGACCACATCGACGCTGTACTTGGCGGCCAGGGCCAGCCGGGTGCCGGGCCGGGGCTGCCAGCGCAGCCCGTCCTCGGAGATCCGCCCGGGGACCACGGCGGGCGCCTCGCTCTCGATCCGGGTCACCCGCACCCGCTCCAGCCGCCCGCTGGGGAGCCGTACCTCCAGCGGTCCCTCGGGGGGTACGGCCTTCGCGCCATGGTCGGGAAGGACACGGATGGACTCCTCCGGCGAGCGGTGCTTGCCGCCGAGGTCGAGACCGGAGGAGCGGCAGCCGCCGACCGCCGCGAGGACGCCCAGAACGGCCAGGACGGCGGTCACCCTGCGTCCCGTACGTCCCGTACGCCCTGTGCGCACCACCCGGCCCGTTCGTCCCATCCGGTCCGGCCGGTCTGTCCACCCCGCCTGCCCCGACTGCCCCGCCTGCCCCGGCCCTGTTCCGGTCACACGCCTCAGTGCTTGTCTCACGTCTCTCCAACGACCGGACGCCCGGCGGGAAACGTGGGAAACCACCCATGGTGGGCGCAAGCGGAAGATCCTTCCCAAGAGCCTCCCCCAGGAGCCTCCAGGTTGCCCGGCCGAAAAGGAGATGAGTTACCCCGGTCGAAAATCGTAGGCTCGCTCCTGATGTCCACTGCACCTATATCCGCCGCCGGGAAACGCTCCGCCGTACGCTCACTGCTGCGGCTGTGGCCCTGTGTCCGCCCGGTCCGCACCCGGCTGTTCGCCGCGGCGGGCGTCGCCATCGTCGCCTCCTGCCTCAGCCTGGTGATCCCACTGGTCCTGAAATGGCTGGTGGACGGCCCGGTGGCCGACCGCGACACCCGGGGGATCCAGCTCGGCGCGCTCGTCGTCCTGCTGCTCGGTTTCGCCGAGGCCCTGCTCTTCGGTCTGCGCCGCTGGCTGGTGGCCCGGCCGCTGGCGAGGGTGGAGGCCACCATGCGGGCCGAGCTGTACGCCCATCTCCAGCGGCTCCCGCTCTCCTTCCACGACCGCTGGCCCTCGGGGCAGCTGCTGTCGCGGGGCACCGGCGATCTGGCGATGCTGCGGATGTTCCTCCAGTTCCCGCTGACCTTCCTGGTGGTCAATGTGACCACCATCGTGGCGGGTTTCCTCATCCTGCTCTGGCAGGACTGGCAGCTCGCCCTGGTGCTGGTGCTGCCGGTGTTCCCCCTGGTGCTGCTGATCTCGCACTACGAAGCCCGCTTCGGGGTGGCCGCCCGGCGCAGCCAGGACCAGGTGGGCGATCTGACGACGGTGGTCGAGGAGAGTGTCCTCGGCATCCGGATCGTCAAGGGGTTCGGCCGCCATCGCAACCAGGCGAACGCCTTCCGCGAGCTGGCGGGCGAGCTGCGCGGCACCGAGCTGCTGAAGGCCCGGATCCTGGCCGCCATCTGGGCGATCATCACGGTCATCCCGGAACTGGCGGTGGGCGCCACGCTGGTGATCGGCTCGGTCCGGGTGGCGGAGGGCGATCTGTCGGCGGGCACCCTGGTGGCCTTTCTCTCGATCGCGCTGGCGCTGCGCTGGCCGGTGGAGTCGATCGGCTTCCTGCTCTCCATGAGCCAGGAGGCGGCGACCGCGACGGACCGCTACTTCGAGGTGATGGACCAGGAGCCGGAGCGCGAGACCTCCGGAGCCACCGGAACCGCCGGGACCGGAGCGGCCGGAACCGGAGCCGCCGGGGCCGAGGGCACCACCGCCGGGGAGACCGCCGAGCGGAGCACGGGCGGGCTGAGGTTCGAGGGCGTCGGCTTCCGCTTCCCGGACGGCGACACCACCGCCGCCCCGGTGCTGAACGGGATCGATCTGCATATCCGTCCGGGCGAGACCATGGCCCTGGTCGGGGCGACCGGCAGCGGCAAGACCACGCTCACCGGGCTCGTCCCCCGGCTGCACGAGATGACCGAGGGCCGGATCACGCTCGACGGCGAGGACATCACCGCGATGCCCCGGGAGCGGCTGCGCTCCCTGGTGTCGGTGGCCTTCGAGGAGCCCACCCTGTTCTCGGCGACGGTGGCGGAGAACGTGCTGATGGGTGCGGCGGACGGCGCGGACGACACCCCCGACGCACCGGGGGCCGGGACGGCACGGGCCGGAGAGCGGCGGGCCGAGCTGGCACGGGCGCTGGACGTGGCCCAGGCCGGCTTTGTCGACCGGCTGCCGCAGGGCGCCGACACCGAGGTCGGCGAACAGGGGCTGAGCCTCTCCGGCGGCCAGCGCCAGCGGCTCGCACTGGCCCGCGCGGTCGTCGGCCGCCCGCGCTTCCTGGTGCTGGACGACCCGCTGTCGGCGCTGGACGTCCATACCGAGGCCCTGGTGGAGGCGGCGCTGCGCCGGGTGCTCGCCGACACCACCGCGCTGGTGGTGGCCCACCGGCCCTCCACGGTGCTGCTGGCGGACCGGGTCGCCCTGCTCTCCGATGGCCGGATCACGGCCGTGGGCACCCATCAGGAACTGCTGCGGAGCAGTACGGAGTACGCCTGGCTGATGTCGGGGGCGGAGCGGGCACCCGCCCCCGACGACCACCAGGACATCGGCGGCGCGTCCGACGGCCGGAGCGATCACAGCGGACTCGGGGCAGGGCCCGGGGAAGGAACGGCACGATGACCGCCGCGACGACATCCGGCGCCCCCGGCACCCCCGGGGACACCGACGAACGGCCGCACGGCACCACGGTGACCACGGACACCACAGGCACCACGGATGTGACGGCCACCGGCCCGAAGGGCACCGGCGGCGGGGACCCCTTCGACCGGGACGATCTGCCCACCGCCAAGGGCGCCACCCTGGCCCTGCTGCGGTCGCTGCTCGGACCCCACCGGGCCCGGGTGGCCCGGCTCGCGGCCATCCTCTTCGTCCAGCAGTTCACCGTGCAGGCGGGCCCGCTCTTCGTGGCCTACGCCATCGACCGGGGCGTCCCCGCCTACCGGGACGCCGACTACGGGCCGCTGATCGCCGTCGCCACCGGCTATCTGCTCTGTGCGGCGGGGGCCGGGCTCTTCCAGTACCTCTTCATGACCGTCTCCGGCCGGCTCAGCCAGGACGTCCTGCTCGATCTGCGCGGACGGATCTTCCGGCACGCGCAGGCGCTGAGCGTGGACTTCCATGAGCGGTACACCTCCGGCCGGCTGATCTCCCGCTCCACCACCGATGTGGAGTCCCTGCGCGAGCTGCTGGAGGAGGGGCTCCAGGAGCTGATCAACGTCTTCCTGGCCTTCCTCTACATCACGGCGATGCTGCTCTGGCTGGATCTGGGCATCGGCGCGATCGCGGTCGCCTCCTTCGTACCGCTGCTGCTGCTGGTACGGGTGTACCGGCGGCGGGCGGACGCCATCTACACCGCGCGGTCGACGGCGACCGCCGGGTTCATCGTGAAGTTCGCGGAGACGCTGAACGGGATCCGCCCGGTGCGGGCGTTCCGCCGTGAGCGGCCCAATGACGCGGTGTTCCGGCGGCTGAACGGGCGGCACGAGCGGCTCAACGGCGACGCCATGCTGGAGATGGCGATCTATGTCCTGGGCTCCCGGCTGGTCGCCAATACGGCCATCGCGGGCATGGTGCTCTGGGGCGCCTACCGGGTCGCGGACGGCACCCTGGCCCTGGGTGTGCTGGCCGCGTCGGTGCTCTATCTGCGGCGGCTGTACGACCCGATCGACCGGCTGGCGATCTTCCTCAACTCCTTCTCCAGCGCCGCCGCGTCGCTGGCCAAGATCGCGGGCCTGCTGGCCCAGACCCCGTCCGTGCCGGAGCCGGAGCGGCCGGTGGAGCTGCCCGCGCGCCGGGGTGACGGTCCCGGCCGTGAGGTGGTCTTCGACGGGGTCGGCTTCGGCTACCGCACCGGCGGCGAGGTGCTGCCCCGGTTCGATCTGACCCTTCCGGCGGGCCAGACCGTCGCGGTGGTGGGTTCGACCGGCGCGGGCAAGTCGACGCTGGCGAAGCTGCTGGCGCGGTTCTACGACCCGACGGCGGGCCGGGTACTGCTGGACGGTACGGATCTGCGCGAGCTGCCCCTGACCGAGCTGCGGCGCGGGGTGGTGATGGTCACCCAGGAGGCGTTCCTCTTCTCCGGGACGGTGGCCGAGAACATCGCGATCGGGCGGCCGGACGCGACCCGCGCGGAGATCGAGGAGGCGGCCCGCGCGATCGGGGCGCACACCTTCATCTCCGCGCTGCCGGACGGGTACGACACCGATGTGCGCAAGCGCGGCGGCCGGATCTCGGCGGGCCAGCGCCAGCTGGTGGGCTTCGCCCGCGCGCTCCTGGCCGACCCGGCCGTGCTCATCCTGGACGAGGCCACCAGCTCCCTGGACATCCCGGGCGAGCGGGCGGTCCAGCGGGCGATGGACACGGTGCTGCGGGGCCGTACGGCGGTGGTGATCGCGCACCGGCTCTCCACGGTCGAGGTGGCCGACCGGGTGCTGGTCATGGAGGGCGGCCGGGTGGTCGAGGACGGCTCCCCCGCCGACCTCATCGCCGGTACGGGCCGCTTCGCCGACCTCCACCGGGCCTGGCGCGACAGCCTGGTCTGACCGGCGCCCTCGCGGGTGCCGCGGTGCGCTGGACCTCCCGGGCGGAACGGGCTCCGCTCCGTCCGGGACACCGCCTTCCGCGAGGACGCCTCCACGATCCGCGCTGCGACACCGCGGGACGGTCTCAGCCGTACCGCTCGACGAGCGCGTTACCGATCGAGGCCAGCTGGTCCCGCACACCCGGAGGGCCGGTCACCTCCACCCATGCGACCAGGCCGGCCAGCTCACCGGCGAGCATGTACTCGTCGTGGCCGCGGATCACGACCTCGACACGGCCGTCCGCCGTGGCACCTCCCACCTCCAGCCGGACGCCGAACGCCCTCCGGAGCACGGCTATCCCATGGGGCCGGCACACCGCCTGGATCTCCAGGGGTGTTCGCCTGCGGTCGACCTCGTCGGCGATCTCGCGCCAGCTCCCGGCGAGGTCGAAGCCCTCGGGCCGGTGCACGGGATCGCCGGTCGGGTCGGCGGACGACACCCGGTCGATCCGGAAGGTCCGCCGGCCGGCCTCGGTGTGGGAGACGAGGTACCACGACGGGCCCTTGGCGACGATGCCCAGTGGGTGGACGGTCCTCTCGGTCTCGGTGCCTTCGCGGTCGACATAGCCGAGCCGCACCTGGACGCCCCGGATCACCGCGTCCTGGAGTGCGTCGAGGAAGCGGGGCGGCCGGTGCTCGACCGGACTCGCCCCCCATCGCCGCGGGTCCATGACCAACGATGCCGCCGCCGCCTCGGCCTGCACCCGGAAGGGCTCCGGCAGGGCGTGGACGAGCTTGCGCAGGGCCGCTTTCACGGCCGGGGTCGCGGCCGAGGCCGGGCCGGCGACCAGGAACAGGGCGCGGGCCTCGCTCGCGGTCAACCCGGACAGATCGGTACGGGCGCCGCCCATCAGACGCCAACCGCCGCCCCGGCCCTGCCGGGAGTACACGGGCACCCCGGCCATGGCGAGGGCGTCGAGGTCGCGGCGGGCGGTGCGCTCGGAGATCTCCAGCTCCCGGGCGACCTCCGCCGCGGTCACCTGCTCGCGCCGTTGCAGCAGAAGGAGGACGGCCACCAGCCGGTCGGTTCGCATACCGATAAAACTTTCACAGAGAACCGGTCATGGGGTGACCGGTTTCGGTCGGCAGGATGGCGGCATGACCTCACCGAAGAGTCCCACCACCCACGACCGTATCGACCCTCGATCTGTCAGGAGTGCGGCGGCGCTCCCTCCCGGCGATTTCCCCGAGCCCACCATCGTTTCGGTCAACGGCGTGGAGCTCGAAGTCTTCGAAGCGGGCCGCCGGAATGCGGGAAAACCCATCGTGCTCTGTCATGGCTGGCCGGAGCACGCCTTTTCCTGGCGCCATCAGATGCCCGTCCTCGCCGCGGCCGGCTACCACGTCATCGTGCCGAATCAGCGGGGTTACGGGAACTCGTCCCGTCCTGCCGATGTGACCGCCTACGACATCGGACATCTGTCGGGTGATCTCGTCGCACTTCTCGATCACTACGGATATGAGGATGCCACCTTTGTCGGTCATGACTGGGGTGCCATGGTCGTCTGGGGACTGACCCTGCTGCATCCGGACCGGGTCAACAAAGTGATCAATCTGAGCCTGCCCTACCAGGAGCGCGGGGAGAAGCCCTGGATCGAGTCCATGGAAGAGGTGCTGGGCGGCGACTTCTACTTCGTCCACTTCAATCGGCGACCGGGCGTCGCGGAGGCCGTATTCGAAGAGAACACCTTCCGGTTCCTCCGCAATCTGTACCGGAAGAACGAGCCTTTCAGGGAGCCCCGGCCGGGAATGGCGCTGATCGATCTCGCCCGAGCGGAAACACCCCTCGGTGATCCGGTCATGAGCGACGACGAACTGGCCGTCTTCGTCTCCGCCTTCGAGTCGACCGGGTTCACGGGCAGTGTGAACTGGTACCGGAACCTCGACCGCGACTGGCACCTGCTGGCGGACGTGGACCCGGTCATCCGGAAGCCCACGCTCATGATCTACGGCGCCCGGGATGCGATCCAGCAATCCGCGAGGCTGGCGGAGTTCGTGCCCCGGGTGGACGTGGTCACGCTGGATTGCGGTCACTGGATCCAGCAGGAGAGGCCGGAGGAAACGAACCAGGTCATCTCACGTTGGCTGGAGCGGCAGGACGCCATCTGAGGTCCGGTACTCCGGAAGGCGGCGGACCCATGGCGGCTCGTCGATATAGGGGCGCGCCCGCGCACCGGGATCGTCAACACTGGCCCCCAAGGCACCAACCGGTGTCCGCTCGGCTGAAGCAGGGAGCTGAACATGCAGGACGGTGTTGTCGACCCCGTTGCCCACAACAGGGCAGCCTGGGACAAGTACGCCCAAGAGGGCGACGAGTGGACGAGGCCGGTGAGTGCCGAGGAGGTCGAGCGCGCCCGCAAGGGCGACTGGTCGATCGTTCTCATCGGGCATGAGCCGGTCGACCGCTCCTGGCTGCCGGCGGACCTGACCGGCAAGGACGTGCTGTGCCTGGCCTCCGGCGGGGGCCAGCAGGGTCCGATCCTCGCCGCCGCGGGGGCGCGGGTCACCGTCTTCGACAACTCACCCCGTCAGCTCGGCCAGGACGCGATGGTGGCGGAGCGCGACGGACTCGAACTGCGCACCGTCCTGGGCGACATGAGCGACCTCGGCGCCTTCGGCGACGCGACCTTCGACGTCGTCTTCCAACCGGTCTCCAACCTCTTCGTACCGGAGTTGGCACCGATGTGGCGTGAGTGCTTCCGCGTCCTGCGGCCGGGCGGAACCCTGCTCGTGGGCTTCCTCAACCCCGATCTGTACCTGTTCGACCAGGAGGCGCTGGACCAGGGCGGCGAGCTGACCGTGGTGCACAAGCTGCCGTACAGCGATGTCACGCATTACTCCGCGGCGGAGCGCGCCGCGAAGTTCGGTGCGGACGCGGCTCTTGAGTACGGCCACAGCCTCACGGACCAGATCGGGGGGCAACTCGCGGCGGGGTTCGTCCTCACCGGCTTCGCGGAAGCGCCGCACCATGCCGACGCGTCCGCTCAGTACATGTCGGGCTACTTCGCGACGCGGGCGGTCAAGCCGGGCTGACCCGGCCGTGGGACTGCGCCGGGCCCATGGCGCTCGCGCCGGGGCGCGTCTACGCTGCGAGCGCGCCCCACCCCTCAGTGGAGGTGATCCGGAGATGTCCCTGTACGAACTCCAGGCACTGGAGCATCCGCCGATGGAGCCGAGCGGTGCCGGCCCGGACGAGGCCGCGTACCCCATCGGTATGAGCGTCTACTGCCTGCTCGGCGGTCTCGCCCGCCCGAGTGCGGAGCGGGAGGACGGCGGCACCGGCTGACGTCCGTACCGGCGGCCCGGCGGCCCCGGCACCCCACCAGGGGGCCGGGGCCGTCGGAGTGTCCGGTCGCGGGCCCGCCGGGCCGTCCGGGCGCCGGGGCGTTCACACGGGCGCAATACCCCTGACACGTCCGCTCAACGGACTCTACGGATCGGTCAACGGACCATTTCTGGCCAATTCTTGACGCGACCCTGTCAGGAACTGTCGCGTTCCTGTCAGTCTTCCCAGCGTTCACCGCGTTACCGCCCGTACCGCCGCACCCCGTACCGCCGCATGTCCGCGCCAGGGAACACCCGTACCCCGGCACGCCCGTACCACCGCACACCCGCGTCACCGCGTCACCGCTCCGCCCGGACGGCCGCTCCGTCGCCCGGTCCCCCTCGCAGAAGGAGTCCGCGTGAGATCCACGCACCGTGCGCGAGCCGGCGCCGCCGGCGCCCTCACCGCCACTGCGGCCCTGCTCGCCGTGACCCTCCAGACCGGAGGCACCGCGTCCGCCGCCCCCGCGGAACGCCCCTCCCCCGCCCTCACCGGGGCGATACCCCAGCAGCTCACCCCCGCCCAGCGGACCGGGCTGATCCGCGCGCAGAGCGCATCCGCCGCCGCCACCGCCCGTGAGCTGGGCCTCGGCGACCGCGAGAAGCTGGTCGTCCGGGATGTCACCCGGGACCGCGACGGCACGGTCCACACCCGCTACGAGCGCACCTATGCCGGGCTGCCGGTCCTCGGCGGCGATCTCGTCGTCGCCCGCGCCGCCTCCGGCGCCACCACCTCGGTGATCAAGGCATCCCGTACCGCCCTGAAGGATGTGCCCGCCACCGCCCGGATCACCCCCGCCGCCGCCAGTGCGCAGGCCGTCGGCCGGGCACGGGCCGAGGGATCGAAGCGGACCACCGCCGACCGCGCCCCGCGCACGGTGGTCTGGCTCGCCAAGGGCACCAAGCCGGTCCTCGCGTACGAGACGGTCGTCGGCGGCCTCCAGCACGACGGCACCCCGAACGAGCTGCATGTCCTCACCGACGCCACCACCGGCGACCGGCTGTACGAGTGGCAGGCCGTCCGCAACGGCACCGGCCACACCCAGTACAGCGGCCAGGTGACCCTGGGCAGTTCGGCCTCCGGCGCCACGTTCAACCTCACCGACAGCGGCCGGGGCAACCACCGGACCAACAACCTCAACCGCGCCACCTCCGGCACCGGCACCCTCTTCGCGGGGCCCGACGACATCTGGGGCAACGGCCAGCCCGCCAATGCCGAGACCGCCGGTGCGGACGCCGCCTATGGTGCCGGTCTGACCTGGGACTACTTCAAGAATGTCCATGCCCGCAACGGCATCAGGAACGACGGCGTCGGCGCCTACTCCCGGGTCCACTACGGCAACAACTACGTCAACGCCTTCTGGTCGGACGGCTGCTTCTGCATGACCTACGGCGACGGCGCGGGCAATGCCAAGCCGCTGACCTCGATCGATGTCGCCGCGCACGAGATGACCCACGGGGTCACCTCCAACACCGCCGGCCTCATCTACAGCGGCGAGTCCGGCGGGCTCAACGAGGCGACCTCGGACATCTTCGCCGCCGCCGTGGAGTTCCACGCCGCCAACCCGCAGGACGCGGGGGACTATCTGGTCGGCGAGAAGATCGACATCCGGGGCACCGGCGCCCCGCTGCGGTACATGGACCGGCCGAGCCGGGACGGCTCCTCCAAGGACTACTGGTACGCCGGGATCGGCGGCGTGGATGTGCACTACTCGTCCGGCCCCGCCAACCACTGGTTCTATCTCGCCTCCGAGGGCCATGGCCCCAAGACCCTCAACGGTGTCTCCTACGACTCCCCGACCGCCGACGGGCTGCCCGTGACCCCGATCGGCCGGGAGAAGGCGGCGGCGATCTGGTACCGCGCGCTGACCACCAAGTTCACCACCACCACCAACTACGCGGCGGCGCGCGCCGGGACCCTCGCGGCGGCCTCGGAGCTGTACGGGGCGGACAGCGCCGAGGTCCGGAACGTGGCCCACGCCTGGGCGGCCGTCGCCGTGGGCACCCGGCCCGGCACCGGCAACCCCGGCCCGAGCTTCGAGAACACCGCCGATGTGGCCATCCCCGACAACGGCACGGCGGTCACCTCGCCGGTGACGGTCACCGGGGTGCCGGGCAACGCGCCCACCACCCTCTCGGTCGCCGTGGACATCGTCCACACCTGGCGCGGCGACCTGGTGGTGGATCTGGTGGCCCCCGACGGCACGGTCTACCCGCTGAAGCCCTTCAGCGGCTCGGACGGACAGGACGACGTGCGCGAGACCTTCACGGTGAACGCCTCGTCGGAGGTGGCCAATGGCGTCTGGCGGCTGCGCGCCCAGGACCGCGCCGCCCGGGACACCGGCTACATCAACAGCGTGAAGCTGACCTTCTGACGCTTCCGCGACCCTTCGGGTAAGCCTTCGGCGGCCGGGCCTCCGGGTCCGGCCGCCGGTTCACCCCTGGATCGAGAGGGTCAGCCGGTGCGTTCGGCGCCGGTCTCCGGTGGCAGCGCCACCAGGCCCGGGTCGGTGTGCGAGGCCAGCAGGGGGTGGCAGGGCAGCACCCGTACCGTGTAGCCGAAGGGCCCGGTGCGGTCGGGGGCGAGGCTCCCCTCGTACACCCAGCGGCCCTCCAGATCTCCGCCGCCCACCGGCTTCAGCGGACAGACCCGGGCATCGCCGATCACATCGTCGGCGTCGACCCGGCCCGCGACGGCCTGGACCTCCACATCGTCGGGGCCGAGCCCGCCGAGGGCGACCCGGGCGCGGACGGTGAGCGCCGCGCCCAGCTCGGCCCGGCCACCGGGCGCACCGTCCCGTACACCCGGGGCGTCCCGTACACCCGGGGCGTCCTGTACACCCGGGGTATCCGGCGCACCCGGGGCGTCCGGAGCGTCCCGCGCGTCCAGGGGATCCGGGTCGCGGCCGTCGCCGGGCGGGGGCCACTCCACGGTCTCCACATGGTCGACGGCGACCTGCGGCCAGGCCCCGGCCACCCGGGCCTTCCAGTCGGCCAGCGCCCGTGCGGTCTCCCGGTCCAGGGCCCGGTGGGCGCGGGCGGCGGGGGTGTAGAGCCGCTCCACGTACTCCCGGACCATCCGCCCGGCCAGCACCTTGGGTCCCAGCTCCGCCATGGTCCGGCGGACCATCTCGATCCAGCGGTGCGGCAGTCCGTCCGCCCCCCGTTCGTAGAAGCGCGGGGCGACCCGGTTCTCGATCAGGTCGTAGAGGGCGGTGGCCTCCAGGTCGTCGCGGCGCTCCTCATGGGCGGTGGAGCCGTCGGCGGTGGGAATGGCCCAGCCGAAGTCGCTCTCGTACCACTCGTCCCACCAGCCATCGAGGACGGAGAGGTTGAGCCCGCCGTTGAGGGCCGCCTTCATCCCGCTGGTGCCACAGGCCTCCAGCGGGCGCAGCGGGTTGTTCAGCCAGACGTCGCACCCGGGGTAGAGCTTGCGGGCGAGGCCCATGCCGTAGTCGGGGAGGAAGACGATCCGGTGGCGCACCCGGGGGTCGTCGGCAAAGCGGACCAGTTCCTGGATGAGCCGTTTGCCGCCGTCGTCGGCGGGGTGGGCCTTGCCCGCGACGACGATCTGGACCGGCCGGGTGGGGTGGAGCAGCAGATCGCGCAGCCGGTCGCGGTCGCGGAGCATCAGGGTGAGCCGTTTGTACGAGGGGACGCGCCGGGCGAAGCCGATGGTGAGCACATCGGGGTCGAGGACCTGGTCGACCCAGCCGAGTTCGGCGGCGCCCGCGCCGCGCTGCCGCCAGGAGGCGCGCAGCCGGGCCCGTACCTCGCCGACCAGCCGTTCGCGCAGGGTGCGGCGGAGTTCCCAGATCTCGGTGGCGGGGACGTCCACGACGGCGCTCCACAGGGCGCAGTCGCCGGTGGTGAGGGCCTCCTCGGCGCGGCGGGCGCCGATCCTGCGGGCGGCGAGCCGGCGGACCTCGGGCGCGACCCAGGTGGGGGCGTGGACGCCGTTGGTGATGGCGGTGATCGGCACTTCCTCGGGGTCGAAGCCGGGCCAGAGTCCGGCGAACATGCCCCGGCTGACCGCGCCGTGGAGGGTGGAGACGCCGTTGGCGCGCTGGGCGAGCCGCAGTCCCATGACGGCCATGTTGAAGAGGGCGGGGTCGCCGCCGGGGTAGGTCTCGGTGCCGAGGGCGAGGATCTTGTCGACGGGTACGGAGGGGAGTTCGGCGCCGTCGCCGAAGTGGCGGGCGACCAGGTCGCGGTCGAAGCGGTCGATGCCGGCGGGGACGGGGGTGTGGGTGGTGAAGACGGTCCCGGCGCGGACCGCCTCCAGGGCCGCCTCGAAGGCGAGCGGCGCACCGCCCCCGGTCACCGGCCCGGGGCCGGACGGGTCGGGCAGATGAGCGGGACCCGGCGGATGGGCGGGGCCGGGCGGCTGAGCGGGATCGGGCGGCTGAGCGGGCCCGGGGCTCGGTTCGCCGAGTTCCCGGATGCGCTCCAGGCCGAGGAAGCCGGCATGCCCCTCATTGGTGTGGAAGACCTCGGGCGCCGGATGCCCGGTGATCCGGCAGTACGCGCGGACCGCGCGCACCCCGCCGATCCCCAGCAGCATCTCCTGGAGGAGACGGTGCTCGCTGCCGCCCCCGTACAGCCGGTCGGTGATCTCCCGTTCCCCCCTTTCGTTGTCCTCGATGTCCGAGTCGAGCATCAGCAGCGGGACCCTGCCCACCCGGGCGAGATGGATCCGGGCGTGCAGACTGCGCCCGGCGGGCAGGGCGAGGGTGACCCGGGCAGGGGTGCCATCGGGTTCCCGCAGCGGGGTGACGGGCAGTTCGCCGGGGTCGAGCAGGGGATAGTGCTCCAGCTGCCAGCCGTCGGCGGAGAGCGACTGCCGGAAGTAGCCGTGGCGGTAGAGGAGGCCGACCCCGATCAGCGGGACCCCGAGGTCGCTGGCGGCCTTGAGGTGGTCCCCGGCGAGGATGCCGAGTCCGCCGGAGTACTGCGGAAGGGCGGCGGTGACCCCGAACTCGGGGGAGAAGTAGGCGATGGCGGCGGGGGCCGGGCCGCCGTCGGGTCCGTGCCGGTCGCGGCTCTGGTACCAGCGGGGGCCGTGCAGATAGTCGTCCAGCTCCGCCGCCGCCGCGTCCAGGCGGCGGAGGAAGCCCCGGTCCCGGGCGAGTTCGGAGAGGCGCGCGGCGGGGACGGAGCCCAGCAGCCGGACCGGGTCGCCCCCGGCGGCCCGCCAGCCGGCGGGGTCGGCGCTGTGGAAGAGGTCCCGCGTCTCGGGATGCCAGGACCAGCGCAGATTACGGGCGAGGGCGCCGAGCGGGCGGAGCGGTCCGGGCAGCACGGGGCGGACGGTGAATCGACGGATGGCCTTCACGGGTCCACCTTCGCAGGGGAGGCATCCATCCCAGGGGACGCACGGCGGTGCGTCGCCGCCCGTTGACCCCGCTGTCCCCCGCTTCCCCCGGTCGCCGTCCTCGCCGCCGCCGCGCGCCCCGGTCCACCCGGGTGAACGCGTTCCCCGGCGCTGCGCGCAGCCGCCCCGCCGCCGATCGAGAGGTTACAAATAGCACGTAAACGATTAAAGACGTGTAAAAACGATGAAACCCACCACGAACAGCCGATGAGCCGTCCCTCCGTCGCAGCCCCCAGGTGAGCCCCATGATCGGTCGTATCCCCGTCCTGGACATCCACCCGTGCGTCGACTCCGGACGGCGGCCCGCCAAGGCCGTCGTCGGGGAGACCTTCCAGGTCACCGCCACCGTCTTCGGCGAGGGCCATGAGGTGGTGGGCGCCAACGCGGTGGTGCGGGACCCGGCCGGGCACCCCGGTCCCTGGACCCCGATGCGGGAGCTGTCCCCCGGCTCCGACCGCTGGGGCGCGGAGATCACCCCGGAGACCGAGGGCCACTGGAGCTTCGCCGTGGAGGGGTGGCGCGACCCGGTCGCCGGGTGGCTGCGCGAGGCCCGGATCAAGATCCCGGCGGGGGTCGACACGGCACTGGTGCTCGCGGAGGGGGCGGAGCTGTACGCCCGCGCGGCCGAGGGCGTCCCCAAGCGGGACGGCCGGGAGACCGTGCTCGCCGTGGTGGACGCGCTCCGCGACACCGCCCGGCCGCCCGCCGCCCGGCTCGCCGCCGCCCTCGCCCCGGCCGTCACCGCCGTACTCGCCCGCCATCCACTGCGCGAGCAGGTCTCGCTCTCCCGTCCGCTGCCGCTGCTGGTGGAGCGGGAGCGCGCGCTCTACGGGGCCTGGTACGAGCTGTTCCCCCGCTCGGAGGGAGCGGTGCTCACCCCGGGGAGGCCGCCGCGCTCCGGTACCTTCCGCACCGCCGCCCGGCGGCTCCCCGCCGTCGCCGCCATGGGGTTCGATGTGGTCTATCTGCCCCCCGTGCACCCCATCGGCACCACCTTCCGCAAGGGCCGGGACAACGCCCTCTCCGCCGGGCCGCACGATGTGGGGGTGCCCTGGGCGGTGGGCTCGGCCGACGGCGGCCATGACGCCCTCCACCCCGAGCTGGGCACCCTCGACGACTTCGACCACTTCGTGGCGGTCGCCCGCGCGCTGCGGCTGGAGGTGGCGCTCGACTTCGCCTTCCAGTGCTCCCCGGACCACCCCTGGGTACGGGAGCACCCCGAGTGGTTCCGCCACCGCCCCGACGGCTCGATCGCCCATGCCGAGAACCCGCCCAAGAAGTACCAGGACATCTATCCGATCTGCTTCGACCGGGACCTCGCGGGCCTGGTCCGGGAGGCCGTACGGGTGCTGCGGCACTGGATGGACCACGGGGTGCGGATCTTCCGGGTGGACAACCCGCACACCAAACCGCTGGTCTTCTGGGAGTCGGTGCTGGCCGAGATCGCCCGTACCGACCCGGATGTGGTCTTCCTCGCGGAGGCGTTCACCCGGCCCGCGGTGATGCGCGCCCTGGCCGACGCGGGCTTCCAGCAGTCGTACACCTATTTCACCTGGCGGACCACGAAGCAGGAGCTGACGGAGTATGTGACCGAGCTGGCCGGGGAGTCCGCCGCGTCCATGCGCCCCAACTTCTTCGTCAACACCCCGGACATCCTGCCGAAGGGGCTCCAGCGCGCCGGGCGGCCCGCCTTCGCGGTCCGTGCGGTGCTCGCGGCGACCCTCGCCCCGAGCTGGGGTCTGTACGCCGGGTTCGAACTGGGCGAGAACACCCCGCTGCGGACGGGTTCCGAGGAGTATCTGCGCTCGGAGAAGTACGAGCTGCGCCCCCGCGACTGGGAGGCGGCCGAGCGCACGGGGCGTACCCTCACCCCGCTGATCACGACGCTCAACCGGATCAGACGGCGCAATCCCGCGCTGCGGCGACTGCGGGAAACCGTCTTCCACCACACCGACAACGACAGCGTCATCGCCTACTCGAAACGCTCCGCAGGCAACACGGTCATCGTCGTGGTCAACCTCGACCCCCACCACACCCACGAGGCCACGGTCTCGTTGGACATGCCGCGGCTCGGCCTCGCCTGGCACGAGCCGGCACCGGTGTGCGATCAGCTCACCGGCGAGTCCTATCACTGGGGCAGAGCCTTCTTTGTGCGCCTAGAGCCGGGCCTGACGCCCGCGCACATCGCGGTTCTGCGACCGTCCCCGCCGATCGGAGGGTCACCCACATCATGATCGTCAATGAGCCCGTCCACGACCTGTTCGAGTCCACACCGGCCAGGGACCGCGATCCCGACTGGTTCAAGCGGGCGGTCTTCTACGAAGTCCTCGTCCGGTCCTTCCAGGACAGCAACGGCGACGGCGTCGGGGATCTCAAGGGTCTCACCGCCAAGCTCGACTACCTCCAGTGGCTGGGGGTCGACTGCCTCTGGCTGCCGCCGTTCTTCGACTCACCGCTGCGGGACGGCGGTTACGACGTGGCGGACCACACCTCGGTCCTGCCGGAGTTCGGCGACCTCGCCGACTTCGTGGAGTTCGTGGACGCGTCCCATCAGCGCGGTATGCGCGTCATCATCGACTTCGTCATGAACCACACCAGCGATCAGCACGAGTGGTTCCAGCAGTCCCGGACCGACCCCGAGGGCCCCTACGGCGACTACTACGTCTGGGCCGACCACGACAAGCAGTACCAGGACGCCCGGGTCATCTTCGTGGACACCGAGACCTCGAACTGGACCTTCGACCCGGTCCGCAAGCAGTACTACTGGCACCGCTTCTTCTCCCACCAGCCGGATCTCAACTACGAGAACCCGGCGGTACAGGAGGAGATCATCTCGGCCCTGCGCTTCTGGCTGGACCTCGGGATCGACGGCTTCCGGCTGGACGCGGTGCCCTATCTCTACCAGGAGGAGGGCACCAACTGCGAAAACCTTCCGGCCACCCATGCCTTCCTCAAGCGGGTGCGGCGGGAGATCGACGCGCACTACCCCGACACGGTGCTGCTGGCCGAGGCCAACCAGTGGCCCGCCGATGTGGTCGACTACTTCGGCGACTACCGGGCCGGCGGGGACGAGTGCCACATGGCGTTCCACTTCCCCGTGATGCCCCGGATCTTCATGGCGGTACGGCGGGAGTCCCGCCATCCGGTCTCGGAGGTCCTGGCGCGCACCCCGGCCATCCCGGAGAACTGCCAGTGGGGCATCTTCCTGCGCAACCACGACGAGCTGACCCTGGAGATGGTCACCGACGAGGAGCGCGACTACATGTACGCGGAGTACGCCAAGGACCCCCGGATGCGGGCCAACATCGGCATCCGCAGACGGCTCGCCCCCCTGCTCGACAACGACCGCAACCAGATCGAGCTGTTCACCGCGCTGCTGCTGTCGCTGCCCGGCTCGCCGATCCTCTACTACGGGGACGAGATCGGGATGGGCGACAACATCTGGCTCGGCGACCGGGACGCGGTGCGCACCCCGATGCAGTGGACGCCCGACCGGAACGCGGGCTTCTCCTCCTGCGACCCCGGGCGGCTCTCGCTGCCGGTGATCATGGACCCGGTCCATGGCTACCAGGTCACCAATGTGGAGGCGTCGATGACCAGCCCCTCCTCGCTGCTGCACTGGACCCGGCGGATGATCGAGGTCCGTAAGCAGAACCCCGCCTTCGGGCTGGGCTCGTACACCGAGCTGTCCTCGTCCAACCCCGCCGTGCTCGCCTTCACCCGGGAGCACGGGGACGACCTGGTGATGTGTGTGCACAACTTCTCCCGCTTCGCCCAGCCCACCGAGCTGGATCTGCGGCAGTTCGCCGAGCGGCACCCGGTGGAGCTGATCGGCGGGGTGCGCTTCCCGCCGATCGGGCAGTGGCCCTATCTGCTGACCCTGGCGGGGCACGGCTTCTACTGGTTCCGGCTGAAGACGGCACGCGCCCAGCGCTGAGCCGTCCCGCCCCCGACCCCGGTGCCCGGGGCCCGCTCCGGGCCCCGGGCACCGCCGTCCCCTCCCCCGGTCGCCGCGCCACCCCTCCCACCCCGCACACATGCCCGACATCCGCCCCGCCCCCGCGCGCCGCCGAAGAGTCCACGCCATGATCCTGGAAACTCTGCGCATTGGCGTATATACAGCACCAAAAGGTGCATATGGGGAAAGGGAGCGATTCCATGCCGGAGACTGCCGCCGCCCGTGCCCCCGCCGGTCTCCTCCCCTCCCTCGCCCCCCTGCTCCGCTCCTGGCTGCCGGACCAGCGCTGGTTCGCCGGGAAGGGACGGCCGGTCACCGGCTTCTCCCTGGTCTCGGCGACCGAGCTGCTCCCGGTCCGGGGCCCGGGGCCCGGCCTGCTCCATCTGCTGGTCGACGTGGACCACCGCCCCCGCCCGGCCGCCGCCGATCCCACCCCCGGGCGCCACCCGGGAGCCGACCCCGACCACGACTGCTACCAGCTCTTCCTCGGGATCCGCCGCACCCTGCCGCCCGCCCTCGCCCCCGCGCTCGTCGGCCGCCCCACCCGGGGCCCGCTCGCCGGTCTCACCGTGTACGAGGGGCTGCGCGACCCCCGGCTCGCCGAGATCGTCCTGGAGCGGCTGCGCACCCCCGGCTCCCTCGGCCCCCTCCGCTTCGCCCACCCCGGACCACCCCCCGGACCGCCGGGCCGCGACGCCTTCCCCGTACCCCCCGGCGGGCCCACCACCCGGCCGCTCGACGCCGACCAGTCCAACTCCTCCCTCGTCTACGGGGACACCTACATCCTCAAGTGCTTCCGCCATGTCCAGCCCGGCCCCAACCCCGACCTGGAACTTCCGCTGGCCCTGGCGCGGGCCGGCTGCTCCCGGGTCCCGGCACCGCTCGCCTGGTACGAGTCGACCGCGCCGCGCCGCTACACCCTCGGCGTGCTCCAGCCCTATCTGCGCGGCTCCCGGGACGGCTGGCGGCTCGCCCTGGAGGCGCTGGCCGCCGGGGCACCCTTCACCGACGAGGCCCGCGCACTGGGCCGGGTCACCGCCGAGGTGCACACCGCGCTCGCCGGTGAGCTGCCGACCGTACGGCTGCACGGCGCCCGGACCGCACGGCTCACCGCCGGGATGAACCGCCGGCTCGACCAGGCGGCCCGGCAGGTCCCCGCACTGCTCCCGTACGCGCCCCGGCTGCGCGCCGCCTTCGACACCATCGCCGAGCTGGGACGGCGGGGCCGGTCCTGGCAGTCCCAGCGGGTGCACGGCGATCTCCATCTGGGGCAGGCGCTGTACGGGCCAGGGGACACCGGACCCGGACCGCCCAGCGGCCCGCACCGCCCGGAGGACCGCGACGGCCGCTGGTCGGTCATCGACTTCGAGGGCGAACCCGCCCGCCCCCTCGGCGAACGCCGCCGCCCCCAGCCACCGGTCCGGGACATCGCCGGGATGCTCCGCTCCTTCGACTACGCGGCCCGCACCCACCGGCCCTGGCGCCCGGAGTGGGCCGAGCGCTGCCGGGACGCCTACTGCGAGGGGTACGCCGAGGCATCGGGCGCCGACCCCCGCGCCGAACCGGAGCTGCTGCGCGCCTATGAGACGGACAAGGCGGTGTACGAGGTCGTCTACGAGGCCCGGCACCGGCCCGACTGGCTCCCGGTGCCGATGGCGGCGATCGAACGGCTCGCCGCCGCACCGGTCTGACCCGTACCCCCCGCCACCCCTCCCCGTACGCCCTGAATCCCCCTGTCCCCCTGTCCCCCCGTCAGCCCGTCAGCCCGTCAGCCCGTCAGCCCGTCAGCCGCCCGTATCAGCCCGCATCCGCTCGTACCCCCGCCAAGGAGCGCCGTTCCGGTGACCGCCCGCCCGCCCTCCCGTCCCCGCACCCGCCCCCAGGACAGCCGGACCGCCCCGGCCCCCGTGGCGCCCGCCCCCGTACCCGTACCCGTACCGGCGACCGTCCGCACGGCGGAGCCCGCAGAGCCGCCCGACCCCGGGGAGCGGGCCCGGCTGCTCGCGGGCGGCCACCACGATCCGCACGCCCTGCTCGGCGCCCACCCCGTCCCCGGCGGGGTACGGGTACGGACCCTGCGCCCGCACGCCCGGACGGTCACCGTCGTCGCCGACGGGGTGCGCACCCGGCTGATCTCCGAGGGCGACGGCCTCTTCGCCGGGGTGCTGCCGCTGGCCGAGGTCCCCGCGTACCACCTGATCGTCGCCTACGCCGGGGGCGGGACCGGCGACGAGGGCGGCCCGGTCCATGAGACCCATGACCCGTACCGCTTTCTGCCCGCCCTCGGCGAACTCGACCTCCATCTGATCACCGAGGGCCGCCACGAGGAGCTGTGGCAGGCCCTCGGCGCCCGGCCCATGACCCACCAGGGGGTGCGCGGCACCCGTTTCACCGTCTGGGCGCCCAACGCGCGCGGGGTCAGGGTCACCGGGGACTTCTCGCACTGGGACGGCACCGCCCATCCGCTGCGCTCGCTGGGCTCCTCGGGGGTGTGGGAGCTGTTCGTCCCCGGCGTCGGCGAGGGCGCGCTCTACAAGTTCCAGATCATGCGCCCGGACGGCTCGTACACCCTGCGCGCCGACCCGATGGCCCGCCGGACCGAGGTGCCCCCGGCGACCGCCTCCGTGGTCACCGCCTCCCACCACCGCTGGGGGGACGAGGAGTGGATGGCCCGCCGGGGCGAGCGCCCGGTGCATCAGGCGCCCTTCTCCGTCTACGAGGTCCATCTGCCGTCCTGGCGCCCCGGGCTGAGCTACCGGGAGCTGGCCGAACAGCTCCCGGAGTACGTCCGTGACCTCGGCTTCACCCATGTCGAGCTGATGCCGGTCGCCGAGCACCCCTTCGGCGGCTCCTGGGGCTACCAGGTCACCGGCTTCTACGCGCCCACCGCCCGGCTGGGCACCCCCGACGACTTCCGCCATCTGATCGACGCGCTGCACCGGGCGGGTGTCGGGGTGATCCTGGACTGGGTGCCCGCCCACTTCCCGCGCGACGACTGGGCGCTCGCCGCCTTCGACGGGTGCCCGCTGTACGAGCCCGCCGACCCCACCCGGGCCGACCACCCCGACTGGGGCACCCTGGAGTTCGACTACGGGCGCCGGGAGGTGCGGAACTTCCTGGTGGCCAACGCGGTCTACTGGTGCCAGGAGTTCCATGTCGACGGGCTGCGGGTGGACGCCGTCGCCTCCATGCTCTATCTCGACTACTCCCGCGAGCACGGCGGCTGGACCCCCAATGAGCACGGCGGACGGGAGAACCTGGACGCGGTCGCCTTCCTCCAGGAGATGAACGCCACGGTCTACCGGCGCTGCCCCGGTGTGGTGACGATCGCCGAGGAGTCCACCGCCTGGGACGGGGTCACCCGGGCCACCCACCATGTGGGGCGGGGCGGCTTCGGCGGCCTCGGCTTCGGGCTGAAGTGGAACATGGGCTGGATGCACGACTCCCTCGGCTACATGGCCCATGAGCCGGTGCACCGGAAGTACCACCACCACGAGATGACCTTCTCGATGGTCTACGCGTACAGCGAGAACTATCTGCTGCCGATCTCCCATGACGAGGTGGTCCACGGCAAGCGCTCGCTGGTCGGCCGGATGCCCGGCGACTGGTGGCAGCGGCGCGCCGACCACCGGGCCTATCTGGGCTTCATGTGGGCCCACCCGGGCAAACAGCTGCTGTTCATGGGGCAGGAGTTCGCCCAGGGGGCCGAGTGGTCGCAGGCCCATGGCCCCGACTGGTGGCTGCTGGACCCCTCGTACGCCGCCGAGGCGGACCACCGGGGGGTACGGCTGCTCGTCCGCGACCTCAACACCGTCTACCGGGCCACCCCGGCGCTGTGGGAGCGGGACTGTGTCCCCGAGGGGTTCACCTGGGTGGACGGGGACGCCGCCGAGGACAATGTCTTCGCCTTCCTCCGCTTCGGCGCGGACGGCGTCCCGCTGCTGTCGGTCAGCAACTTCTCCCCGGTGGTACGGCATGACTACCGGCTGGGGGTGCCCGGCACCGCCGCCGGGGTGTGGAGCGAGACCCTGAACACCGACGCCGAGCGGTACGGGGGCGGGGCGGTCGGCAACCCGGACCCGGTCAAGGAGGAGCCGGTGGCCGCGCACGGGCGGGAGGTGTCGCTGTCGCTGACCCTGCCGCCGCTGGCGACGGTGTGGCTGCGGCCCGAGTGACCGTACCGCCCGTACCGCCCGTACCGATCGGGTCACCCGGGTCACCCCTGCCGCCCGGCTTCCGTGTTCAGCGCAGGGCTTCGGGCAGCTCCTCCCGGTGGACGAGGCCGAGCCGCTGGGTGGCCCGGGTGAGCGCCACATAGAGATCGCTGGTGCCGAGGCGGGCGGGCTCGACCACGACCACGGTGTCAAACTCCAGCCCCTTGGCCTCGCGGGGGTCGAGCAGCACCAGGGGGTGGGTGAGGTCGACCGGCCCGGCCCCGGCGATTCCCGGCACGCCCCGGCGGAGGGCGGCATGGAGTTCGGCGGGGGCGACGACGGCGGTCCGGCCCCCGGGCGCCGGGTCGCCGGTCTCCGCGCTGTCCGCCTGCTCGGTGGCGGCCCGGTCCAGGACGGTACGGACGCCCTCGGCCGGGTCGTCGCTCCGGACGGTCCAGGGCTCGACCCCGGTGGACCGCACCGAGCGCGGGGGCTCGAACGCGGGGTCGGCGGCCCGGCGGACGGCGGCGGCCCGCTCCATGATCTCGGCGGGCGTACGGTAGTTGACCCCGAGCCGGGTGTGGCGCCAGCGGCCTTGGGCGTACGGGGCGAGGATGCTCTCCCAGTCGCCGACCCCCGCCGGGTCACCGGTCTGGGCGGGGTCGCCGACCAGGGTCATGGAGCGGCTGGGGCAGCGGCGCATCAGCAGCCGCCAGGCCATCGCGGACAGCTCCTGGGCCTCGTCCACGATGATGTGGCCGAAGGCCCAGGTGCGGTCGGCGGCGGCCCGCTCGGCGGCGGTGCGGTGGTCGGCCTCCTCCTGGCGCTCGGCCATCCGCTCGGCGTCGATGATGTCGTGCGCGGCCAGGATCTCCGACTCCTCGCCCTCGAACTCATAGCTCTCCGAGCCCTGGGAGAGGTCCAGCACCCCCCGGGCATAGGCGATCTCCGCCTGGCGACGGGCCTCGGCGGCGGCCCGCTCGGCGCTGTCGTCGGCGCCGAGGATCTCGGCGGCCTCGTCCAGCAGGGGCACATCGGCGGGGGTCCACGGCCCGCCGTCCCTGCGGATCAGGGCCGCCTCGTCCTCGGGCAGCTGCCGCTCCGGCGCCGCGAGGAAGTCGGCGAGCAGCCGCTCGGGGGTGAGGGCGGGCCACAGCTCGTCGATGGCGGTGTGCACCTCGGCGCTGGTGGCGATCTCCTTCCCCAGCTGGGCGATGTCGTCGGGACCGAGCAGATTGGGCCCGCCGAAGGGGTCGGCGCCGAGCCGGTCGGCGAGCTGGTCGGTGAGGGCGTCGATGATCCGGAAGGCGAAGTGGGGGCGGGCGAGATTGTGCGGCAGCCCGGTGGCGCGCGCCCGGTCCCGGGCGGAGTGGGCCATCTCGCGGTGGAGCCAGAGCCGGCCGTAGGAGCCGTGGTCGATCTCCAGGGCGGCCTCCGGGACGGCGTTGAGGTCCTCGTAATCCCGGTCGGGCACGGTCTCGGGGAGGGTCTGCCGGTCACGGACGGCGCGGGCCAGCACCTCGGCCATGGCGGGCCGCCCCTTCAGCTCGGCGGCGGCGGGGGTGTCGGTGCCGGTGGCGCGGACGCCGGGGAAGAGTTCGGCGACGGTGGAGAGCAGCACCCCGGTCTCGCCGAGGGAGGGCAGCACCTCGCCGATATAGCCGAGGAAGGCGGGGTTGGGCCCGACGATCAGGACCGCGCGGCGGGCGAGCTGTTCCCGGTGCTCGTAGAGGAGATAGGCGGCCCGGTGCAGGGCGACGGCGGTCTTGCCGGTGCCGGGGCCGCCCTCGACCACGAGGACGCCCTCGCGGGGCGCGCGGATGATCCGGTCCTGCTCGGCCTGGATGGTCCGGACGATGTCGGCCATCCGGCCGGTGCGGGCGGCGCCGAGGGCGGCGAGCAGGACGGCGTCGCCGTCGGGGTCCTCATGGCCGGTGCGGGTGGGGTCGGCGAGGTCCAGGATCTCGTCGTGGAGCGCGGTGACGGTCCGGTCCTCGGTGGTGATGTGGCGACGGCGGCGCAGGCCCATGGGCTCATGGCCGGTGGCGAGGTAGAAGGGGCGGGCGACCGGGGCGCGCCAGTCGACCAGGAGCGGGGTGCGCTCGGAGTCGTCGGCGCGGATGCCGATCCGGCCGATGTGGTGGCGGGTGCCGTCACGCAGATCGAGGCGGCCGAAGCAGAGCCCGGTGTCCACGGCGTCGAGCGCGGCGAGGCGCTCGGTCCGCTCGACGGTGTTCACCTCGCGCTCGACCCGGGCCTGATGGGTGTTGCCGGCGGGGCGCACCGCGTGGGCGACGGCGTCCTCGGCACGGTCCCGCAGGATGTCGAGCCGGGCGTAGAGACGGGAGACGACTTCCTGCTCCTTCCGCAGTTCCGCATCCGACGGATTCGTGGACGGCGAGACCTTTGACAATGCAGCTCCTGACGCGCTATGGTGTAAGTGTTGGCTTTAGCTCTTTGAATTCCCGCCAGATGCACAGGAATTATCCAGTGTACGCGGAGCCTCGCCTCGACTGTCCATCGGTCGGGGTTTTTTTATGGCCGGAGGAAGGCCGCCCGGGCCCGGACGGATCGATTCCGTCCGGGCCCGGGCATGGCCCCACTCCCGGCGTGGCCTGCTCCCTGCGTGGCCTGCTCAGTGCGCCCGTGCGCGGGCCGCCTCGGCGACCCGGTCGAAGGTCACCTCCAATTGGGCCCGCCGCTCCGCCTTGAAGTCGGGTGCGGGTTCGAGACCGTCGATGGAGCGCTCCCACACCGCCATGAAGGTCTCCTTCCAGGTCTCCACGACCCCCGCCTTGGGGAGTTCCGAGCCGACATACCCCTGGGCGGCTATGAGATGGAGCAGCTCCAGATTGCAGGGGACGGCCACCCCCCAGTACTCGTCCGGCTCCAGCTCCACCGGGTCGCCGGCCATGGCCCCGGCGATCTCGGAGACCAACCGCGCCGTGAGCACCGAGAGATGGTCGGCCGCCGTGTCAGACTCGAAGTTCCCACTGCCCCAGGTGCCCACAGGTCCCCTCCGCTGCTTGTACCGGTCCGTGACGACGGTTTTACCAAGAGGGAGTGACATATGCCCGTGGCCGGTTGGCCTCAGCACCGTGCCGGTGAGGTCAACAGCACCGGGAGGGCGAGCGGGCCGCGCAGCAGTCCGCCCTCCCGCCAGCGCAGCTCCGCCGGGGGCACGGCGAGCCGCAGCCCCGGAAAAGCGCTGATGAGGGCGGCGATCACGGTACGCAGCTCCAGCCGGGCCAGCTGGGCACCGGCGCAGAAGTGGGGGCCCGCGCCGAAGGCGAGATGGGCCTGGAGGCCCTCCCGGGCGAGGTCAAGACGACCGGGGTCGGGGAAGACCTCGGGGTCGCGGTTGGCCACATGCTGGAGGGCGACCACACCCTCACCGGCCCGTACGGTGACACCGCCGAGTTCGGTGTCGCGCAGGGCCACCCGGGTCAGCGTGCCGCCGGGGGTCAGCAGCAGATGGCGCAGCAGCTCCTCGACAGCGTTGTCGACGAGGTCGGGGCGGCGCCGGAGCAGCGCGTACCGCTCGGGTTCGACGAGCAGGGCGACCAGGGAGTTGGCGAGCTGGTTGAGGGTGGTGTCATGGCCCGCGACCAGGAACAGCAGCAGATTGTTGACGAGGTGTTCCTCGGTGAGGTCACCGGTCTCGGCGGCGATCCTCGCCAGTTCGCTGGTGAGATCGGAGCGGGGGACGGCCCGCCGGTCGGCGACCAGCCGGTGGAGATAGTCGCGCATCAGCCCGAAGGCGGCCATGACGTCCTCGGCGGCGCCGTCGCGGGTGAGCAGCGCCTCGGTCCAGGCCCGGAAGCGGTCGCGGTCCTCGTAGGGCACACCGAAGAGCCGGCAGACCACCAGCACCGGGAGGGGGGTGGCCAGATGTTCCACGAGGTCGACCGGGCCGGTGCGGCCGGCGAGGGAGCCGATCAGCTCGTCCACGAGTGCGGTGATCCAGGGGCGCAGCCCTTCGACGGTACGGGGGGTGAAGGCGCGGGCGACCACCCGGCGGACGCGGGCGTGTTCGGCGCCGTCGAGCCCGGTGAGCATGGCCGGGAGCGACAGGCCCCGGGAGACCGTGGGCGCGCCCGGCTCCAGGGCGGCGGTGCGGCTGAACACCGGGTCGGTGAGCACCTGCCGGCAGACCCGGTGGCCGAGGGCGACCCATAACGGGGTGCCGTCGGCGAGTTCCGTACGAGCCATGGGGGCCTCGCTCAGCAGGTGCTCACCCCCGGGGTCATCGGGGGACCCGGGGTCCAGGGCGAAGGGGAAGGCGTGCACGGTCCCGTGCTGGGGCATGGTCGACTCCAGGGCGAAGAGGGGGAGTTGACCGGTCACTATGGTCAGGGCCGCCGGACCCCGCAAGGATTTGCCGCCGACTCACAGCGGCAGCACATGCTCCAGATCCCGGCGCAGCCGGGCGAGCGGCCGGGCGCCCACCTGGCTGTGGACGGGCTCGCCCCGGTCGAAGACGAAGAGGGCGGGGAGGGAGAGGACACCGTAGCGGGCGACGGCGCCGGGATTGCGGTCCGCGTCGATCCGTACCACGGTGAACCGCCCCTCGGAGGCGCTGTCCAGGGCGTGCAGCACCGGGAGCAGCTGGCGGCAGGGGCCGCACCAGTCGGCCATGAACTCCACGAGGACGGGGCGGTCGGCGCCGAGGACGGCGGTGGCGAAGTCCGCGTCGGTGACCTGGGGGAGTTCCGGGGTACGGGTGGTGGTGGCCCCGGTCGCCCCGGTCGCCCCGACAGTGGTCCCGGTCATGGTCGCGCTGACAGTGGTCTCGGTCATGTCGTCATCCTCCGAATTCGCATCGTGGTCGCGGGCCGCCCTCGGTGGTGGCCTCCGCGCGGACGAGCTGGGCCGCCACCTGGTCACGCACCGCGCCCAGCCGTGCCATGAGCGCGTCCAGCTCGGCGAGTTTGGCCCGGTAGACGGCGAGCGAGGCGGGGCAGGAGTCGCCCTCGGGATATCCGGCGCGCAGGCACTCGACAAAGGGGCGGGTCTCCTCCAGGTCGAAGCCGAAGTCCTGGAGGGTCCGGATCTGCTGGAGCAGCCGGAGGTCGCTGTCGTCGTAGGTGCGATAGCCGTTGGCGGCCCGCCGGGCGGGCAGCAGTCCCCGGGTCTCGTAGTAGCGCAGGGTGCGGGTGGTGGTCCCGGCCCGCCGCGCCAGCTCGCCGATTCGCATGGGCCCGACGGTAATCCTTGACGCCGGGGTGAGGGCAAGGAGCCGAAGTGAGAGACGGGCCGGACGGGGAGACGGGGCCGAACGGCGGGACGGAGGGACGGCGGGACGGCGGAACGGAGGGCGGGCGGAACGGAAAGGGCCGCGCCCGCCCTCCGCCATGGGGGAATCCGCGGAGGGTGGGCGCGGCTGCGCCGTGGCCACGGGGGCCGCACCGGGGGTGGCGCCGGTCCGCGCCTGCGTGCGGGGGGAAGCACACCCCGTGGCCACGGGTCCGCGGCCGGGCCCGTGCGGGCCCGGCCGGTCAGGTCAGACCTTGGCCTGCGACTTCGCCTCCTCGCGCGGCGCCGGAGGCTCGGCACCACCGTCGGCACCGCCCTCGGCCCCGTCCTTGGCGCCGCCCTCGGCACCGTCCTGGGGCTCCGGCGTCACCGGACCGCCATGGCCGTCGTCCAGGAGGGTCCGCTCGTCGAACGGGATCCGCCCGGCGAGCACCTCCCGCGCCCGCTCCTTGTCGATCTCCTTGGTCCAGGTGCCGACCAGGACGGTCGCCACCGCGTTGCCCGCGAAGTTGGTCAGCGCGCGGGCCTCGCTCATGAAGCGGTCGATGCCGACGATCAGACCCACGCCGTCGACCAGCTCCGGCTTGTGCGACTGGAGACCGCCCGCGAGGGTGGCCAGACCCGCGCCGGTGACACCCGCCGCACCCTTGGAGGCGATGATCATGAAGACCAGCAGCGAGATCTGCTCGGAGGCGCTCAGCGGGTCGCCCATGGCGTTGGCGATGAAGAGCGAGGCCATCGTCAGATAGATGGCGGTGCCGTCCAGGTTGAAGGAGTAGCCGGTCGGGACGGTGATACCGACCACGGGCTTGCTGACACCCATGTGCTCCAGCTTGGCGATCAGCCTCGGCAGCGCCGACTCGGAGGACGAGGTGGAGAGGATCAGCAGGAACTCCCGGCCCAGGTACCTCAGGAGCGGCATCAGCCCGATGCCGGCGACCAGCCGCATCAGCAGGCCCAGCACCACGAAGACGAAGAGCGCACAGGTGACATAGAAGCCGATCATGATGACCGCGAGCGATTTCAGCGCGTCGATACCGGTCTCGCCGACCACCGCCGCGATGGCGCCGAAGGCACCGACCGGGGCGACCCACATGATCATGCCCAGGATGCGGAAGACCAGCCGCTGGATGTGGCCGATACCGCGCAGAATCGGTTCCCCGGAGGCACCCATGGCCTGCAGCGCGAAGCCCGCCATCAGCGCGATCACCAGGGTCTGGAGCACCTTCCCCTCGGTGAAGGCGGAGACCATCGTGGTCGGGATCATGCCGAGCAGGAAGTCCGCCGTGGACTCACCGCCCGCACCCTCGGCCGCCTTGCCGCCGGCCTCCTTCGCCGCCTCGGTGATCTGGAGACCGGAGCCCGGCTCGATCAGATTGCCGACCAGCAGACCGATGGCGAGCGCCACTGTCGACATCACCAGGAAGTAGCCGAGGGCGAGACCGCCGACGGCGCCGACCTTGGCGGCCTTCCGTACCGAGCCGATGCCGAGCACGATGGTGCAGAAGATGACCGGCGAGATCATCATCTTGATGAGGTTGACGAACCCCGTGCCGATGGGCTTCAGCTCCACGGCGACGCCGGGCGCCGCGAAGCCCACCGTAATACCGAGCACCACCGCCGCGATCACGGCAATGTACAGATAGTGCGTACGGTCCCTTCTGCCTGCCTCAGCAGCCACGGGGTCCCTCCTCAAAACGTTCCACTTCACAGATCCGGCCGTCAGCCGGATTTCCGTGACTATCCACGACCCTGTGACCCCGGTCACCCTTGCGTGCGTTTCGTTCATACGAATTCCGGCAGGCAGACTGGGGCCATGCGTATGCCCCGACCCCGCAGCCTCGCGGGACAGCTCTTCGCGATGCAGGTCGTGCTGGTCTCCGCGATCGTTTCGGGGTGTGCCTACTTCACCTACGCCACCGATCGCGACCAGGCCGAGGAGACCGCCCGGCTCCAGACGACCGCCACCGCGACCGCGGTCGCCCGTGCCCCCTCGGTGGTGGCCGCCGCGCTCTCCGCCGACCCCAGCCGGCGGCTCCAGCCGTACACCGAGGGGCTGCGCCGGGCGGCGGGCGTCAACTTCGTCGTCGTCATGGCCCCGGACGGCACCCGCTGGACCCATCCCGAGCCGGCGGAGATCGGCCGGAAGTACCTCGGCCATACCGAGCAGGCGCTGGCCGGGGAGATCCTGAGCGAGAAACACCTGGGCGTGCTCGGCCCCTCCATCCGCACCGTCGCCCCCGTCCGCGCGACGGACGGCCGGATCGTGGGGCTGGTCAGCGCCGGGATCACCATCCGGAAGATCAGCGAACAGGCCCGGGACCAGCTCACCGCGCTGCTGTTCTTCTCCGGGGCCGCACTCACCGTGGGCGGTATCGGCACCTATGTCATCAATGTTCGGCTGCGGCGGCACACCAAGGGCATGAACGCGACCGAACTCAGCCATCTGCACGACTACCACGAGGCGGCGCTGCACGCGGTCCGGGAGGGACTGCTGATGCTGGACGGGCGGCGCAGGATCGCCCTCGTCAACGACGGCGCCCGGGAACTCCTCGGCCTCGGCGAGGACGCGGTGGGCCGTCCGGTGGCCGAGCTGGGGCTCGCGCCCTCCCTCACCGGGGCGCTGCTCGCCTCCGAACCCCGGGTCGACGAGGTCCATCTCACCGCCGACCGGGTCGTGGTCGTCAACACCAGCCCCGTCGTCGGCGGGGAGCGCCGGGGCACCGTGGCGACCCTGCGGGACCACACCGAACTCCAGTCGCTCTCCGGTGAGCTGGACTCCGAGCGCGGCTTCAGCCAGGCCCTGCGCTCCCAGGCGCACGAGGCGGCGAACCGGCTGCACACCGTGGTCTCCCTCATCGAGCTGGGCCGGGTCCGGGAGGCGGTCGACTTCGCCACCGCCGAGCTGGAGCTGGCCCAGGTGCTGACCGACCGGGTCGTCGGCTCGGTCGGCGAGCCCGTCCTCGCGGCGCTGCTCCTCGGCAAGGCGGCCCAGGCCAACGAACGCGGGGTGGAGCTGGTGCTGGCCCGGGACAGCAGGATCGACGACGGGGTGCTGCCGCCGTCGCTGCCGCCCCGGGACCTGGTGACCATCCTGGGCAATCTCATCGACAACGCGGTGGACGCCGCCTCCTGTCCGCCCGCCCCGGGCGACGAGCGGCCCCGGCCGGCCCGGGCCCGGGTCACCGTCACCGCCCGCGCCGGGACGGACGCGGACGAACTCCTGATCCGGGTCCATGACACCGGAGCGGGCATCGACCCGTGCCACGCGGACGAGATCTTCCGGCGCGGCTGGTCCACCCATGGCTCCCACCGGGGGCTCGGCCTCGCGCTGGTCCGGCAGGCCGTCCACCGGGGCGGCGGGACGGTCGCCCTGGCCGAGGGGCCCGACGGCGGTGCGGAGTTCACCGTACGACTGCCACTGCGGACGGGGGCGCCGGCATGAGCACGGACACCATCCAGGTCCTGGTCGTCGAGGACGACCCCGTAGCGGCGGACGCGCACGCCCTCTATGTCGGACGGGTGCCCGGCTTCACCGTCGCGGGGGTCGCGCACTCCCGCGCGGGAGCGGTACGGGTACTGGAGCGCACCCGGGTCGATCTGCTGCTGCTCGACCTCTATCTGCCGGACGGCCACGGTCTCCATCTGGTCCGCTCACTGCGGGCGGCGGGACATCTGGCGGATGTCATCGCGGTGACCTCGGCGCGGGATCTCGCGGTGGTGCGCGAGGGCGTCTCGCTGGGGGTGGTCCAGTACGTGCTGAAGCCCTTCACCTTCGCGACCCTGCGGGACCGGCTGGGGCGGTACGCGGAGTTCCGCGCGGCGGCGGGCGAGGCGAGCGGCCAGGACGAGGTCGACCGCGCCCTCGGCGCCCTGCGCGCCCCCCAGGGCGGCGCGCTCCCCAAGGGCCTCAGCGGCCCCACCCTCGAATCGGTCACCCGCACCCTGCGCGCCTCCACCACGGGCCTCACGGCGGCGGAGGCGGGCACGGCGGTCGGCATCTCCCGCATCACGGCCCGCCGCTACCTCGAACACCTCGTCACGGAGGGCCGCGCGGCCCGCAGCCCCCAGTACGGCCAGATCGGCCGCCCCGAACTCCAGTACCGCTGGCTTCCGTTCAACCGTTAGGCACGTGCAGCCCTGGCCTCGACGGTCGCCTCAGGAATTTCAGCCTCTCCGGCGCTCGGAAAATCCAGCCTCGTGGGGGTGCCCCCGGACGGAGTCTGGGGGAGTTTGAGGCGCGAGGGCCTCACATTTCAGCCCCTCCGGCGTTTGAGGAGCGGGGTTCGGGGCTGGCCCCGACAAGTGCCTCATATTTCAGCCCCTCCGGCGCTTGAGGAGCGGGGTTCGGGGCTGGCCCCGACGTCCACCCGAGGTCACTCGGGGCCGAGGTCCGTCCTCAATCGCCGGACGGGCTTGATTTACGTGACCGTTCGCCCGAGGCGCTCGGGCCCGAGCGAGAGTCCCGGGCGCACGGCCCAAGCACCCGTACCGGACCGGGGGATTGACCCTGACGCAAGCCGCGACCTACGGTCGCAAAGGGCCCCGGGGCTCCGGGGAGCCCGACCCCGAGGAGGTCGTGCCCATGCGCCCCACCCTCCGCCTCACCCTCATCGCCACCACCGCTCTCGCCACCCTCACCCCCCTCACCGCCTGCTCCGACTCCACCGCGGACCCCGACACCGTCAAGGTGCTCTACAACCGCTCCACCGACAACACCATCCGCTTCAAGGACGAGCATCTCGCCTCCGTGAAGCGCCAGTTCGAGAAGGCCCACCCCGGCAAGAAGGTCGAACTGATCCCGGTCCAGGCCCCGGACAACGACTACGCCACCAAGGCGCAGCAGATGATGCGCTCCCCCGGCACCGCACCGGACCTGGTCTACGAGGACACCTTCCGCATCAACTCGGACATCAAGGCCGGGTACTTGAAGCCCCTGGACGACTACCTCCCGGGGTGGAAGACCTGGGACCGCTTCATCGGCTCCGCCAAGGCCGCCGCCCGCGCCGAGGACGGCAAGACCTACGGCGTCCCCGACGGCACCGACACCCGGGGCCTCTGGTTCAACAAGAAGATCCTCGCCAGGGCCGGCCTCCCCGCCGACTGGCGGCCCCGCGACTGGGACGCGATCCTGACCGCCGCCCGGACGATCAAACGCAAGGTCCCCGGCGTCATCCCGCTGAACGTCTACACCGGCAAGGCCCCCGGCGAGGCCGCCGTGATGCAGGGGTTCGAGATGCTGCTCTACGGCACCGGCCGCGACCCCCTCTACCGCCCCGGCGCCAAGAAATGGGTCACCGGCTCCC
The DNA here is from genome assembly GCF_040299965.1 of Streptomyces sp. NPDC000594. Lineage (NCBI taxonomy): Bacteria > Bacillati > Actinomycetota > Actinomycetes > Kitasatosporales > Streptomycetaceae > Streptomyces > Streptomyces sp. NPDC000594. The sequence continues at coordinate 375,765 of NZ_JBEPCY010000004.1, read as the reverse complement.
CCGGCTTCCGGGACGCGCTGGAGTTCGTCCGTACCGTCTACGCCGAGAAGCTCGGCCCCGATGTCTCCGACGCCCTCGACCCCAATGTGAACACCCGGGTCGCCACCGAGTGGCTGCCCGAGGGGAAGCTCGCCATCGCCCTCGACGGCTCCTGGATGGGCCAGTACTGGGGCAACAAGGGAGCCAGGGAGTGGCCCGGCTGGGGCGAGGAGCTGGGCAGGGCCCCGATGCCCACCCAGCACGGCGGCTCCCCCGGCACGGTCTCCCTTTCCGGCGGCTGGGCCTGGTCGATCCCGGCGAAGGCGAAGAACCCCGACCTGGCCTTTGAGTTCATCAAGACCCTCCAGACCGCGCGGAACGCCACCCGCTGGTGCGTGGTCGCCGCGCAGATCGCCGTACGGGACGATGTCGCCGCCGACCGTACGTATCTCACCTCGATGCCGGGGGTCGCGTTCTTCACCTCGCTGGTGAAGTACACCCACTACCGGCCCGCGCTCCCCGTCTACCCCCAGGTCTCCTCCGCGATAGGGGAGGCGATGGAGCGGGTGACGACGGGGGACGCCGACCCGTCGAAGGCGGCGCGGGAGTACGACGAGGCACTGCGGACGATCACCGACGGCGCGGTCACCGCCGGGTGAGCGGCACCCGAGGCCGGTGGCGCTGGGTCCCGATCGCCCCCGCCACCGCCCTGCTGCTCCTCTTCCTCGGTGGCCCCATCGGCTACTGCGTCTGGATCGCCTTCACAAACACCCAGCTCACCGGCGCCGCCGGCGCGGACTTCGTGGGACTGGAGAACTTCCGCCGCGCCTTCGCCGACACCGCCTTCCGCAACGCGGTGTGGCTGACGCTCGTCTTCACCGTGTTCTCCGCCGTCATCGGCCAGAACACCCTGGGGCTCGCCCTCGCGGCGCTGATGCGCAGGGCCTCCCGCCCGCTGCGCACTGCGACCGGCGCCCTGGTGATCGCCGCCTGGGTGCTCCCGGAGATCGTCGCGGCGTTTCTGCTGTACGCGTTCTTCCGCCGCGAGGGCACCTTGAACGCGGTGCTGGACTGGCTCCATCTCCCGTCCCAGAACTGGCTGTTCACCGCGCCGATCCTGGCGGTCTCGTTCGCCAATGTCTGGCGCGGCACCGCGTTCTCGATGCTGATCTACTCGGCGGCGCTGGACGGGATCCCGCGCGATGTGGTGGAGGCGGCGCAGGTCGACGGTGCGACGGGGGTCCGCCGGCTGTGGCACATCACCCTGCCGATGATCCGCCGCTCCATCGGCACCAATCTGATGCTCAACACCCTCTCCACACTCTCCGTCTTCGGTCTGATCTGGGCGATGACCCGGGGCGGCCCGGGGAACCGCAGCCAGACCCTGCCGGTGTTCATGTACGACCAGGCGTTTGTGAAAAGCCTGATCGGGTACGGGACGGCGGTCGCCCTGCTGCTGCTACTGGTGGGGGCGCTGTTCTCCCTGATGTATCTGCGGCTGATGAAGGTGGAGCTGTGACCCGGGGCCGCCTCGCCGCGAACGCCGCTCTGCTGCTGATCGCGCTCGCGTTCGCGCTGCCGCTGGCCTGGCTGGTTTTCTCGTCACTGGACACGGAGGCGGACCTGCGGGTGAGGCTGCCCTCCTCGGTCACCGGGGAGAACTTCTCGGCCGTACTGACGGACGAGATCACCTTCACCCCCATGCTCAACAGCCTGCTGCTCTGCGGCGGCGCCACCGCCGTCACGGTCTCCTGCGCCGCCCTCGCCGCGTACCCGCTCTCCCGGTACCGCTCCCGCTGGTCCCGCCCGTATCTGCTGACCATCCTCTTCACCACCTGCCTCCCGATCACGGCGGTCATGGTCCCGGTGTACGCGCTCTTCGTGAGGGTGGAACTGATCGACACCCTGTCCGGGACCTCCCTGTTCATGGCCGCGTCGCAACTCCCGTTCGCCATCTGGCTGATGAAGAACTTCATGGACGCGGTCCCCGTCGCCCTGGAGGAGGCGGCCTGGACGGACGGCGCCTCCTGGCTCCAGACCCTGGTACGGGTGGTGCTCCCGCTGATGGGTCCGGGCATGGTGGTGGTGACGATCTACACCTTCATCCAGCTCTGGGGAAACTTCTTCGTCCCCTTCATGCTGATCCTCACCCCGGACCGGCTCCCCGCGTCGGTCTCCGTCTTCACCTTCTTCGGCAACTACGGCTCGGTGGTCTACGGCCAGCTGGCCGCCTTCTCGATCCTCTACTCGCTCCCGGTGCTCCTGCTGTACGTCCTGATCGCCCGCAGACTCGGCGGCGGTTTCGCCCTGGGCGGCGCGGTCAAGGGGTGAGCGCCTCGCACAACGCGCCGGTGTCGAGCGTCAGCCGGACGACGCGCCCGGGGCCGGGGCCGGAACCCAGCCTTTCAGCAGCCCTTCCGGACGATCCGGAGGACGGCCGAGGCCGCCTGCCCCTCGCCGAGTTCCCACCCCGCGACCGCATGGTGGCCGGGACGCCCGCCGAACCAGTCGAGCATCGGCGGACACGCGTCGGCGCCCGGCCCGCGGTAGAAGGCGCCGCAGCCGCGGGCCCAGTCCGCGGTCAGGCAGAGCAGGCTCAGATGCTCACGGAGCGCGGGGTCGGGAACGGCACGCAGCCTCTCCGCCCAGCCGGGCTCCACCTCGGCCTCTTCCTCGACCCCCTGCTCCATCGTGACCAGGCACTCCGGACCTCCCGTGGTCCAGGTGGCGGCCCGCATCGCGGCGAACAGCGTCCCGTCCGTCCTGATCCGCAGCAGCAGGGTCGGCATCACCTCGCGGCTCGGCTTTCGTCGTGCGGGCCGCGGCACGACGGCGGTGCACGGCCGCCGCCACGACCCGGAGCAGGTGGATCACCGGCAACTCTAGGATCGGCGGGCGCTGTTCAGGGTCCCGTTCGCCGCATTCGGATGCTTCCGGTCAGGACGGTCCGGGCGGTCAGGGCGGCCGATCCACCGGAACCCGTGATCCCCGGCTCCTTCCGTACGGAGCGGTGGCTCCCGGCACCCCGCCCCGGCCACCGCATGGCGAAAGGGGCCACCCGGCCTCCGGCCGGGCAGCCCCTCGACACGATTCTCGGCAGCCTTCTAGAAGACCGACTCCGCCTCGTACATCCGGTTCTCCGGCACGGTCTTCAGCTGGGTCACGGCATCCGCCAGCGGAGCCATCACCACCTCCGTACCGCGCAGGGAGGTCATCCGGCCGTAGTCGCCCCGGTGCGCGGCCTCCACCGCGTGCCAGCCGAAGCGGGTGGCGAGGACGCGGTCGTACGCGGTCGGCACACCGCCGCGCTGGACATGGCCGAGGATGACCGGCTTGGCCTCGGTGCCGAGGCGGCGCTCCAGCTCGACGGCGAGACGGTTGCCGATGCCCTGGAAGCGCTCATGGCCGAACTGGTCGATCTCGCCCTTGGCGTACTCCATGGACCCCTTGGCGGGGTGCGCGCCCTCGGCGACACAGATCACGGCGAACTTCTTGCCCCGGGCGAAGCGCTCCTCGACCATCTTGACCAGGTCGTCCACCTCGAAGGGGCGCTCCGGCAGACAGATGCCGTGGGCGCCGCCGGCCATGCCGGACTCCAGGGCGATCCAGCCCGCGTGGCGGCCCATGACCTCGACCACCATGACCCGCTGATGGGACTCGGCGGTGGTCTTCAGCCGGTCTATCGCCTCGGTGGCGACCGTCACGGCGGTGTCGAAGCCGAAGGTGCGGTCGGTCGCGGAGATGTCGTTGTCGATGGTCTTGGGGACACCGACCACCGGCATCCCGGCGTCCGAGAGCATCCGGGAGGCGGTGAGGGTGCCCTCGCCGCCGATGGGGATCAGGACGTCGATGCCATAGCGCCGCTGGAGCTCGCCACAGTTCTCGGCGGCCTCCTGGAGGCGGGTGCGCTCCAGCCGGGCGGAGCCGAGGATGGTGCCGCCGCGGGCCAGGATGCCGCTGACGGCGTTGAGGTCGAGGGGACGGAAGTGACCGTCGAGCAAGCCCTTGAAGCCGTCCTCGAAGCCGATCACCTCGTCGCCGTATCCGGTGATCGCCCGGTGCACAACCGACCGGATCACTGCGTTCAGGCCGGGGCAGTCGCCTCCGGCGGTGAGGACTCCGATACGCATCGTGCTCTGTCTCCTGCTCGGTCGGTGACGCGGGTGCCCGGCCTTCAATTGTTCCATGGTGCCTAGGGGCGTGCTTTCGCGGTGCCGGGCGGACTCCTGTAGACGGGCCGGAGACCGGCGGGAGACCGGCTGGACACCGGCGGGAGGCCCGCCCGCAGGGCGCTGGAGTACGGCCCGCGCCGCGCGGGAACACGCGTCCCCACCGGCGCGGGCACCCGGTGGGAGCCCTGACGCGTCCCTGGTGGGGGCGGGTGCCACGGTCCGGGGAACCCGGCAGGCGCCTTATCCAGCGTCAGAGGTATTGTCAAGAGGTATTAGCCGCCCTCCAGCGGTTTTTTTGTACGAACTTTTGTACGTGGCCTTCGGAAGCCGGCCACCTCAGAGCAGGACGGGAGACACGCGTGACACGCAGCGTGTACGTGACGGGGATCGACCGCGGGGACGGGCGGCAGGTCGTCGAGCTGGGGGTCATGGAACTCCTCACCCGCCAGGTGGACCGGGTGGGTGTCTTCCGCCCCCTGGTGCACGACGGACCCGACCGGTTGTTCGAGCTGCTGCGGGCCCGCTACCGGCTCACCCAGGACCCGGCGTCCGTGTACGGGATGGACTACCACGAGGCATCCGCCCTCCAGGCCGAGAAGGGCACCGACGAGCTGGTCTCCCGGCTCGTCGACCGCTTCCACGCGGTCGCCCGCGAGTACGAGGTCGTCCTCGTCCTCGGCACCGACTTCGTCGGCACCCAGCTCCCCGACGAGCTGGCGCTCAACGCCCGGCTCGCCAATGAGTTCGGCGCCTCCGTGATCCCCGTGGTCGGCGGCCGGGGCCAGACCGCCGAGTCGGTACGGGCCGAGGCGCGCAACGCCCACCGGGCCTACGAGGCCCTCGGCGCCCAGGTGCTCGCCCTGGTCGTCAACCGGGTGGTGCCCGAGGAGCGCGCCGACATCGCCGAGCGGCTGGCCGCCCGGCTCCCGGTCCCCTGCTACGTCCTGCCGGACGAGCCCGCGCTCTCCGCGCCCACCGTCTCCCAGATCAACCACGCCCTCGGCGGCACGGTGCTGCTCGGCGACGACTCCGGGCTCGCCCGGGACGCCCTCGACTTCGTCTTCGGCGGCGCGATGCTGCCGAACTTCCTCAGCGCCCTGACCCCCGGCTGTCTGGTGATCACCCCCGGCGACCGGGCCGACCTGGTGGTGGGCGCGCTGGCCGCGCACTCCGCCGGCACCCCGCCGATCGCCGGTCTGGTGCTCACCCTGGACGAGCGCCCCAGCGAGCAGATCCTCACCCTCGCCTCCCGGCTCGCCCCGGGCACCCCGGTGATCTCCGTCCCCACCACCAGCTGGCCCACCGCCGCCGAGCTGTTCGGTCTGGAGGGCAAGCTCAACGCCTCGACGCCGCGCAAGGCGGAGACCGCCCTTGGTCTCTTCGAACGCCATGTCGACACCGGGGAGCTGCTGGAACGTCTCGCCGTCGTCCGCAGCGGCCATGTCACCCCGATGATGTTCGAACACGAGCTGCTGGAGCAGGCCCGCGCCGACCGCCGCCGGGTGGTCCTCCCCGAGGGCGCCGAGGAGCGGGTGCTGTGGGCGACCGATGTCCTGGTCCGCCGGGACGTCTGCGACCTCACCCTCCTCGGCGATGTGGAGCTGATCCGCAAGAAGGCCGCCGACCTGGGCATCGACCTCAGCGCCGTCCAGCTGATCGACCCCAACACCTCCGAGCTGCGCCAGGGCTTCGCCGAGCGGTACGCCCAGCTCCGCGCCCACAAGGGCGTCACCGAGGAGCTGGCGTACGACGTGGTCGCGGATGTGAACTACTTCGGCACCCTGATGGTCGAGGAGGGGCTGGCCGACGGCATGGTCTCCGGCTCGGTCCACTCCACCGCCGCCACCATCCGCCCGGCCTTCGAGATCATCAAGACCCGGCCCGGCGCGGCGATCGTCTCCTCGGTCTTCTTCATGTGCCTCGCCGACAAGGTGCTGGTGTACGGGGACTGCGCGGTCAACCCGGACCCCAACGCCGAGCAGCTGGCCGATATCGCCGTCCAGTCGGCGGCCACCGCGGCCCGCTTCGGGGTGGACCCGCGGATCGCGATGCTCTCGTACTCCACCGGCACCTCCGGCTCCGGCGCCGATGTCGACAAGGTGCGGGAGGCCACCGAGCTGGTCCGCCGCACCCGCCCGGAGCTGCGGATCGAGGGCCCGATCCAGTACGACGCGGCCGTCGAGCCGTCCGTCGCCGCGACCAAGCTGCCGGACTCCGAGGTCGCCGGACGGGCCACCGTACTGATCTTCCCGGACCTCAACACCGGCAACAACACCTACAAGGCCGTGCAGCGCTCGGCGGGCGCGGTCGCGGTCGGACCCGTCCTCCAGGGGCTGCGCAAGCCCGTGAACGACCTCTCGCGCGGCGCCCTGGTGAGCGACATCGTCAACACCGTCGCGATCACCGCCATCCAGGCGCAGCCCGAGCGGTCCGCTCCCTCCGTCTGACCTCCCGCCCCTGCCCGGCACCACCTTCTGCGAAAGACACGAACCCCCCTCATGAACGCCCACACAGCTCAGACGGACCAGGCGGACCAGGCGGCCCAGGCGGCTCGGACGGCCACCCGGGTCCTCGTCCTCAACTCCGGCTCCTCCTCGGTGAAGTACCAGCTGCTCGACATGAGCGACGGCACCCGGCTGGCGGTCGGCCTGGTCGAGCGGATCGGCGAGGAGACCTCCCGGCTGGTGCACACCCCGCTCGCCACCGAGGGAGCCGCCCGCCGGGAGCGCACCGGCCCGATCGCCGACCACGAGGCGGCGCTGAAGGCGGTCGCCGACGAGCTGGCCGCCGACGGCCTGGGCCTGGACTCCCCCGAGCTGGCCGCGATCGGCCACCGGGTGGTCCACGGCGGTCTGCGCTTCACCGCGCCGACGGTCGTGGACGAGGAGGTGCTGGCGGAGATCGAGCGGCTGGTGCCGGTGGCACCGCTGCACAACCCCGCCAACATCACCGGCATCCGGACCGCTCAGGCGCTGCGCCCGGATCTGCCGCAGGTCGCGGTCTTCGACACCGCCTTCCACACCACCATGCCGGAGTCGGCCGCGCGCTACGCGATCGATGTGGAGACCGCCGACGCCCACCGCATCCGCCGGTACGGCTTCCACGGCACCTCGCACGCCTATGTCTCGCGGGAGACCGCCCGGCTGCTGGGCAAGGCGCCGGAGGAGGTCAATGTGATCGTGCTGCACCTGGGCAACGGCGCCTCGGCGTCGGCGGTCCGGGGCGGTCGCTGTGTGGACACCTCCATGGGGCTCACCCCGCTGGAGGGCCTGGTGATGGGCACCCGCTCCGGCGACATCGACCCGGCGGTCACCTTCCACCTCCAGCGGGTGGCCGGAATGTCGGCCGACGAGGTCGATGTGCTGCTCAACAAGAAGAGCGGCCTGGTGGGGCTCTGCGGCGACAACGACATGCGGGAGATCCGCCGCCGGATCGACGCGGGCGACGAGCGGGCCGCCCTCGCCTTCGACATCTACATTCACCGGCTGAAGAAGTACATCGGCGCCTATTACGCGGTCCTCGGGCGGGTGGACGCCATCGCGTTCACGGCCGGCGTCGGCGAGAACGCGGCCCCGGTCCGCGCCGCCGCCGTGGCCGGTCTGGAGGAGCTGGGGCTGGCCCTGGACTCGGCGCTCAACGAGGAGCGTTCGGACGAGGCCAGGCTCGTCTCCGCACCGTACGCCCGGGTCGCGGTCGCCGTGGTGCCCACCGACGAGGAGCTGGAGATCGCCCGCCAAACCATCGCTTTGGTGGCGGGGAATTCACTCGACTGAGCGGGGCACCGCCCACTTGTACATTCCACCGGCCTGAATATTCCGAGTCGAAACAAACCGATAGGATCCGCCTTATGCGCCGTTCCAAAATCGTCTGCACACTGGGCCCCGCCGTCGACTCGTACGAGCAGTTGAAAGCTCTGATCGAGGCCGGTATGAACGTGGCCCGCTTCAACATGAGCCACGGGTCCCACGCCGAGCACGAGGAGCGGTACCACCGCGTCCGCAAGGCCGCCGCCGACACCGGCCGCGCCCTGGGAGTCCTGGCCGACCTCCAGGGCCCGAAGATCCGCCTGGAGACCTTCGCCGAGGGTCCGGTGGAGCTGGTGCGCGGTGACGAGTTCACCATCACCACCGAGGACGTGGCGGGCGACAAGACCATCTGCGGCACCACCTACAAGGGTCTGCCCGGCGATGTCTCCAAGGGCGACCAGATCCTCATCAACGACGGCAATGTCGAGCTGCGCGTCGTCGCGGTCGAGGGCCCCCGGGTGAAGACCATCGTCGTCGAGGGCGGTGTCATCTCCGACCACAAGGGCATCAACCTCCCCGGCGCGGCGGTGAATGTCCCGGCCCTCTCCGAGAAGGACGTCGAGGATCTCCGCTTCGCCCTGCGGATGGGCTGCGACCTGGTCGCGCTCTCCTTCGTCCGGGACGCCGGTGACGTCAAGGACGTCCACAAGGTGATGGACGAGGTCGGCATCCGGGTGCCGGTCATCGCCAAGGTGGAGAAGCCGCAGGCGGTCGCCAACATGGAGGGCGTCGTCGCGGCGTTCGACGGGGTCATGGTGGCCCGTGGCGACCTCGCGGTGGAGTATCCGCTGGAGAAGGTCCCGATGGTGCAGAAGCGGCTGGTGGAGCTGTGCCGCCGCAACGCCAAGCCGGTGATCGTGGCCACCCAGATGATGGAGTCCATGATCACCAACTCCCGGCCGACCCGCGCCGAGGCCTCCGATGTGGCCAACGCCATCCTGGACGGCGCGGACGCGGTGATGCTGTCGGCCGAGTCCTCGGTGGGCGCCTACCCGATCGAGACCGTGAAGACGATGTCCAAGATCGTCGTCGCGGCCGAGGAGGAGCTGCTCTCCAAGGGCCTCCAGCCGCTGGTCCCCGGCAAGAAGCCGCGTACCCAGGGCGGTTCGGTCGCCCGTGCCGCCTGTGAGATCGCGGACTTCCTCAGCGGCAAGGCGCTGGTCGCCTTCACCAAGTCCGGTGACACGGCGCGCCGGCTCTCCCGCTACCGCGTCTGCCAGCCGATCCTCGCCTTCACCACCGAGGAGTCCACCCGCAACCAGCTCGCGCTGAGCTGGGGCGTCGAGTCGTATGTCGTTCCGCATGTGAACAACACCGACGCCATGGTCGACCTGGTCGACGCGGAGCTGCTGAAGCTCCAGCGGTACAACGAGGGCGACACCATGGTGATCACCGCGGGCTCCCCTCCGGGCGTCCCGGGCACCACCAACATGGTGCGGGTCCACCACCTGGGCCACGAGGCGTAACACCCGCCCGCGCCCCCCGGGGCGCGCGGAGACCACGGCCGGGCCGTGTCCCCCTCGGGGGACGCGGCCCGTCGTGCTGTCCGGGCCCGGCGCGCTTCCGGCCCGTCATGCCGTCCGGCCCGTCGTGCCGTCCGCGCCGGGGCTCAGGAGCCGCCGAGGTCGCCGGTGGTGAAGTTGCGCAGCCCCGGGATGGTGAGGGTGCCGCCGAACTGGCCCGCCTGGACGACCCTCGCGTCGGTGAAGAAGGCGAAGGGGAGATTCACCGGCGGCGGGGTGTGCGGGCTGAAGGTGATCGGAATCAGCCCGAAGAGGTTCCCCTTCAGCTCCTCGGTGTACATGGTCACCGTGGCCCGGCGGATGGTGGAGACGGAGTCCGCGCGCGCCTGGGCGTGCAGCGTGGTGCCGCCGGGGCCCGGGACGAGCTGGTGCAGATCCCGGATCTCGACCCGGGCGACGGTGAACTTGAGCGCCTTCTTCAACTCTCCCCCGGCGGTGCGGACCTCGACGATGCCGTGGTACTTGAGGCCGGTGAGGGCGAGCAGCGAACTCTCCAGCACCCAGGGCTCGTCGGGGAGGAGCGGCAGCCCCGTCTCCTCCTCGGCGGCGGCCAGGGCCTCGGGGTCGGGCACCGGGCAGGGGAAGCGGGGTTTGGCACCCTCGGGAATGTCCTCGTCGGGTACGGGGTCGGTGGAGCGGGCCTTCTCGTCCAGCTCCTCGACGGCCACGCCCGCGCGGGCGGCCGCGTCGGCGATGGCCTTCTTGGCCTTCTCACGGGCCGTGTCCCGTGCGTCCTTCTCCGCCGGCTTCCCGTCCGGGCCGTCCTCGGGGGGCTCCCGATCCCGCCGGTCCCGCTCTTTCCCCCGGTCCTGCTCGTCCCGCTGTTTCTCCCGGTCCCGCTGATCCCGCTCGTCCCGCTGGTCCTGCTCGTCCTCGGCGGGCTCGGTGCCCGGCCCGGTGGCGGACGTCGTGGGCGGCTTCGCGGCGGGCGCGGACTCCTGGGGTACGCGGGTGCCCCCCAGCAGATCGCCGATCACGCGCCCCGGCCCCCGCGGGTCCCGCGGATCCAACGGGCCCAGGGGCACCCGGGGCCGCTCCGAACCGTCGGTGTCCTCAGGGGCGCCGACGTCATCGTCGTCACCGGCACGGTCGGCGTCATCGGCGTTGCCCGCGCTGCCGTCGTCATCGGCGTTGCCGTCCGGGGACCGGGCCGGCGGCGGGACACCGGGGACCGGGATGTCGGACGGTCCGGCCGACGCCGCCGACGCGGCGGGCGAGGGGGGCCCGGCCGGCTCGGCGGGCTCCTCGGAGCGGGTCACACAGGGCCCGGGGGCGTAGGGGATGTCCTTGCCCTCGGCGAGCGCGAGCTTCGGCGCGAGGCCCATCCCCACCAGGACGGCGGTCGGCATCGCGGCCAGGGCCATCGCCTTGCCCGCGGGCCGCTGCACCTTGGCGAGCAGCGACTTTCTCGGTGCGGCGTGGCGCGGCCCTCGGCTGGTCCGGGAATCGCTCCCGGTCGGCGGTGTGCTCTCATCCGGCACTGTGCCTCCCGTCCTCGGCGGCGCCCGGCGCCGGGGCGGCGGCGTCCTGGGGCTGTCCCGGCGCCCAGGCGATCGAGAGGGCCCCGCCGATCAGCGCGAACAGGAACCCGACGACAAAGCCGCCCAGGTTGGCGATCGGAAGGGAGATCAGGGCCAGCAGGATGGAGGCGACCCCGGCGAACACCCGCACGATGTGGTGGAACCACATCGTGAACCCGAGCGTCACCAGCAGCACGCCGATGATGAGCGAACCCGCCCCGGTGGTGGTGGCCAGGGAGAGCGTCAGATCGCCGAGTCTCATACTGGTATGGGGGAAGTAGGCGATGGGAACCCCGCCGAGCAGCGTGAACAGGCCCGCCCAGAAGGGCCGTTGCCCCCGCCAGTCGCGGAACCGTCGCCAAAGGGCGCGGAGGAAGTGTTCGTTCTGCCCCGTGGCCATGGACTCGGCGCTCATGGAAAACAGCTCCCTGGAACTGGTGTTGCCGTACGAGGGGTGACCGGGCGGGCGGGGAATCAGCGGCGTCCCCGCCCGCCCCGACAGTCACCGTCAAAAGCACTCGACGTCGGGGCCGTCGCCTCTGTGCAGGCGCATCTCCAGGCCCACGAGGGAGAAGCGTCCGGCCGTGGTCGCCCACGCCGTCTGCTCCACGCCGGTGAGGGTGACCTTACGCGCCTGCTGGGCGAAGCCGTTCTCCAGGACGCCCTCCTTCTTGACGGCCGGGCCCTTGCCCGTCGGGCCGTCCTCGTCCGGCGCATTGTCGGTGTCCCGGACGGCGATGCCGATGTCGATGTCATCGAAGGTCGCATTGCCCTTGAGCTGGGCGATGTCGAGATAGAGGTTCTCGGCCGTGACCTCATCCCCGCCCCGGCCGGCGTCCAGCCTCATCGTGATCTTGCCGAGGAGGGGCACATCGGTCACCACGGACTGACACATGTCCCGGATGGTCGCGGTTTTGAAGGAGGAGACCGCCACCGGGCGGTTGGTCTTCTCGTTCCCCTCCATATTCCGGTACCCGTTGTTGTACGCGGGGTACTGGGTGAATCCATAGCCTTCCAGATAGGAGGCGCTGACCTTGAACTGCTGCCCCGACACCGAGAACGAGGCGGCGAGCGCCCCCTGGGCCAGCCCGATGCCTATCGCCGCCGTCGCGGCCAAGCTCGGCACCATGACAAGGGCGAACCTCTTCCATCTGGTTCCGCCACGAGCCACTTGCTCCATGACTTTCCTCCTTCTCGGACGTAAATCTCCGGTCCGGACGACGGGCGTCCGTCCTTGGGATGGGAGAAGTGCTACGTCCTCGGGAAGGAGAGCGCCCGTACATAGGGGCGCGTACCGCGTCCGAAGCACCGGCGATCACCCCCGAGCGACAACCACTGGTCGCGCCTGACGCATCACGCACAACCCGAATCGGACAGGCCCTGTCGGCGTTCGACAGCAACCCCCCTGTCCGCGGTCGGCGACAGCGCCGCCGGCCGACCCGGTGGGGACCCCGACCGCCCCGGCACGGCTGGGAACCGGGCCGGTGCGCAAGGGACCGAGCGTCGCCGATCGTGGTCCATTCCCGGCCGTCGCACAAGGGGGTTCATTACTCACTGGTAACGATCCGATGGCCGCACCGTCGCCGCCGGGCGCCCAGCAGCCACCCTGGGTGCAGCCGAGTGTGCCAGCAGAAGGGGAGAATGCCATCGATAAACGGACAGAAAAAAGGGGTTGATTTACTCCGAGTAACCCCGCACTCGATAATCAAGATCCATCAAAGAGTGGCCGGGTTCTGTCGCTCTGTCGGCAAAACGGCGGTGGCGCGCCCCGCGCACCACCGCCGCATCTCATGACATTCCCGGCGAAACGATGGAGTCGTTCCGGCGGCTGTGAAGTTGGCTCAGAACAGCACCCTGGCGAGCGCCTGCCGGGCCGCCGTCACCCGGGGGTCGTCGCCGCCGATCACCTCGAACAGCTCCAGCAGTCGTACCCGTACGGCATCGCGGTCGTCGCCCGCCGTCACCCGCACGGTGTCGACCAGCCGCCCGAAGGCGTCCTCGACATGGCCGCCCACCAGATCCAGATCGGCCGCCGCCAGCTGGGCGGTGACATCGGCCGGGTTGCCGGCCGCCTCGGTACGGACCTTCTGGGGGTCCATCGCCCGTACCCGGCCCAGCAGTTGGGCCTGGGCCAGGCCCAGCTTGGCCTCGCTGTTGCCGGGGTCGTCGGAGAGGACGCTCTCGTACGCGCGGACCGCGCCGGCGAAGTCGCCCGCGTCCAGCGCGTCGACGGCCGCCTGGAGGGCGTCGTCGTGCGGACCCGCCGGAATCACCGGGGCCTCGGCCTCGCCCTCGGCGGCGTCCTGGTCGACCGCGATCCCGGTGAGACCGAAGCGCTCCTCGGCGACCTGCACCAGCTGGTCCAGGGTCTGACGGATCTGGGCCTCCGGGGCGGCGCCCTGGAAGAGCGGCAGCGCCTGACCGGCGACCACCGCGAAAACGGCGGGAATTCCCTGTACACCGAACTGCTGCATCAGCAGCTGATTGGCATCGACATCGACCTTGGCCAGCACAAAACGGCCGTTGTACTCCTGCGCCAGCCGCTCCAGCAGCGGTCCGAGCTGCTTGCAGGGCTGGCACCACTCGGCCCAGAAGTCGATGACGACGGGGACCTCGGCGGAACGCTGAAGCACATCCAGCTCAAAGCCGGCCTCATCGACGTCGATCACCAGACTTGAGGGGGGGACGGCACCGGCGCCGCCCTGGCGGGCGGACTCGGCGCGGGCCTGCTCGGCCTTGGCCTTGGCCTCACCGGCCGCCTTCACCGCGGCGAGATCGACGACACCGCTCATGGACATGTTCCTAGGCTGCATGGTTACATCCTCCCCCCTTTCGCGCGCGCAGGGGAAAAGTGCGGCCAGGAGGTCCGGGCCGACCTGGGTGGCGCGGGGTCCCCACCCCGCGCCCAGTGGTCGTCGCTCGGCCGCGCACGGCTTTCGCTACGGCTCGTAGCGTAACTCCATGACCCGGTGTCACGGCAGCCTCACCGCGTGAACTGCCTCACAGCGGCGGCGCTACCCGCCGGTATGGTCGCCGTCATGCACAGCCACCCTCAGCACAGAGACGTACAAAACACCCGGCCGGGGCGACCACGGAGCGCGGCGGCCGATCGCGCGATCCTGGCCGCGACCCGTACCGCCCTGGTCGAACTGGGCTGGTCCAAGCTGACGATGAGCGATGTGGCGACCCGTGCGGGTGTCGCCAAGACCACGCTCTACCGGCGCTGGGCGGGCAAGAGCGAACTCGTGGTCGACGCGGTCGCGGTCCTCTTCGACGAGCTGGAGCTGCCGGACCTGGGCAGCCTGCCCGCCGATCTGGAGGCGATGGTGCTCCGCCTCGCGGCGCTCCTGGACCGGCCGGAGACCCGTACCTCGATGATGGCGGTGGTCGCCGAGGCGACCCGGGACGAGGCACTGCGGCGGCGGATCCGCTCGGCCATCGTGGACCGGCAGAAGGTGCTGGTCCTGGAGGGCAGGGCGCGGGCCCAGGAGCGCGGGGAGCTGCCGTACGAGAAGGATCCGGAGACGGCCGCGCACGACGCGGACCTGATCTTCGACGTGATCGCCGGCGCGGTCGTGCACCGGACCCTGGTGAGCGCGGAACCGGTCGACCCGGCCTGGGCCCACCGGTTCACCCGGCTCCTCATCGGCGGCCTCGCCTCCCTGACCCAGCGGGACCCGCACCAGGCCCCCTAGAAAGGCGACCTAGAAGCCGGGCGGCTCGGTGTAGACACCCCATTCGTCGCGGAGGGCGTCGCAGATCTCGCCGAGGGTGGCCTCGGCACGGACGGCGTCCAGCATCGGGCCGACCATATTGGAGCCGTCGCGGGCGGCGGTGAGCATGGCGTCCAGCGCGCCGCGCACCCGGGCGTCGTCCCGGCGGGACCGGCGGTCGCCGAGGGCGCGGACCTGGTCGCGCTCGACCTCATGGCTGACCCGGAGGATCTCCAGGTCCCCGGTGACCGAGCCATGGTGGACATTGACGCCCACCACCCGCTTGTCACCCTTCTCCAGGGACTGCTGGTAGCGGAAGGCGGACTCGGCGATCTCGCCGGTGAACCAGCCGTCCTCGATGCCCCGGAGGATGCCGGAGGTGATCGGTCCGATGGGGTGGACCCCGTCGGGATGGGCCCGGGTGCCGCGCTCCTTGATCCGGTCGAAGATCGCCTCGGCGTCGGCCTCGATGCGGTCGGTGAGCTGCTCCACGTACCAGGAGCCGCCGAGCGGGTCGGCGACATGGGCGACGCCGGTCTCCTCCATCAGGACCTGCTGGGTCCGCAGGGCGATCTCCGCCGCCTGCTCACTGGGGAGGGCGAGGGTCTCGTCGAGGGCGTTGGTGTGGAGCGAGTTGGTGCCGCCGAGGATCGCCGAGAGGGCCTCGACGGCGGTCCGTACGACGTTGTTGTACGGCTGCTGCGCGGTGAGCGAGACCCCGGCGGTCTGGGTGTGGAAGCGGAGCCACTGGGACTTGTCCTTCTTCGCCCCGTACACCTCGCGCATCCAGCGGGCCCAGATCCGGCGGGCCGCGCGGAACTTGGCGATCTCCTCGAAGAAGTCGAGATGGGCGTCGAAGAAGAACGAGAGCCCGGGGGCGAAGACATCGACATCGAGTCCCCGGCTGAGCCCCAGCTCGACATAGCCGAAGCCGTCGGCGAGGGTGTACGCCAGCTCCTGCGCGGCCGTCGACCCGGCCTCCCGGATGTGGTAGCCGGAGACGGAGAGCGGCTTGTACGCGGGGATGGAGCGGGCGCAGTGCTCCATGAGGTCGCCGATCAGCCTGAGGTGCGGCTCGGGCGGGAACAGCCACTCCTTCTGGGCGATGTACTCCTTGAAGATGTCCGTCTGGAGGGTGCCGTTGAGTACGGCCGGGTCGACGCCCTGCCGCTCGGCGGCGACCAGGTACATGCAGAAGACGGGGACGGCGGGGCCGCTGATCGTCATCGAGGTGGTGACATCGCCCAGCGGGATGCCCTGGAAGAGGACCTCCATATCGGCGGCGGAGTCGATGGCGACCCCGCAGTGGCCGACCTCGCCGAGGGAGCGGGGGTCGTCGGAGTCCCGGCCCATGAGGGTGGGCATGTCGAAGGCGACGGAGAGCCCGCCGCCCCCGGCGGCCAGGATCATTTTGTAGCGCTCATTGGTCTGCTCGGCGTTGCCGAAGCCGGCGAACTGGCGGATGGTCCAGGTGCGGCCCCGGTAGCCGGTGGCGTGGAGACCCCGGGTGAAGGGGTACTCACCGGGCCAGCCGATGCGCTCGAACCCCTCGTACACATCGCCCGGCCGGGGCCCGTAGACCGGGTCGACCGGATCTCCCGAAAGGGTGGAGAAGTCCGCTTCGCGCTTGCGCGCCCGGTCATAGCGGGCCTGCCAGCGGCGGCGGCCCTCCTCAACGGCGTCAGCGTCCATGCCGACAAATTTACTAGGACGTCCTAGTATCTGTCGATGAGAAAGCCGCCGCGAACCGGGGACGCGGCGGCTCAGGGGCCCGGACGGGCCCGATGGGGTACGACCGGCGAGGTCAGGCGGCTGCCTTGACCGTGTCACCGTCCGTGATCAGCGCACGGGCCTCGCGGCTGATCTTCGGCTCGACGAAGAAGGACGCCACCGGGATGCAGCCGGCCGCCAGGACCCACAGCAGCTTGCCGAAGGACCACTTCGCCTTGGAGCCCAGATCGAACGCGAAGATGACGTAGACGATGAAGAGCACACCGTGGATCTGGGAGATCACCATGGTGTCGCCGGTCTCGAAGCCGTACTTGGCGACGATGGCGGCGGTGAAGACGAGCAGCCAGACGGCGGTGATGTACGCCATCACCCGGTAGCGGGTCAGGACGGTCTGTTTCATGAGGATGAGCGTAACCGGGAGTGAGGTGGGGACCGCCGCCGGGGCGGGCCCGGGGCGGCGCGGTGGACAGTTGGAGAACCAGGGCTGGTCAGGGGGGAGCCGGGGGCGGGGAGGGCGCCCTGGTCAGCGCTCCTCGAAGTCCCGCGCGGCCACCCGCAGCGGCCGGAGCGTGGCGAAGATCTCGGCGCACTCCTCCGCGTCGTAGGCGCCCAGACCGAAGTCCATCGCCATCAGATCGCGGGTGGCCGACTCGACCACCTCACGCCCCTTGTCGGTGATGCTCGCCAGGGTGCCGCGCCCGTCGTTGGGGTTGGGCCGCTTGGCGACCAGACCGGAGCGCACCAGCCGGTCGACCGTATTGGTGACCGAGGTGGGGTGGACCATCAGCCGCTCGCCGATCTTGGACATCGGCAGCTCACCCGCCTTGGAGAAGGTGAGCAGCACCAGTGCCTCGTACCGCGCGAAGGTGAGTCCGTACGGCTTGACGACGGCGTCCACCTCGGCGAGCAGGATCTGGTGGGCGCGCATGATCGAGGTGATGGCGGCCATGGAGGGAACGGGGCCCCAGCGCTGCCGCCACAGCTCGTCGGCACGGGCGATCGGATCGAAGGGGAGGCTGAGCGGCTTGGACACACACCGACCCTACCCACAGGTCATCCGGTGGTCAGCCCCCGCGAGGACCCCGGCCGGGCACCCGGGCCGGGGCCGGATCGCCGGCCCTGCCCCGGTGCGCCGCCGACCAGCGGTGGAGCGTCAGGCCTGGGCGATGTCCTCGCGCCGGGCGCGCGCGGCGATCACCGCGTCATCGGCGGAGCGCTTGAGCTTGCGCTCGGCGACAAAGCCGCCGAAGGGCACCACGGAGAGGATGAAGTAGAGCGCGGCGGTCTTCAGATCCCACTTGGTGCGGTTCCAGGCATCGGCCCAGAAGAGCACATAGATGATGAAGAGGATGCCGTGGATCATCCCCAGCGCGGGGACCGCGTTGAACTCCGTCGTGCGCTTCAGCACCGAGGCGACCATCAGCAGGATGAACGAGATGGCCTCCGGAGCGGAGACGAGCCGGAGGCGGTGGAGGGACGAGGCGGTCTTGATGTCCACGGTGGCACCTTCGATGGGACGACGGAGAGGATCTTGTGAACGCGCTCACAAGCGCGGCCCATTGTGGCAGGTTCCTTTGCCAAGCCTTTGTCCGGGGTCGGCTCGGGCCTGTTCGGGCCCCTACGGGCCCGTACCAGGGGGGTGTGGTTATCCACAGGCCCTGTCGCCCCGGTGGCGCGGGCGGTTACCGTCGCCGGGTGGCAATGTTCCGGCTCCAGGGGAGCAAGGTGCTCGCGGTCGAGCTGACCGGCGACACCGTCAGAGCGAAGAACGGATCGATGGTCGCCTATGAGGGCAGTGTGTCCTTCAAAAAGCTGACCGGCGGCGGAGAGGGCATCCGGGGGATGGTCACCCGCCGGCTCACCGGTGAGCAGATGACCATGATGGAGGTCAAAGGGCACGGCGTCTGCTACCTCGCGGACCGGGCGACCGAGATCAATCTGGTCGGGCTCCAGGGCGACAAGCTGTTCGTCGAGTCCGGCAATCTGCTGTGCGCGGAGGGCACCCTGCGCACCGGCACCAGCTTCACCGGGCTGCGCGGCGGCGCCACCGGCCAGGGGCTCTTCACCACCACGGTGGAGGGGAGCGGGCAGGTGGCGATCATGTCGGACGGCCCGGCGGTGCTGCTGCGGGTGACCCCGCAGTACCCGCTCTCGGTCGACCCCGGCGCCTACATCGCCCACCAGGGCCGCCTTCAGCAGAAGTTCCAGTCGGGGGTGACCTTCCGCTCCTTCATCGGGGAGAGCGGCGGGGAGGCGTTCCAGCTCCGCTTCGAGGGCGACGGCCTCGTCTATGTGCAGCCCAGTGAGCGGGTCACGGTCGGAGGCGACGCCTGATGACATTCCGTGAGATCAATTCCCGGATGGTCGAGGCGACGGTGGTGCCCGGCCGGAAGCTCTACAGCCAGCGCGGGGCGATGCTGGCCTACCGGGGCGAGGTCACCTTCACACCCAACAGCCGGGGCGGCGGGGGCGGGCTGATGTCCATGATCGGCCGCCGGGTCGCGGGCGAGAGCACCCCGCTGATGACGGTGGAGGGCGACGGCACGGTGATGTTCGGCCACGGCGGCCACCATGTCCAGCTGATCCAGCTCACCGGGGACACCCTCTGTGTCGAGGCGGACCGGCTGCTGGCCTTCGACGGCAGCCTGGAGCAGGGGACCCTCTTCCTGGGGTCGCAGGGCGGGATCATGGGGATGGTGCGTGGACAGGTGAGCGGCCAGGGGCTGTTCACCACGACCCTGCGCGGCCATGGCTCGGCCGCGGTGATGGCCCACGGCGGGGTGGTGGAGCTGCCGATCGTCCCGGGGCGGCCGGTCCATGTGGACCCGCAGGCGTATGTGGCCCACCACGGCGATGTGCGGAACAAGCTCTCCACCGCGCTCGACTGGCGGGACATGGTGGGGCGGGGCTCGGGCGAGGCCTTCCAGCTGGAGCTGAGCGGCAGCGGCGCGGTCTATGTGCAGGCATCGGAGGAGAAGCTGTGAGCGGACCGGTCGCGTACGACCCCATGACCCTGCCGAGTGACGACAACGTCAACCCGTACACCTTCTGTGTGGAGTTGAAGGGCGACCGGTGGTTCCTCCAGAAGGGGAAGATGATCGCCTATTACGGGCGGATCGAGTTCAACGGCATCGGGCACGGCCGCTTCGAGTCGCTGCTGCGGACCTCCTTCCACTCACCGCTGCACGCGGGCGACTGGGTGGTGGCGGAGGGCAGCGGCAAGATGCTGCTCGCGGACCGCGCGTTCGATGTGAACTCCTATGACCTGGACGAGGGGAATCTGACGATCCGCTCGGGGAATCTGCTGGCGTACCAGCCGTCCCTGGCGCTGAAGCAGTCGATCGTGCCCGGGTTTCTGACCCTGATCGGGACCGGGCGGTTCGTCGCCGTCTCGAACGGCCCGGTGGTGTTCCTGGAGCCCCCGCTGCGGGTGGACCCGCAGGCGCTGGTGGGCTGGGCGGACTGCCCCTCCCCCTGCCACCACTACGACCACACCTACAAGACCGGGGTGATGGGCGGGGTACGGGCGCTGACCGGCATCGGGGGCGCCTCCGGCGAGGAGCACCAGTTCGAGTTCGTCGGGGCGGGGACGGTCCTGCTCCAGTCGACGGAGAAGCTGCTGGACGAGGTGGCCACGGGCGCCCCGCCGGACCAGGCCGGCGTCCCCGGGGCCCGCTCCGGCGGGGGGTCGCACCAGGGCCAGCAGCAGTCCGTGCCCCGGCTCCCCGGCCAGCTCGGTGATCTCCAACGACGCTTCGGCCTGTGAGGGGTAGTCTGCGGAGTGTGACGTCGAACGTCTGCGCCCCCAGTACGCTGCGCACAGCGGGTGACCGGGCGACCCCGCTGCCGCGGGTGCCCCGGGTCACAGCCCCAGACTTCGTCCGTATTTCAACTTCTTAGGTAGAATCCATATATGGAGACCGAGACGGCCACGCGCTGGCTGAGCGATGACGAGCAGTGCACCTGGCGCGCCCATCTGGATGTGAGCCGGCTGCTGATGCACCAGCTGGAGAAGGACCTTCAGCCGTTCGGCCTGACCAACAACGACTACGAGATCCTGGTCAATCTGTCGGAGTCGGCCGATCATCGCCTGCGGATGAGCGACCTCGCCGCCGCCACCCTTCAGTCCAAGAGCCGCCTCTCGCACCAGATCACCCGGATGGAGAGCGCCGGTCTGGTGCGCCGTGAGAACTGCGAGTCGGACCGGCGCGGGCTCTACGCCGTCCTCACCGAGCAGGGCATGGAGACCATGCGGAAGGTCGCGCCCCACCATGTGGCCTCCGTGCGCAAGCACTTCATCGATCTGATGTCGCCCGAGGAGCTGACGGCGCTGCGGCAGTCGCTCTCCCCGGTCGCCGACCATCTGCGCGGGCGGCGCGGCAAGATCTGACACCGCCGCCCGGCCCGCGGCCCCGGAAGGCCGCGGGCCCCGAGGGCCCCGAGGGCCTCTCCTTCCGGCCGGGCCGGCTCAGGAGGCCACCGGGAGGCGCAGCCGGAAGAGCGCGCCGCCCGCGGCGGCCCGGCCGACGGTGAGATCGCCGCCGTGCCGCACCGCGACATCGCGGGCGATGGCCAGGCCGAGCCCGGCGCCTCCGTCGTCCCGGGTACGGGCGTCGTCCAGCCGGACGAACCGCTCGAAGATCCTCTCCCGCTCGTCCTCCGGGACTCCGTCGCCGTCGTCGGCGACCTCCACCACGATCCAGCCGCCGTCGGCCCGTACGGTCGCGGTGACCTCGTCGCGCGCATGGCGCTGGGCGTTGTCCAGCAGATTGCCGACCACCCGGGCCAGCTGCGAGCGGGAGCCGCTGACCTCCAGGCCCGCCGCGCTCTCCACGGTGACCGGGACCCGGTCCCCGTACCGCTGGGACACCTCCTCACGGACCGTCGCACCGAGGTCGATCCGGGCACTGGCGGGCCGCTCCCCCGCGTCCAGCCGGGCCAGCAGCAGCAGATCGGCGGCGAGCTGCTGAAGCCGTACGGTGTCCTCCACCGCGCCCGGGACATCGAGCAGTTCCGGGTGGGCGGCGCCCACTTCGAGCTGGGTCCGCAGCGAGGCGATGGGGCTGCGCAGCTCATGCGAGGCGTCGGCGACAAAGCGGCGCTGCCGCTCCACGGACGCCTCCAGCGCGGCCAGGGTCTCATTGGTGGTGCGGGCGAGCCGGTCGATCTCGTCCCGGCTGCCGGGCTCGGGGACCCGGCGGCTCAGATCCTCGCTGTGGGTGATCGCCTCCATCTCCCGGCGGATGCCCTCGACGGGCCCCAGCGCCCTGCTGGTCACCAGCCAGGTCACGGAGGCCACGATCACCAGCATCACCGGCAGCCCGACGAGCATGGCGTCCCGTACGGTGCCCACCGCGCTCTCCTCGGTGGCGAGCGGGGCGCCCGCGTAGACGGTGCCGGTGGCCCCGTCCTCGTCCCGGGTGGCCCGGACACCGACGAAGCGGTAGCGCTCGGTGTCGCCGTCCACGGTGATCGTGCCGTTGGAGACCTCCTCCTCGCCCGGCGCCACCTGGCCCGGCTCGGGCTCCTCGGAGCCGTCCCCGTCGGAGGAGTCGTCCGAGTCGGAGGAGTCCTCGGAATCCTCGCTGTCCTCGTCCTCCGAGGGCTCGCACCGCTGGGGTACGACCGAGGCGCTCGGGGTGCCGGAGATGGCCTCCAGACCGGGGCTGACGGCGATCACACAGCCGTTCCCGTCCACGATCTGGATGGGCCGCTCCTCGGCCCGGGAGAGGTCCAGCTTCTCGTCGAGCGCGAACCGGGAGGCGGTCTGCCGGGCGGTGACCTCGGCCTGGAGCGCGGCGTCGTCCTCCAGGTTCTTCTGGAGCAGCGACAGCACGGAGAGCCCGGCCGCGATCAGCGCGGCGGCGACGACCAGGGTGGCGCCGACGGCGGCCTTGGCGCGGACGGACCTCATGCCCCGGCCACCAGTCGGTAGCCCGCGCCGCGCACGGTCTGGATCCGGGGGGCGCCGAGCTTGCGGCGCAGGGCGCTGATGTAGACCTCGATGATGTTGGGGTCGCCGTCATAGGCGAAGTCCCACACATGCTCCAGGATCTGCGCCTTGCTGACGACCTCGCCGGCGCGCACGGCGAGCTGCTCAAGGACGGAGAACTCCTTGGCGGTCAGGGTGGCCTCCCGCTCGCCCAGGAAGACCCGGCGGGCGGCGGTGTCGATCCGCAGATCGCCCACGGTGATCTGCGGGGAGCCGCCCGCGCGGCCCCGGCGCCGCAGCAGGGCCTTCACCCGGGCGACGAGCACGACATACGAGAACGGTTTCGTCAGATAGTCGTCGGCGCCGGTGTCCAGGCCCTCGGCCTCGTCGTACTCGCCGTCCTTGGCGGTCAGCATGAGGATGGGCACATCGTGTCCGGCGGCGCGCAGGGCGGCGCAGACCCGGTAGCCGTTCATGCCGGGGAGCATGATGTCGAGGACGACCAGGTCGTACGAGCCCTCGGAGGCACGGTGCAGCCCTTCGAGGCCGTCGTGCACCACGTCCACGGCGTATCCCTCGGCCGTCAGTCCCCCCGCGAGGGAGAGCGCGAGCCTTTTCTCGTCCTCCACGATCAACAAACGCATGCGCCCAGGGTCGCAAACCGAAGCTGAAGATCGCTTCAGGTGGCTTCAGGTTGTGTTCAGCATCTCCCGGCCAGATTGGTGTCTGTCGAAAGCGACCGAGTCCCTCACCGGAGGTTTTCCCCATGAAGCGCAAGTTCATCATCGCCACTGCCGTCGCCGCCCTGCTGACCGGCGGCGCGGTCACCGCGGTCGCGGCCTCCGCTGAGGACCGGCCGGACACCCGGTCGATCACCAAGATCTCCTCGGCCGAGGCGACGAAGGCGGCGCTCAAGGAGCAGTCCGGGCGGGTGGCGTCGGTGAGCCTCGACGACGGGGTCTGGGAGGTCGAGATCGTCGACGCGAAGGGCAAGGGCCAGGAGGTCCGCGTCGACGCGGAGAGCGGCAAGGTGACGGGGACGGAGCGCGACGACGACCACGATGACCGGAACGACCGCGACGACCGGGACGACCGGGACGACGCCGATGACCGGGACGACCGGGACGACGACCGCGACGAGGTCTCCGTCCGCGATGCCAAGGTCGACGCCGACCAGGCCCGCGCCGCCGCGCTCGCCCTCCGGCCGGGCACGGTGACGGAGATCGAGCTGGACGACAACCACTGGGAGGTCGAGATCCGCGCCAAGGGCGGTGCGGAGCACGATGTCCGCGTGGACGCGGGGACGGGGAAGGCGACGGTTTCGGTGGACGACCGCGATGACCGCGATGACCGCGATGACCGTGACGACGACCGGGATGACGCGGACGACCGTAACGACCGCGATGACGACCGCGACGACCGGGACGACGCCGACGACAAGAACGACGACTGACCGTGTCCTCGCCCCGAAGGCCCGGCCGGCCACCCTCCCGGCCGGGCCTTCGCCGTACATCGGCCCCGTGAGGACCCGGGCCCCGAGTCACCTCGGGCCGACGTCGGGGACCAGCCCCCGAACCCCCGCTCCTCAATCGCCGGAGGGGCTGATTTTCCTGGCCCAAGGCTGACTTTGACCCACTCGGAGACAAGATCCCTCTCAGCAGGCGGCCCGAGCAAAAACAAGCCCGTCCGGCGATTGAGGACGGACCCGAGCCCCGAGCCACCTCAGGCCGACGTCGGGGACCAGCCCCCGAACCCCCGCTCCTCAAACGCCGGAGGGGCTTGTTCAGGCCGTCCGGGAGCCTAGAAAACCAGCCCCGCCGGCGATTGAGGCGCCGAAGGTTCGAAGAACCTGACAACGGGCCCTGCGGGCTAGCCCGACGTGAGGTCGGAGATCAGCGCGTCCGCCGCGCGGTAGGGGTCCAGCTCGCCCTGGAGAACCCGGGCCGCCAGGGCCGACACGCGGAGGTCGCCGTGGAGATCCGCCAGCCTCGACCTCAGCCCCGTCACCGCGATCGTCTCGATCTCCGCCGCCGCCCTCCGTACCCGCCGCGCCGCCAGCTCGTCGTGCTCCTCCATCCACGCCCGGTGCTTCTCCACCGCCGCCACCAGCTCCTCCACGCCCTCCCCCCGCGCCGCCACCATCTTGAGGACGCTCGGGCGCCAGTCCCCCGGCGCCCGTGCCTCGCCGAGGCCGAGCATGTGGTTCAGCTCGCGGGCGGTCGCGTCCGCGCCCTCCCGGTCGGCCTTGTTGACGGCGTAGAGGTCGCCGATCTCCAGGATGCCCGCCTTCGCGGCCTGGATCCCGTCGCCCATCCCGGGGGCGAGGAGCACCACACAGGTGTCGGCCTGCGCGGCGATCTCCACCTCGGACTGCCCGACCCCGACCGTCTCCACCAGGACGACATCGCACCCGGCCGCGTCGAGCACCCGGATGGCCTGCGGGGCGGCCCACGCGAGCCCGCCCAGATGCCCGCGGGTGGCCATGGACCGGATGTAGACCCCCGGGTCCGAGGCATGCTCGGACATCCGTACCCGGTCGCCGAGGAGCGCACCGCCGGAGAAGGGCGAGGACGGGTCGACGGCGAGCACCCCGACCCGCTTCCCCGCCTTCCGGTACGCGGTGACCAGCGCCGATGTGGTGGTGGACTTGCCGACCCCGGGCGACCCGGTGAGGCCCACGACATACGCCCCGCCGGTCAGCGGGGCCAGCGCCGCCATCACCTCACGGAGCTGGGGGGAGGCCCCCTCCACCAGCGAGATCAGCCGGGCCACCGCCCGGGGCCGGCCCTCTCTCGCCTGGGCGACCAGCTGTGGGACGTCCACCATGGATGCCGCTCCTCCGTTGCTCTCGACGCGCCGCTCTCGTAACCCCGTACCCGGCTCAGCCCCCGGCGGGAACCCGCAGGATCAGCGCGTCGCCCTGGCCACCGCCGCCGCAGAGCGCCGCCGCGCCCACCCCGCCGCCGCGCCGCCCCAGCTCCAGTGCCAGATGGAGCACGAGCCGGGCCCCGGACATGCCGATCGGATGGCCGAGCGCGATGGCCCCACCGTTGACGTTCACCTTTTCGGGTGACACGCCCAGATCCTTCATCGACTGGACGGCGACCGCCGCGAACGCCTCGTTGATCTCGATGAGGTCCAGGTCAGCGATGTCGATGCCCTCCTTGCGCAGGGCGTGCTCGATCGCCCGGGACGGCTGGGAGTGGAGCGAGTTGTCGGGCCCGGCGACATTGCCGTGGGCGCCGATCTCCGCGATCCACTCCAGACCCAGCTCCTCGGCGCGGGCGCGGCTCATGACGACGACCGCCGCCGCCCCGTCGGAGATCTGCGAGGAGGAGCCCGCCGTGATGGTGCCGTCCGCGCTGAAGGCGGGCCGCAGCCGCCCCAGCCCCTCGGCGGTGGTCTCCGGGCGGATCCCCTCGTCCTCGGCGACGACGACGGGGTCGCCCTTGCGCTGCGGGATCTCCACCGGGGTGATCTCCGCCTCGAAGATCCCGTTCTTGCGCGCGGCGGCGGCCCGCTGGTGGGAGAGGGCGGCGATCTCGTCCTGCTCGGCGCGCCCGATGCCCAGCAGGGTGTTGTGCCGCTCGGTGGACTCGCCCATGGCGATGGACTCGAAGGGGTCGGTGAGCCCGTCGTGGGCCATGGCGTCCATCATCTCCACGGCGCCGTACTTGTATCCCTGGCGGGAGTTCGGCAGCAGATGGGGCGCGTTGGTCATGGACTCCTGGCCGCCCGCGACGACCACATCGAACTCGCCCGCGCGGATCAGCTGGTCCGCGAGGGCGATGGCGTCGAGCCCGGAGAGACAGACCTTGTTGACGGTGAGCGCCGGCACGGTCATCGGAATGCCCGCCCGCACGGCCGCCTGCCGCGCCGGGATCTGCCCGGCGCCCGCCTGGAGCACCTGGCCCATGATCACGTACTCCACCTGCTCGGGCCGGACCCCGGCCCGCTCCAGCGCGGCCTTGATCGCGAAACCGCCGAGGTCGGCCCCCGAGAAGGTCTTCAGGGAGCCCAGCAGACGCCCCATGGGCGTCCGCGCGCCCGCGACGATCACCGAGGTGGTACCGGTCGTTCCAGACATGAGACACGATCCCCTTACCGGCCCGCCGGCCGCGGAGTGAACGAGGGTTTACCTCAAATGTACTGAGCGGCTCCGCCGGGGGTCACCGGGCGGTGAGTGTGATCGCGCGCACCTTGCGCTCGCGCCGCTCCCCCGCTCCACTGGGCGGATGCTGACAAGAATCGACCACATCGGAATCGCGTGTCACGACCTCGACACAACTGTGGAGTTCTATCGCTCCACCTACGGCTTCGAGGTCTGCCACACGGAGGTGAACGAGGAGCAGGGGGTACGGGAGGCCATGCTGCGGATCAGCGGCACATCCGACGGCGGCGCCTCCTACCTCCAGCTGCTGGAACCCCTGCGGGAGGACTCCACCGTGGCGAAGTGGCTGGCCAAGAACGGGGAGGGCGTTCATCACATCGCCTTCGGCACCGCCGATGTCGACGGGGACGCGGAATCCATTCGGAGCAAGGGCGTCCGAGTTCTCTACGACCGGCCGAAGACCGGTTCCATGGGGTCCAGAATCACCTTTCTGCACCCCAAGGACTGTCATGGGGTGCTCACCGAACTCGTCACCTCTGCAACAGAGCACTGACCTCACGATTCCCGGCCCGGTAGAGTGGGCGATTCCGGGCCGGGGCCGGGTCGGGGCCGCACCGCGTCCTCTCATATCGATCTGTCACCATTCCCCGGGGAGCCGTTCGTCCGCGAACGGCGCTTGTGTGGAGTCAGTTGCGACCAGGGGACGGATGGGACCGCGCAGTGCGGGGCTACGAACGCCAGGAGAGCCACCGAGCTGACGACGACCACCTCTCGCGGTTCGAGGCCGAGATGGACCGGCTGAAGACCGAGCGGGAGAAGGCCGTCCAGCACGCCGAGGACCTCGGCTACCAGGTCGAGGTGTTGCGCGCCAAACTCCATGAGGCCCGCCGCAGCCTCGCGGCGCGCCCCGCCTACGACAGTGCCGACCTCGGGTACCAGGCCGAGCAGATGCTGCGCAACGCGCAGGTGCAGGCCGACCAGATGCGCCAGGACGCGGAGCGGGAGCTGCGGGAGGCACGCGCGCAGACCCAGCGCATCCTCCAGGAGCACGCCGAGCACCAGGCCCGGCTCCAGGCGGAGCTGCACACCGAGGCCAATCAGCGCCGGCAGCGCCTCGACCAGGAGCTGGCGGAGCGGCGCCGCACGGTCGAGGCCCATGTCAACGAGAACGTGGCCTGGGCCGAGCAGCTGCGGGCCCGGACCGAGTCACAGGCCCGCAGACTCCTCGACGAGTCGCGCGCCGAGGCCGAGCAGGCCCTCGGCCAGGCCCGTACCGAGGCCCAGCGGCTCTCCGAGGAGACCCGCAGACGGGTCAGCGCGGACGCCGAGGCCGCCCGTACGGAGGCCGAGGCGGTGCTGCTGCGCGCCCGCAAGGACGCCGAGCGGCTGCTGAACACCGCCTCCGGCCAGGCGCAGGAGGCCGCTGCCCACGCCGAGCAGCTGCGCTCCACCACCACCGCCGAGGCCGAGCAGGCCCGCCAGCAGGCCACCGAGCTGTCCCGCTCCGCCGAGCAGCGGTTCCAGGAGGCCGAGGAGCGGCTGCGGGAGTCCCGCGCCGAGGCCGACCGGGTCCTCGCCGAGGCGAAGGAGAGCGCCGCCAAGCGCCTCGCCTCCGCCGAGTCGGACAACGAGCAGCGCACCCGTACCGCCAAGGCGGAGATCGCCCGGCTGGTCGCCGAGGCCACCACCGAGGCCGAGGCGCTGAAGGCGGAGGCCGAGCAGGCGCTCTCCGACGCCCGTACGGAGGCGGAGACCCAGGTCGCCGCCGCCACCGAGAAGGCCCGTACCGCGGCGGCCGAGGACTCCGCCGCCCAGCTCGCCAAGGCCGCGCGGGCCGCCGAGGAGATCCTCACCAAGGCGTCCGAGGACGCCCGGGAGACCACCCGTACCGCCGGGACCGAGGCCGAGCGCATCCGCGCCGAGGCCGACGCCGAGGCGGAGCGGCTGCGCACCGAGGCGGAGGACCAGGCCGACCAGCTCAAAGGCGCCGCCAAGGACGACACCAAGGAGTACCGCGCCCGGACCGTCGAACTCCAGGAGGAGGCGCGACGGCTGCGCGGCGAGGCCGAGCAGCTGCGCTCGGAGGCGGTGGCCGAGGGCGAGCGGATCCGTGGCGAGGCCCGCCGGGAGGCGGTCCAGCAGATCGAGGAGGCGGCCAGCTCCGCCGAGGAGATCCTCACCAGGGCCCGGACCGACGCCGACGAGCTGCGGACGACCGCCACCACCGACAGCGAGCGGGTCAGGTCGGAGGCCACCGAGCGGGCCACCGGTCTGCGCCGGCAGGCCGAGGAGACCCTCGAACGCACCCGCGAGGAGGCCGACCGGCTGCGCGCGGAGGCCGATGAGCAGGCCGCCCAGGTGCGCGAGAGCGCCGAGCGGGCCTCCGGTGAGCTGCGCGAGGAGACCGAGCGGGCGGTGACCGCCCGGCAGGAGGAGGCGGCCCGGAAGATCGCCCGCATCCAGAACGAGACGGACGCCCGGCTGGGCGCCGCCGAGCAGACCCTCACCGACGCGCGCGCCGAGGGCGAGCGGATGCGGCGGGAGACCGCCGAGGAGACCGAGCGGCTGCGCACCGAGGCGGCCGAGCGGATCCGTTCGCTGCGGGCCCAGGCCGAGGAGGAGGCCGCCCGGCTCCGCGACGAGGCCGCGGCCGACGCCTCCGTCGCCCGTGCCGAGGGCGAGAACATCGCGGTACGGCTGCGTGGTGACGCGGCGGCCGAGGCCGAGCGGCTCAAGAACGAGGCGCAGGACACCGCCGACCGGCTGCGCGCGGAGGCCGCCGCGGCGGCCGAGCGGGTGGGTGCGGAGGCCGCGGAGGCGCTGGCCGCCGCCCGGGAGGAGGCCGAGCGGCGCCGCCGGGAGGCCGAGGAGATCCTGGAGTCCGCCCGTACCGAGGCCGGCCAGGAGCGGGAGGCGGCCCGGGAGCAGAGCGAGGAGCTGCTGGCGTCCGCCCGCCGCCGGGTGGAGGAGGCCCAGGCCGAGGCGCAGCGACTGGTCGACGAGGCCGAGCGGCGCGCGGGCGAGCTGGTGGCCGCCGCCGAGCAGACCGCCAAGCAGGTACGGGAGTCCGTCGCCGGGCTGCACGAGCAGGCCGAGGAGGAGATCACCGGGCTGCGTTCGGCCGCGGAGCACGCGGCGGAGCGGACCCGTACCGAGGCACAGGACGAGGCCGACCGGGTACGCACCGACGCGCACGCCGAGCGGGAGCGGGCCACCGAGGACGCGGCCCGGGTACGGGCCCGTGCCCAGGAGGAGTCCGAGGCGGCGAAGGCGCTGGCCGAGCAGACCACGGTCGAGGCCATCGCGGAGGCGGACCGGCTGCGCGCGGAGACCATCGCGGAGATGGAGGCGCTGCGGACGGAGACCGTCTCCGAGGCCGAGCGGGTCCGTGACGAGGCGGTCGCCGACGCGGAGCGGCTGCGCGCGGACACGGCGGAGTACGCCCAGCGGATGCGGACGGAGGCGTCCGACGCGTCGGCCTCCGCCGATCAGGACGCGGCCCGGACCAGGGCGGACGCCCGGGAGGACGCCAACCGGATCCGTTCGGAGGCGGCGGCCCAGGCGGACCGGCTCATCGGCGAGGCGTCGTCCGAGGGCGACCAGCTCCGGACCGATGCCCAGCAGGTGCTGGACGAGGCGCGGCAGACGGCGGACAAGCGCCGGGCGGACGCGGCCGAGCAGGCCGATCAGCTCGTCGCGGAGGCGCAGAGCGACGCGGAGCGGATCAGGACCGAGGGCGAGCAGGTCCTCACCAAGGCGCGGGAGGCCGCCGACAAGCGGCGCACGGACGCGGGCGAGCAGGCGGACCGCCTGGTCTCCGAGGCGTCCGGCGAAGCGGATCGGCTGCTGGGCGATGCCCGTGCGGAGGCGGAGCGGCTGCGGGCCGAGGCCGCCGACACGGTGGGCGCGGCGCAGCAGGCTGCCGAGCGCATAAGGGTGGAGTCGGAGCAGAAGCGGGCGGACGCGGAGGCGTCCGTGGAGCGGATGCGGACCGACGCGCAGGACGCCGCGGACCGTCTGGTGGACGAGGCGCGGCAGGCGGCGGACAAGCGGCGCACGGACGCGGCCGAGCAGGCCGACCAGCTGGTCGCCAAGGCCCAGGAGGAGGCGATGCGGGCCGCGCTGGAGTCCGAGAAGCGGGCCGACGCGCTGGTGGGCGCGGCCCGTCAGGAGTCGGAGCGGCTGGTCGCCGAGTCGACGGTGGAGGGCAACTCCCTGGTGGAGAAGGCCCGTACGGACGCGGACGAGCTGCTGGTCGGTGCCCGCCGGGACGCCACCGCCATAAGGGAGCGCGGCGAGGAGCTGCGGGCCCGGGTGGCGGGCGAGGTCGAGGAGCTGCACGAGCGGGCCCGCCGGGAGAGCGCCGAGCAGATGAAGTCGACGGGTGAGCGGGTCGATCAGCTGATCAAGGCGGCGCAGGCGCAGGAGGCCGAGGCCGTCGAGAAGGCGAAGCAGCTGAAGGCCGACGCGGACTCGGAGGCGAGCAAGGTCCGGATCGCCGCGGTCAAGCGGGCGGAGAGCCTGCTGAAGGAGGCCGAGCAGAAGAAGGCGGAGCTGACCCGGCAGGGCGAGCGCATCCGGGCGGAGGCCGAGACGGAGGCGGAGCGGCTGGTCGGCGAGGGACAGCGGGAGCTGGAGGTGCTGGTGCGCCGCCGGGCGGACATCCAGACCGAGATCTCCCGGGTGCAGGATGTCCTGGAGGCGCTGGAGTCCTTCGAGGCGCCGGGGTCCGGCGGGAAGCCGTCGGGCGGTACGGGCGTCAGGGCGGGCGCGACGCGCGGCGGCAAGTCCGGGGGCTGACCCCCGCACCCCCGCACCCCCTCACTGGGACCGGGACCGGCGGCCATCCCGCCGGTCCCCCGCCCGACCGGGCCGCTGCCCGCGCCCGGCACCGGCACCGGCACCGGCACCGGCACCGGGCACTTCCCCTCACCGGGCCCGGGAGAGCCGTACCGATCCCCGCCGTACCGACCCCCCGCCGGATGGGCGCACCCGGGTGGACATGTCCCGGGGCAGGAAGCCGGAGCCATGGAGCCGGGGGTACGGGGAACTCCGGCCCCCTCATGTCCGCAGGGCGGTGCGCGGTGTCCGGGTGAGCCGGGGGGCGGTGACCGGGCGCGGTCCCGGCGGAGGATTGACGGGCGCGGCCGCGGGCACCGGTGAACCGGACGGGTGTACGCGGGAAGCGGGGCCGGGCCGCCGAAACACCGCCCGGCCCGTACCGTCGCCGCAGGACCGGACGGCGTCTCAGGTGGCGGACCGTTGTCCACGGATGGCGGATCCCGCCCCGGCCTTCGGCGCCGCACCCGCGGGCCCGGCGCGGGCTGTCGTCATGTCAGCCGGCATCGTCGCAGGCCGCGACCGGTCCCCTGACAGGCCGTCGCAGGCGCGCCGACCCCCCTGAGGTGCGCTGCGGCGCGCCCGAGGGTGCGTCAGGATATCGAGTGACACGCCTCAGCCACCCGAAAGGCTGGACATTCTCCAGATCAAACCGACATCCGCTCGATGACACGCCGCTCGGGCCCCTAGGATTCCCTCTATCACCTCACCGGTCTCATTCGACAGGAACCCCATGAGCGACACATCCTCCCCCTTCGGCTTCGAGCTCGTGCGGCGTGGTTACGACCGCGGCCAGGTGGACGACCGCATTACCAAGCTCGTTGCCGACCGTGACAGTGCTCTGGCCCGAATCACCTCTCTGGAAAAGCGCATCGAGGAACTCCACCTCGAAACGCAGAACGCCCAGGCGCAGGTCGCCGAGGCCGAGCCGTCGTACGCCGGCCTCGGCGCCCGCGTCGAAAAGATCCTCCGGCTGGCCGAGGAGGAGGCGAAGGACCTGCGCGAGGAGGCCCGTCGCGCCGCCGAACAGCACCGTGAGCTGGCGGAGTCCGCCGCCCAGCAGGTGCGCAACGACGCCGAGTCGTTCGCCGCCGACCGCAAGGCGAAGGCGGAGGACGAGGGCGTCCACATCGTCGAGAAGGCGAAGGGCGAGGCCCAGCAGCTCCGCGCCGAGGCGCAGAAGGACGCGCAGTCCAAGCGGGAGGAGGCGGACGCGCTCTTCGAGGAGACCCGGGCCAAGGCCGCCCAGGCCGCCGCGGACTTCGAGACCAACCTCGCCAAGCGGCGGGAGCAGTCGGAGCGCGATCTGGCGTCGCGTCAGGCCAAGGCGGAGAAGCGGCTCGCGGAGATCGAGCACCGTGCCGAGCAGCTCCGCCTGGAGGCCGAGAAGCTGCGTACGGACGCCGAGCGCCGGGCCCGTCAGACCGTGGAGACGGCGCAGCGCCAGGCCGAGGACATCGTGGCGGACGCCAATGCCAAGGCCGACCGTATCCGCAGCGAATCCGAGCGCGAGCTGGCGGCGCTCACCAACCGCCGTGACTCCATCAACGCCCAGCTGACCAATGTCCGGGAGATGCTGGCGACGCTGACGGGCGCCGCGGTGGCCGCCGCCGGCACCCCCGCCGACGACGACATCTCGCGCGGTGTCCCGGCCCAGCAGACCCGCTGAGCCCTTCCGGGACCCGGTGCGGGAGCCTGCGGGAACATCTGCGGGAGCCGCGGTGAAAGTACCGTGAAAGAAATCGGAAAGCCCCCTGTCGCTCAAGTGGCGGGGGGCTTTCCGCGCCTTTAGCGTGGCCGCATGATCGAGTTGGATGGCCTCACCAAACGGTTCGGTGCGAAGCTTGCCGTCGACCGGCTCTCGTTCCGGGTCCGGCCCGGTGTGGTGACGGGATTCCTCGGTCCGAATGGCGCGGGGAAGTCGACCACGATGCGGATGATGCTCGATCTCGACAATCCCACCGGTGGCGCGGTCCGGATCGACGGCCGGCGCTATCGCGAGCTGGCGGAACCGCTGAAGTACATCGGCGCGCTGCTGGAGGCCCGGTCGGTCCATGGCGGCCGGAGCGCGTATCACCATCTCCTCTGTCTCGCGCAGTCGAACCGTATTCCGGCCGCCCGGGTGCGGGAGGTGCTGGACATCGTCGGTCTGACCGCCGTCGCGGACAAGAAGGCGAAGGGTTTCTCCCTGGGAATGGCGCAGCGGCTGGGGATCGCGTCGGCGCTGCTGGGCGATCCCCGGGTGCTGCTCTTCGACGAGCCGGTCAACGGTCTGGACCCCGAGGGCATCCACTGGATCCGCCATCTGATGAAACAGCTCGCCTCCGAGGGCCGGACCATCTTTGTCTCCTCGCACCTCATGAGCGAGATGGCGCTCACCGCCGACCATCTGATCGTCATCGGGCAGGGGCGGCTGCTGGCGGACACCTCGATGGCCGCTTTCATCCAGGAGAACTCGCGCAGCTATACGCGGGTGCGCTCGCCGGAGCGGGAGCGGCTGGTGGAGATGGTGCGGGCGGCCGGGTTCACCCCGGTGGAGGCGGGCGGCGGGACGCTGGAGGTGGACGGGGTGAGTACGGAGCGGCTGGGCGAGCTGGCGGCGGAGCACCGGATCACGCTGCATGAGCTGAGCGCGCAGCGGGCGTCCCTGGAGGAGGCGTTCATGCGGATGACGGCGGGTTCGGTCGAGTACCACGCGCACGGGACGGCGGAGGGGCCCACCACGGCGCCGCCGCCCGGCCCGCCGACACCGCGCTGGGGCGAGAGCTTCCGGCCCGCCGCCGGGCTGCCCCCGGGGCCCGGCGGCGCGGGCCACGGCCGGGCGGAGGGCTGAGCGATGGCGTCCCTTCCCGCGGTCCTCCACTCCGAGTGGACCAAGATCCGTACGGTCTCCTCCACGACCTGGACGCTGGTCAGCGCCTTCGTGGTCACCGTGGCCGTCGGCGGGGCGCTGTGCGCGCTCTTCCGGTCGAGCTTCGACCGTCTCTCCGTCCAGCAGCAGCTGACCTTCGACCCGACGCTGGCGGGCTTCTCCGGGATGGTCCTCGGGCAGCTGGCGATGGTGGTCTTCGGGGTCCTGGTGGTCGGTACGGAGTACAGCTCCGGCATGATCCGTGCCTCGCTGGCGGCGGTGCCGCGGCGCGGGATCTTCCTGCTCGGAAAACTCACGGTGGCGACGGCTCTCGCGCTGGCCGTGGGGCTCGCCACGAGTTTCGCGTCGTTCTTCGTCGGCCAGGCACTGCTGGGTGACCACCGCACCACGCTGGGTGCGGACAATGTGCTGCGGGCGGTGATCGGCGGCGGCCTCTATATGGGACTGATCGCACTGTTCTCGATGGCGGTGGCGACGATCCTGCGGAGTTCGATGCTGGCCCTCGGCATTCTGATGCCGTTCTTCTTCCTCGTTTCGCAGATTCTGGTGGCGGTACCGAAGGCGAAGACGGTCGCGCAGTACTTCCCCGACCAGGCGGGGTCGAAAATCATGCAGGTGGTGCCGGACGCGATGGGCAGTACGGCGGCTCCGTACGGGCCCTGGGGCGGGCTGGGGATCATGGCACTTTGGGTGGTGGCGGCGTCGCTCGGGGCGTATCTCGTTCTGGAGAAGCGGGACGCCTGACACAAGACGCAATTTCCGGCCCCTTGCCTCACTCATCGCAAGAGGTTGTGACCGAAGCGTTACCCATTACCGGGAACTACCTGAAAGTCAGTATCCTCCTAAGACTTACGGGGGCGTACAGCCGACTGGCGTGTGCCCTGACGACGATCGAAAGTCGATGGGGCTGGAGAATGATCGAGGCAGTCGGCCTGACGAAGCGCTATGGCGACAAGACAGCCGTGCACAACCTTTCCTTCCAGGTTCGGCCGGGCGCCGTCACCGGGTTCCTGGGTCCCAACGGCGCCGGCAAGTCGACCACGATGCGGATGATCCTCGGGCTCGACACCCCGAGCGCGGGCCGCGTCACCATCGGCGGACTGCCCTTCCGGCAGACCCCCAACGCACCCCGTCAGGTCGGCGCGCTCCTCGACGCCAAGGCCGTGCACGGCGGGCGCAGCGCCCGCAACCACCTGCTGTCCCTCGCCCAGCTCTCCGGCATCCCGGCCCGCCGGGTGGACGAGGTGCTGGCCGTGGTGGGCCTCCAGCAGGTGGCCAAGAAGCGGTCCAAGGGCTTCTCCCTCGGTATGGGACAGCGGCTCGGCATAGCCGCGGCGCTCCTCGGCGACCCCCAGGTGCTCCTCTTCGACGAGCCGGTCAACGGTCTCGACCCCGAGGGCATCCTCTGGGTCCGCAATCTGATGAGGCAGCTCGCCGCCGAGGGCCGGACGGTCTTCGTCTCCTCGCACCTCATGAGCGAGATGGCGCTCACCGCCGACCATCTGATCGTCATCGGCCGGGGGCAGCTGCTCTCGGACATGGGCGTCACGGACTTCATCTCCGCGAACTCCGCCGACTTCGCCCGGGTGCGCACCCCGGAGACCGAGCGCGAGGGGCGCGAGAAGCTCTCCGCCGCGCTGAGCGGGGCCGGTGCCCGGGTGATGCCGGAGCCGGACGGGGCGCTGCGGGTGATGGGGCTGCCGCTGCCGCGGATCAGTGACATCGCCCATGAGACCGGGGTACGGCTCTGGGAGCTGTCGCCGCACCAGGCGTCGCTGGAGGAGGCGTACATGCGGATGACGCAGGGCGCCGTGGACTACCGCTCCTCCGCCGACCAGAAGGCCGGGCTGGCCCCGGAGACCCGGCCCGGTTTCGCACCGCCGCAGCAGATCCCCGAGGTGCCGCAGCAGGGCTGGTACGCCCCGCCGCCGCAGCACCCCGGCGCCGCGCCCGCCGCGCCCACCGTGCCGCCGGTTCCCCAGGCGCCGCAGGACCCGCGGGTCGCCGCCCCGGTTCCCCCGGCTCCTTCGGCTCCCCCGACGCAGCCGCCCGCCGCCGCCCCGACGATCATGGCCAAGGATCTCTGATGACCACCCCGTACCCCCCGCAGAGCGTCCCCGGCGCCGGCTATGTCTCGCCGATACCGATCCGCAGGGCGACCCTGGGTGACGCCCTGGCCTCCGAGTGGACCAAGATCCGATCGGTGCGATCCACGATGTGGACGCTCGGGGTGATGGCGGCCCTCATCATCGGCCTCGGCATCCTGGTCGGGTTCGCCATGAGGGACTCCGCCGACTCGGGCGTGCCCGACCAGTCGGCGCTCGCCCTCGGTGTCTTCGGCGCGCTGCTCGGCAGCATCTGTGTGATGACCCTCGGGGTGCTGACGATCACCTCCGAGTACGGCACCGGGATGATCCGCACCACCCTGACGGCCTGCCCCTCCCGGGGCCGGGTGCTCGCCGCCAAGGCCATCGTCTTCTTTCTGCTGATCTTCGCCTACACCTTCGTCCTGACGCTGGTGACGGGCGCCCTCCAGGTCTCGCTGGTGGACCAGGTCCCCTCCCCCACCGGTGAGGACTGGGCCCGCGGGACCGTCGGCATCAGCTTCTACCTGGCCTGCCTCGGGCTGGTGGCGCTGGCCGTGGGCACCGTCGTCCGCCACTCGGCGGGCGCGATCACCGCGATGTTCGGTGTGGTGCTGCTGCCGCTGGTGGCGGCGATGTTCATGGTCTCGGAGTCGATGCGAGGCCTCCAGGAGTGGCTGCTGGAGTACTCCATCCCCAACCAGCTCTCCATGATCTACGACAGCTCCGCCGCCGAGTCCGGTCCGCAGGGCTGGGAGTCGGTGGCGATCATCACCGTCCTCGCCGCGGTG
Source organism: Streptomyces sp. NPDC000594 (assembly GCF_040299965.1). Lineage (NCBI taxonomy): Bacteria > Bacillati > Actinomycetota > Actinomycetes > Kitasatosporales > Streptomycetaceae > Streptomyces > Streptomyces sp. NPDC000594. The sequence goes on along the minus strand of NZ_JBEPCY010000004.1, from coordinate 338,692 downwards.
GCGCTGGGCGGCGCCTGGTCGGTACTGAAGTCACGGGACGTCTGAGGTCGCGGGCGGTCCGACCGCCCGGCCCGGCCTCAGTGCTTGGGCGCGTTACGGGACCGCTGCACCCGCGTGGTGCGGCGGTCCTTCGCGTTCCAGCACGCCTTGTGCCAGTGCCTGCGGTCGTCCACGCCGCCGTGCTCCGGCCAGGCCACCACATGCGGTACGCCGACGATCTCCTGGTCGCAACCGGGACAGCGATAGCGCTTGCCCGCCGCGCTCGCCCCGGACACCAGACGGACCGACCACTCCTCGCCCTGCCAGGTCTCGGTGCGCCCGAAACCCCCGTAGCGGTCGGCCGGTTCATCGGGGTGGACGGGGGAACGGTCGCCGCCCTGCGGGCGGTTGCGGCGGGGGGACACGTGGACACCTCACGGACGAACGGGGACGATGTGCGGAGTTCAAGCCTACGGTCCGCGCCCCGGGGTACACGTACCGCGCGGACCGGCGACCACGCCTCCCACCGGCTCGGTTACCGGACAATCGCAAGAGATTCACGAGGGGCCGTGCCCTTGGCACGTGTCAGACGTTAGTGCCGGTGGGGGAAAGAGAGACGCGTCGGCCGCAAGGAGGCTAAAGGCGATGCGCGTGGGTACATTCGTGCTGGCGGCACAGTTCCCGGGCCAGGGTCAGGGGGAGGCACTGCACCGGGCGGTGCGCTCGGCCGAGGTGGCCGAGGAGGCCGGGCTCGACTCCGTCTGGCTCGCCGAGCACCACTTCGTTCCATACGGTGTCTGCCCCTCCGCGGTGACGCTGGCCGCACTGCTGCTGGGCCGCACCCGCCGGATCCGGGTGGGTACGGCGGTGAGCGTCCTGCCCGGGACACACCCCGTCGCCCTCGGCGAGCAGGCGGCACTGCTCCATGTCACCAGCGGCGGCCGGTTCTCGCTGGGGGTGGGGCGCGGCGGCCCCTGGGTCGATCTGGAGGTCTTCGGCTCGGGCATCGAGGCCTATGAGTCGGGCTTCCCCGACGCCCTCGACCTGCTGCTGCGCTGGCTGCGCGAACCCTCCGTCGCCGCCGCGTCGGAACGGTTCTCCTTCCGTGAGGTGGCCGTCGTCCCGCGCCCCGACGAGCTGATCGGCGGCCCCCCGGTGCCGGAGACCGTGGTGGCCTGCACCTCCTCCCGGACGGTACGGCTGGCCGCCGAGCGCGCCCTGCCGATGCTCCTCGGTATGCACTGCGGGGACGAGGAGAAGGCGGAGATGGTGGCGTTCTGGCAGCGCTGCGCCCTGGAGGCGGGCCATCCCCGCGAGATGGTGCTGGAGGCACCCCATGTGTCGGCCGGGGTCGCACAGATCGCCTCCAGCGCGGCGGACGCGAGCGAGATCCTGCTGAAGGCGATGCCCGGCTGGCTGAAGCAGGGGCTGGACGCCCACATCACGATCGACGGCCGGGTGCGGGTGATGCGCGACCCGCTGGCGTACACGGAGATGCTGTGCGGGCTGCACCCCGTGGGCCCGCCCCAGCTGGCCGCCGACCGGCTGGCCGCCACCGCCGAGCGCACCGGCATCCGCCGCTTCGCGCTGCTGGTGGAGGGGTCGGGCGAGCTGGCCGCGACGGAGGAGAACATCCGGCGGCTGGGCGAGGACGTCCTGCCCCTGCTGCGCTGAGGCCCCCCGCCGGGGCCCGTCCGCCGGGTGCCGTGAGGCAGGGCCCGCCCGCCCTGTGCCGTGCGCCGTCCGCCCTGTGCGCCGGGCCCGTCCGCCGGGTCCCGGTGGCCCGGCGCCACCTCCACCGCCCCGCGTCTGTCACCTCTCCCGCGACGCGGAACGGCGGCGGCGGTACGGGCCGTCAGCAGTCGCGCAGTTCCGGCGACTGGTTCAACAACTGCCCCCGTACGGAAGTGAAGCGCGCGTACCGCTCGTCCACCGACGGGTCCAGCGGGAAGACCGCGACACGGTGACAGTTCTGGAACGCGAGCCGCACCCCGAAGTGGCGCTCCAGCGCACCGCGGATCGCGTCACTGGCGAGAGCGCGCAGCAGCTGACCGCGCGCCTGCTCGTCCGGCGGCGGCGTCAGGTTGTCGGCGAACTGTCCGCCGTCCACCTTCAGCCGGGCCACCAGGGTGCTGATCATCTCCCATGCGTAGGGCAGGGAGGTCCGGACGCAGTCGACGAAGTCGCCTTCGTCGACCTCGCCTCGCTCGGCCTGTGCCAACAGGGCCGGTGAGACGTCGAGCGACATGGGTTCTCCTCTCGCGGCCCCGGGATCCGGGGCCTTACGGGCAGGGAAGAGACCGCCGTACCGGCTCCTGCCGCGATGGTCATGCGCATGACGAATGACCACAGAGAGTGCACGAACGGCGACCTCCTGCATCAACGGTAAGTGCGTGTCCCTGACCGCACCAGGAGAAGGAGCGGACATCCGGCTGGAAACGAAGGGGAGGAGGGGTGTCCAGCCGAAGAATCTCAGTCAGCCGCAGGGGGTCGGGCACCTCGGTAGTACGTAGGGAGAATCGCGCGCCGGGCCCGGTGTCGAGTAGCGTTGCCGACCATGCGCCTTGTCATCGCCCGCTGCTCCGTGGATTACGCGGGCCGTCTCACCGCCCATCTGCCCTCCGCCCCCCGTCTGATCCTGGTCAAGGCAGACGGCAGTGTCTCCATCCACGCGGACGACCGCGCGTACAAACCCCTGAATTGGATGTCGCCGCCCTGCACCCTCAAGGAGGGGGACGACAACATCTGGACGGTCGTCAACAAGGCGGGCGAGAAGCTGATCATCACCATGGAGGAAGTCCTCCATGACTCCTCCCATGAACTGGGCGTGGACCCGGGTCTGATCAAGGACGGGGTGGAGGCGCACCTCCAGGAGCTGCTGGCGGACCGGATCGAGACCCTGGGCGAGGGCTACAGCCTGATCCGCCGCGAATACCCCACCGCCATCGGGCCCGTGGACATCCTCTGCCGGGACGCCGACGGCACCACGGTCGCCGTGGAGATCAAGCGGCGGGGCGAGATCGACGGCGTGGAGCAGCTCACCCGCTATCTGGAGCTGCTCAACCGCGATCCCCATCTCGCGCCGGTACGGGGCCTGTTCGCGGCCCAGGAGATCAAGCCGCAGGCACGGGTGCTGGCGACGGACCGGGGCATCGGCTGTGTGGTGCTGGACTACAACGCGCTGCGCGGGATCGAGGACGACAAGCTGCGGCTCTTCTGATCCGCGCCCCTCGGCGCCCACCAGAGCCCAGCAGCGCCCAGCAGCGGCGGAACAGCACCGACGGCCCCGGGACACCCCGGGGCCGTCGTGCGTCCACGGGCGCGCGGCCCGGCCGGTTCAGGGGGTCGAGGGGCGGCCGTCGGAGCCGTCGGGTCCGCCGCCCGGCCGGTTCTCGCCCCGGCCGGGGGGCGTCGGGGGCGTCGGCTTGACCGGGGGGGCGGTGACCGGCGGCGTCGGGGAGATCGGCGGCTTGGGCGAGGCCGGGGGCGACGAGGACACATCGGACGGCGACGGCTGCCCGCCGGGCGAGGCGGACCCGGAGGGCAGGGGCGGGGCGCTGGAGGCGGGGGGCGGCGCGGAGGTGCCCGGAAGGCCCGGCTCGGAGGGCCCCGGGGAGGCCGGGGTGCCGCTCGGGGCGGACGAGGCGCCGGGCGAGGGCGTACCGCTGGCGCCGGGTACCGGTCCCGTGCCCCGGGTCCGTCCCGGCAGGCCGGCGGGGGTGCCGGGCGGCTGGTCGGCGCTGTCCCCGGCCGACTCGCCGGAGTCGAGTCCGCCCCGGCGGTCGTCGCCGGTGGAGGAGGTGTCCTCGCGGACCGTGCCGCTCTTGCCGTCCCCGTCCTGCCCGGCCGGGCCGAGCGAGACCAGGGTGGTGACCACGGCGGCGAGGACCACGGCGGCGCTCGCGGCGACGAGATTGCGGCGGGCGCCCACCAGGGCCAGGGTGCGGCGGCGGCCCCCGGCGGGCCGGCGGCGCGGGCCCTTCCCGGGCGGCAGGGCCTGGGCCACCGTCACCGTGCCGGAGACCACCGGCAGCGGCTGGGTGGAGCCCCGCCGGCCACCGGCCGGGGCCGTCGGAGGGCCGGCCGGGACACCGGGCGGCAGGGCGAGCGGCCGGGGCGGCAGGGCCGGGGCACCGGCCTTGCTCCGCGCCGCCGCCAGGGTCTCGGGGGTGACGGGGGCCCCGGGCACCAGGCCGTTCTCCCGGTCCTCGACCAGGGCGAGCGCCCGCCGGCCCACCACGGTGCCGATCCGGTCGGCGAGCGCGCCCCGCATCCCGATGGAGGTCTCCAGCTCGGTCCGCGCCCGGTCGACCCGGCCGCCGCACAGCGCCAGGATCCCCAGCTCATGGTGGAAGTACGCCTCCTCGGCGACCTCCCCCGCGATCCGGGCCGCCTCGGAGCCGGTGCGCAGCACCCTTTCCCAGGCCCCCCAGTGCAGTCCGGCGGCGAAGGCGGGCGCGGCGCTGCGGGCGAGCAGCACGGCGGCGCTGGAGTGCCCCGGCTCCCGGCTGGTCACCAGGGAGGTCAGCGTGGCGAGCACGGCGTCCGCCTCGGCGGCGATCCGCTCGGCGGCGACCGAGGGGTGCGCGGTCCACCAGGTGTAGTGCTGGGCGGCGGTGTGCGAGCGGGCGGGCGCGTCGTCCCCGTACCCGCCCTCCTTCAGCTGGAGCAGGGCCCCGGCGGCCAGCCGGTAGCCGCTCCCGGCCGGGGAGAGCAGTCCGCAGCCGAGGAGTTCGCCGATGGCGGTGTCGGCGTGGGTGTCGCCGATCAGGGCGGGCAGATGCGCCTGGTGCGGCAGCTCGCCGCCGAGTGCGACCGCGAAGCGGAGGGTCCGCCGGGCCGACTCACCGAGCCGGGCGGCGAGCAGGGCGGCGGGGGCGGCGCTCTGTCCCAGGGTGGGCAGGGCCGTCTCGCCGCCCTCGACACCGTCCGGCGGTGCGAAGGCGTCGAAGGAGTCGGGGTCGTCCTGGAGCCGTTCGCGCACCGTGTCGCGCTGGAGCAGCAGGGCGCCCGCCTGGACGAAGCGCAGCGGCAGCCCGTCGGACTCGAACCACAGATCACCGGCCCAGTTGATCTCGTCCTCGGCGAGCGGGCGGTCCACGACGGTCCGCAGCAGCTCCAGCGAGGTGGTGCGGGAGAGGCCGGGGAGGGGAACCTCCTCCAGCCGGGTGGAGATCGGCGGCTCGGCGGTGTCGGGGGTGGTCGCCAGCAGGAAGGCGCACTCGGGGGCCGCGTCCAGGAAGTCGTCCAGGGCGGTGGAGCCGAACTCCAGGTCGTCGAGGACGACGACGGCGCCGATGGAGGCCACCGCCGCGCGCAGCCGGTCCGGGTCGGGCCGGTGGAGGGGGGCGTGGTGGACGGCGGCGAAGAGGTCGTGGAGGAGGTCGGCGGGGCCCCGGTGGTGGCCGTTGAGCCGTATGACGCCGTCGGGCGCGAGGTCGGCGCAGTCGGCGGCGACGGCGTCGAGGAGGGTGCTGCGGCCGGCCCCCCGGGCGCCGGTGACCAGCAGGGAACGGCCCCGGGCGAGCATCCGGGCGATGTGTTCGCGCTCGTCGTCGCGGCCGAGCAGCGGCAGCCGGGGCGCGGCGGGTCCGGCCGGTACGGGCGGCCGGGCGGCGCGCTCGTACGCGGCGCGCTGGGCGGGGGTGCGGCGGGGGGTCTCGGTGGACTCGGGGACGCCGTCGAGTCCGGGGGGCCGGCGCTCTATCTCACTGCCGTCGATCGGGTTGACGGTGAGCAGATAGTCGCCGACGGTCAGGCGTACGGTACGGACGGGCGCGGGGCGGCCGGGAGCGGGCGCCGCGGGGTCACGGGGCGGGCGCACGGCTCCGGTGTCCTCGCCGGTGGTGTCGTGGTCCATGGTGCAAGCCCCCCAGGTGCGCTGCGCACGTTCTCTCTCCGCCTGTCTGCTGTCTGTCCGTCGGGTCCGCGGCGGGGCCGTCCGTACCGGCCTCACGGATTCCTGGCACGCCCGGCTGTCGCGTCGGTGCCGACGGGCCGTGCGGGAGGGCGGGGTGTGGCGGTGGCCATCGGTCCCCGCGGCGTTCGCGCGGCGGCCGGCGTTCGAAACCCTGGACCCTGGCAGGGTATCCCCCCGGGGCCGGTGCGCCGCCTTCCGGTGAGGTCACAGCTTGATGAGAGATCAGCCGTACGGGCGGACAGGGGTCCGTCGCCGTTCGGCGCGGGCCGCGCCGGGGCCCGGCGGACCGTTGTGTCGGGGCCGGGTGGAGTGTCGTACGGGACCCGGTGGGCCGTCGCCCGGAGGCCCGGAAGCCCGGTGGGCCGGACCGCGTCGGGGCGCGGTCCGGCCGGGTGGTGACGGTTGGTGACGGATGCCCGGGTCAGACCCGGGGAAGCGATTCCGCGGCGAGCCCGCCCTCGATCGCCAGAATGCGATGCAGCCGTGTCGCCACCAGCAACCGCTGCATCTGCGGCGGTACGCCGCGCAGGACCAGTCGTCTGCCGCACCGGCCGGCCCGGCGGTGGGCGCCCATGATGACCCCGAGCCCGGTGGCGTCCCAGGAGTCGAGTCCGGTCAGATCGAGCACCAGATCGCCGTCTCCGTCGTCGACCGCCGTGTGCAGGACCGTACGGGCGTCCGCCGCGCTGCGGACGTCGAGGCGGCCCCCGACGACCAGCTCGGCGTGGTCGCCCCTGATGTGCATATGCGCTCCCCGAGAGTGCCGGTGCCCTGTGGACATGTCGTCGAGACGGCACCGGGGCCGTCCCCCGCCCACCGGTGCCGCGCTCCTTGCTGCTGCTCGTGTGCTGTGCTGCTCGTTCCGCCGGACGGACCGTGCCGGTCCGTCCCGCTTCAACTGACCATCCCGAGGGGAGGACCGTTGCCGCTTGTAAGCGAACCGATACCGAATTCACTCCTTGGAGTGATCCCGGTGGTGACGTCACACCGTCGCCGACGGCCGGCCGGGGCCCGCTCCGCTCAGTGGCGGTAGAACCCCCGGCCGCTCTTGCGGCCGATGTCACCGGCGTCGACCATCCGGCGCATCAGCTCCGGCGGGGCGAACTTCTCGTCCTGCGTCTCGGTGTAGATGTTGCCGGTGGCGTGGAGCAGGATGTCGACACCGGTGAGATCGGCGGTCGCCAGCGGTCCCATGGCGTGGCCGAAGCCGAGCTTGCAGGCGATGTCGATGTCCTCGGCGGTCGCCACACCCGATTCGTACAGCTTCGTCGCCTCCACGACCAGCGCGGAGATGAGCCGGGTGGTGACAAAACCCGCGACGTCACGGTTGACGACGATACAGGTCTTGCCGACGGACTCGGCGAACTCCCGGATCGTGGCGAGGGTTTCGTCGCTGGTCCGGTGGCCCCGTACCAGCTCGCACAGCTGCATCATCGGGACCGGGGAGAAGAAGTGGGCGCCGACGACCCGCTCGGGGCGCTCGGTCACCGCCGCGATCTTGGTGATCGGGATGGCGGAGGTGTTGGAGGCGAGCACCGCGTCCTCCCGGACCAGCTTGTCCAGGGTGCGGAAGATCTCGTGCTTGACCTCGAGCTTCTCGAAGACCGCCTCGACCACGACGTCGGCGTCGGCCACCGCGTCCAGATCGGTGGTGGTGGTGATGCGGGCCAACGCCGCGTCGGCGTCCGCCGCTTCGAGCCTGCCCTTGGCGACGAACCGCTCCCACGAGGCGGTGATGGTGTCCCGGCCCCGGGCCAGCGCGTCGTCGGTGATGTCGCGCAGCACCACGTCCCAGCCCGCCTGGGCGGAGACCTGCGCGATGCCCGACCCCATGAGTCCGGCTCCGATGACGGCGAGCTTCCCGGCCACTGCGACACCCCTTAACGACTGTTTACCAAGCGCCTCTGTGGCGGAGGTTAGCGCTCCCGGGGGGCCAAGTGGCGGCGAAGAGATGCGCGTCACGCTCCGTCCGGCCGACATCACACCGGGCAGCCGCGCCCGGAGCCGGACGGGGGCGCCGCACGAAACTACGCTGGCCCCCATGGTCAATCTGACACGCATCTACACCCGTACCGGCGACCAGGGCACGACGGCCCTCGGCGACATGAGCCGCACGGCCAAGACCGACCCCCGGATCTCGGCGTACGCCGACAGCAACGAGGCCAACGCGGCCCTCGGGACCGCCATCGCGCTGGGCGCGCTGGCGCCGGACGTGGTCCAGGTGCTCACCCGGATCCAGAACGATCTCTTCGATGTGGGCGCGGACCTCTCCACGCCCGTGGCGGAGAACCCCCCGTACCCGCCGCTGCGGGTGGAGCAGGCGTACATCGACCGGCTGGAGGCCGACTGCGACCACTATCTGGAGGGGCTGGAGAAGCTGCGCAGCTTCATCCTGCCGGGCGGGACGCCGGGCGCCGCGCTGCTGCACCAGGCGTGCACGGTGGTACGCCGGGCCGAGCGGTCCACCTGGGCGGCGATGGAGGTCCACGGCGAGACGATGAACCCGCTGGCGGCCACGTATCTCAACCGGCTCTCGGATCTGCTCTTCATCCTGGCGCGGGTGGCCAACAAGGAGCGCGGCGATGTGCTGTGGGTGCCGGGCGGGGAGCGCTGAGCACGGCACGGGACACCCGGGGGGGGCAGGCGGGCGGAGGCCGGGGGCGGGACACCGGGGGCCGGCTCGGGCACCCGCGTCCCGGGGGACGGGGCACCCGGGGGCTCAGGCGCCGGGGCGGCGCTCCACCCGTACCGGCTCCCGGTCCCCGTCGTCGCCCTTCACCCCACCGGGCTCCTGACGCGGCCAGATCAGATAGGTGAGCGCGATCAGGCCATGGATACCGGTGATCCTCCAGGCCTGGTACATCCAGGCCTCCAGCGAGGCGGTGCTCCCGGAGTCGCCGACGTACCGGATCGCCAGCAGGAGCAGCCCGGTCGCCACGGCGGCGCCGATCAGGGTCCCGGCCCACACCCTGCCCTCGTGGGCGGCGCGGGCCATCCCGTACCGGGGCGGCGCCACCGGCGGCGGCGCCCCGCCCAGGCGGTGGGCGGCATGGCCGTCGAGCCACTTCACCGTGCGGTGGCCATGGCCGACGGTGTAGCCGATGTAGAGCGCGGCGAGGCCGTGGTGCCAGCCGGGCTCGGCGCCGTTCCTGAGGTCGATCGCGGTGGCGATCAGCAGGACGACCTCCAGCAGCGGCTCGCACAGCAGCAGGGCCGCGCCGAGCCGGGGCATCCGCAGCAGATAGCGCGCGCCGAGGCCCGCGGCCAGCAGGACCCAGAAGCCGACCTCACAGATGATGATCAGTGTGAGAATCACCGTGTTCTCCCCGTCGATGGTGCGCTCTCTCCCCTCCAGACTCCCTGCTCCCGGCCCCCGGATCGTCGTCACCGGTGAGGAACCCGGACTGCATCTTTCGGTGTACACGGATCGGCCGCGGTTCCGCCGGGCCGCTGAGGCGCCGCGGGCCGGCCGGCGTGTTGGATGGAGAGGTGACCCTGCCCCGCCCCCACCGCCACGATGTCGTCCTCGCGGTCAGCGCCTTCCTCGGCGGTCTGCTGCTGTGGTCGCTGGGCCTCTACACCCAGCGCGAGTCGCCGCTGCCCGCCTGGGCCACCCTGGTGCCGCTCACGGTGATCTGCGCCCAGGCGCTCTTCCGCCGCTCGCTGCCGCTGACCACCCTGCTGGTGGGTACGGCGGCGCTGGTCGCCGATCTCTTCACACTGGGCAATCTGATCACCCTGCTGGTCTTCACCGATGTGGTGTACGCGGCGGTCCTCTACGGCTCGGCGCGGACCGCCCGGCGGATCCCGGTGATCGCCGGTCTGCTGACGGTCGCCTCGACGGTGATCTTCCTGGTGCTGCTCCAGGACCCCGAGGGGCTGCTGCTCGGAGTACTCGTCGGCATGATCACCATCGCCCCCGCGATCACCGCCGCCGTCATCCGCAACCACCGGGCCGCCGCCGACATGGCCCGGCTCCGGGCGGAGCAGACCGCCCTGCTGGCCGAGATGGACCGGGTGCAGGCGGTGACGGCGGAGCGCGGGCGGATGGCCCGGGAGCTGCACGACATGGTCGCCAACCATCTGTCCGCCATCGCCATCCACTCCACCGCCGCGCTCTCCCTGAACGATCCGTCGACCACCCGGGACGCCCTGGGGGTGATTCGGGAGAACAGCGTCGCCGGCCTGGCTGAAATGCGACGTTTGATCGGACTGCTGCGGGACAGGGGCGAGGACCAGCTGCCCGCCGCCGCGCCCACCCTCGACGGCCTGGAGGCACTGGTCGCCCAGGCCCGGACCAACGGCGCCTCCAGCGGGCTCACCTTCGCCCTGGACGACCGGCGCACCCCGGGTGGGTCGCTGCCCGCCCCGGTGGAGCTGGCCGCCTATCGCATCGTGCAGGAGTCACTGACCAACGCGCTCAAGCACGCGGGCCGGGGCCAGGTCCGGGTGGCCCTGGGCCAGGGGCCGGGCTCCGCCCTGACGGTGACGGTGACCAGCCCCTTCGGCCATCGCGCGGGGCCCCGCGCGCCCGGCTCCGGCAGCGGTCTGGTGGGCATCAGGGAACGGGTGGACCTGCTCTCCGGGACGGTGGAGGCGGGGCCGGCCCCGGGGCCGCCGGACGGACCGGCGACGATCTGGTGTGTCCGGGCGGTCCTGCCCGTGCACGACGACAAGGAGCCCCCGGCATGACCCAGCACCCCCCGCAGCCGCCGTACCCCCGGGAAAGCGCCGGGGAGAGCCCCGGGGAGCGCGCCGGGGCGGGCGGCGGTTCCCCGGCCCGTATCCGGGTCCTGGTCGCCGAGGACCAGCGCGCGGTCCGGGCGGGACTGGTGCTCATCCTGCGCAGCGCCCCGGACATCGAGGTGGTGGGCGAGGCGGCGGACGGCGAGGAGGCGGTACGGCTCGCCCGCGAGCTGGACCCCGATCTGGTGCTGATGGACATCCAGATGCCCCGGCTGGACGGGGTCTCGGCGACCCGGGAGATCGTCGCGGAGCGGCTGGCGGATGTGCTGGTGCTGACCACCTTCGATCTGGACGAGTACATCTTCGGGGCGCTGCGCGCGGGCGCCTCGGGATTTCTGCTGAAGAACACCGAGGCGGCCGATCTGCTGGCGGGGGTGCGCACGGTGGCGCGTGGCGAGGGGCTCATCGCCCCGGCGGTGACCCGGCGGCTGATCGCCGAGTTCGCCGCCCCCCGGCCGGTGCGCCCGGCCTCGGGGCCGGACGCAGCCGCGCTGGAGTCGCTGACCCCCCGGGAGCGCGAGGTGCTCTCGGCGCTGGGTGCCGGGCTCTCCAACGCGGAGATCGCCGACCGGCTCTCGATGGCCGAGGCCACGGTGAAGACCCACGTCAGCCGATTGCTGGGGAAGCTGGAGCTGCGCAGCCGGGTGCAAGCGGCGATCCTGGCGCAGGAGTTGGGGATCTGACGGACGGTTTTCCGCCGTCTGCGATCCGGCCGCCGTCTTTGGTCTGGACCTATTGACGATTGGTCCAGACCTTCCTACTCTCACCGCAACACACGCTGCGGTGAGCCACGCAGAGTGCGCAGTGCCCCGGTCCCACCCCACTGTCCGGACCTCCACAAGGAGCACCCGTGAGCACTCAACCCCCACCCCTGCACGGCCCCAGAAGTCGTCATACCCCGTGGTCGCGTCTTTCCACCAGGTCACGGATCGTGGCGGGGCTGACGGCCCTCATCGTCCCGCTGGCCGCCATGGTCGGCCTCGCGACCCCCGCCCAGGCCGCCACCTCGGCGACCGCGACCTACGCCAAGGCCGCCGACTGGGGCAGCGGGTTCGAGGGCCGCTGGACCATCAAGAACACCGGGACGACCACCCTCAACGGCTGGACCGTCGAGTGGGACTTCCCCGCCGGCACCCGGGTGGCCTCCGCGTGGGACGCCGACGTCACCAGCGTCGGCAACCGGTGGACCGCCAAGAACAAGCCCTGGGCGGGCTCCCTCGCCCCCGGCGCCACCGTGACCTTCGGGTTCAACGGCACCGGCACCGGCGCCCCGTCCAACTGTAAGCTCAACAACGGCTCCTGTGACGGCGGTGTCGTCCCCGGTGACGACCCGCCCACCGCCCCGGGTGTACCCACCGCGGGCACGGTGACCGAGACCTCGGCCGTCATCAGCTGGGCCGCGGCCACCGACGACAAGGGCGTCAAGAACTACGACCTCCTCCGCAACGGCACCGTGGTGACCACCACCACCGGGCTCACCTTCACGGACACCGGCCTCACCAAGGGCACGGACTACACGTACACCGTGGTGGCGCGGGACACCATCGACCAGGTCGGCCCGGCGAGCGAGCCGCTGATCGTCTCCACCCCCGGCGGTGGCACCGGCCCCAAGGCCAAGAAGATGGTCTACTTCACCCAGTGGGGTGTCTACGGCCGGAACTACCACGTCAAGAACCTGGACACGGCCGGGATCGCAGCGAAGATCACCCACATCAACTACGCCTTCGGCAATGTCCAGGGTGGCCGCTGCACCATCGGTGACGCCTTCGCCGACTACGAGAAGGCCTACACCGCCGACCAGTCCGTGGACGGCGTGGCCGACACCTGGGACCAGCCGCTGCGCGGCAACTTCAACCAGCTCCGTGAGCTGAAGAAGAAGCACCCGCACATCAAGGTCCTCTTCTCCTTCGGCGGCTGGACCTGGTCCGGCGGCTTCCCGCAGGCCATGCAGAACCCGGCCGCCTTCGCCGACTCCTGCTACCGCCTGGTCGAGGACCCGCGCTGGGCCGATGTCTTCGACGGCATCGACCTGGACTGGGAGTACCCCAACGCCTGTGGTCTGACCTGTGACACCAGCGGCCCGGCCGTGATGAAGAACATGATGCAGGCGTTCCGTACCCGGGTGGGTCCGAACTACCTGCTGACCGCCGCCATCACCGCCGACGCCTCCGCCAACGGCAAGATCGACAAGGCCGACTACGCGGGTGCGGCGCAGTACACCGACTGGTACAACGTGATGACGTACGACTTCTTCGGCGCCTGGGCCCAGCAGGGTCCGACCGCCCCGCACTCCCCGCTCAACGCCTATGCCGGCATCCCGCAGCAGGGCTTCAACTCCGCCGAGGCCATCGCCAAGCTGAAGGCCAAGGGCGTCCCGGCGGCCAAGCTGCTGCTGGGCATCGGCTACTACGGACGGGGCTGGACGGGCGTCACCCAGGCCACCCCGGGCGGCACCGCCACCGGACCGGCCCAGGGCACCTATGAGCCCGGCTTCGAGGACTACAAGGTCCTCAAGAACACCTGCCCGGCCACCGGCACCATCGGCGGCACCGCCTACGCCAAGTGCGGCGCCAACTGGTGGGGTTACGACACCCCGGCGACCATCGGCGCCAAGATGTCCTGGGCCAAGGCCCAGGGCCTGGGCGGCGCCTTCGCCTGGGACGCCAGCGGTGACACCAGCAACGGTGAACTGACCACCGCGATCAACAACGGGCTCCAGTAACAGACCGCACCACCCAGCGGACCGGGCACAGCACCACGGAGGGGCCGGGGATCACTCCCCGGCCCCTTCGCCGTCCCTCCCCGGGAGGGGCTTCCGGTACACCAGCAGACAGCGCCAGAAGAGGAGACGTCGGATCGTGCTGCCCGGCAGGAGCACCCTGGCACCCGCCGCCATCTCGGGCAGGGTCATGGGAGGCCTGGCGGTCACGGAGGGGCGGCTGATGTCCTTCTTCAGGCCGAGGCGCTCGCGGATCCATGTCACCACCCGGCAGACCGCGTTGACGGGTACGGCGGCCAGGCCGATCAGCCGGTCCGACGGAGTGCTCTCGCGGTAGCAGCCGAGGATCACCAGCACACCCCCGGGGCTCAGCGCCTCCCGGAGCTTCTCCACGGTGTCGAAGGGAACATGGTGGATGCTCGCCAGACAGGAGATGTAGTCATAGGTGCCGGACGGCAGAGCGGTAGCGGTGATGTCCGCCCGCCGCCAGCGGATCCGGGCGGCGTGTGCCGGGTCCGTCGCGAGGGACCGGGCCGTCCCGATGGCCGTCCCGGCGGGGTCGAGGGCGTCGACATCGATGCCCCGCGCGGCCAGTTTCCGGGCGAAACTCCCGGTGCCGCAGCCGACATCGAGCGCTCTGCGGCAGTTCTCGGGGAGGTGGCGGAGTAAGAGCCCGTGATAGTGGTCATTGTGATCGAAGGACATCGCGCCATCCTGGCACGGGCCCGGCTGCCCGGACCTTCCCTGATCCACCCACCGGGCTCAGGCCACATTCACCCGCTGCCCGGGAGGCGCCGCCTCCAGCCAGGCGAGAAAGCCGGTGAGCGCGTCCTCGCTCATCGCCAGCTCCAGGCGGACCCCCTGGTGCACACAGCCCAGGACCACCGCGTCGGAGAGGAGCGCCAGCTCCTCCTCGCCCTCGGGGGTGCGCCGGCCGATCACCTCGATGGAGGAGCGCTCCAGCACCCGGCGCGGCCGGGGGGCGTAGGAGAAGACCCGGAACCACATGATGCGGTCGCCGCCGTACCGGGCGACCCCGTACACCCAGCCCTTGCCGGAGGGAGCACCCTCCGGCTCCGGCTCCTCGGGGACGTTCCACCGCAGGGAGCAGTCGAAGGTGCCCCCCGAGCGCTGGATCAGCCGTCTGCGCAGTCCGAAGACGAACAGCCCGATCCCCACCAGGGCGACCAGCGCCAGGACGCTCACAAGCACCGCGAGGAACATCTTCACCGACCTCCTCGCCTCGTCCTCGTCCTTGACCGAACCGTGTGCACCTGCATTGCCTCAGCCGCGGCCCGGTCTGGAAGTCCAGTCCGGGCCGCGGCTGAGGATGACGACTGTCGGCGGGGTGCTCAGCGCACCGCCACCGCGCGCAGCCGGACATCGGCACGACGCTCGGCGGCGGCGTCCGAATCCGACTTGGCGCGCTCCAGCGCACGCTCGGCGCGCTGGGCATCGATCTCGTCCGCCAGCTCGGCGATCTCCGCCAGCAGCGACAGCTTGTTGTCGGCGAAGGAGATGAAACCGCCGTGCACGGCGGCGACGACGGTACCGGCCCCCTCGGGGGAGCTGGTACGGATGGTCACCGGGCCCGATTCCAGCACACCCAGAAGCGGCTGGTGACCGGGCATGACACCGATGTCGCCGGACGCGGTGCGCGCGACGACCAGGGTGGCCTCGCCGGACCAGACCTGACGGTCGGCGGCGACCAGCTCGACATGCAGCTCAGCAGCCAAGGGTGGCTCCTCGGGTCACCACCCGGCACAGATGCCGGGTGTTGGGTCAAAGTCTAATGGGGTACGGGCCGCCGGGACGTCCGGACCCCGCCCCGGCCTGTCACGGCCGGGTGCCGGGGGGCGAACCCCCCGGCCGGAAGGCGTACGGAAGGGGCGGGACGGACCCCGCCCCCTCCGTCATGAGCCGACCGACTTGAGAGCCGGCCGACTCAGGAGTCAGCGGACTCAGGAGACGCCGAGCTCCTTGGCGTTCTTCTTGAGGTCCTCAAGACCACCGCACATGAAGAACGCCTGCTCCGGGAAGTGGTCGTACTCGCCGTCGCAGATCGCGTTGAACGCGGAGATCGACTCGTCGAGCGGCACGTCCGAACCGTCCACACCGGTGAACTGCTTCGCCGCGTGGGTGTTCTGGGACAGGAAGCGCTCGACACGACGGGCACGGTGGACAACGAGCTTGTCCTCCTCGCCCAGCTCGTCGATACCGAGGATCGCGATGATGTCCTGGAGGTCCTTGTACTTCTGAAGGATTCCCTTGACACGCATGGCGGCCTGGTAGTGGTCCGCCGCGATGTAGCGGGGGTCCAGGATCCGGGACGTGGAGTCCAGCGGGTCCACGGCCGGGTAGATGCCCTTCTCAGAGATCGGACGGGAGAGCACCGTCGTCGCGTCGAGGTGGGCGAAGGTGGTGGCCGGGGCCGGGTCGGTCAGGTCGTCCGCGGGGACGTAGATCGCCTGCATCGAGGTGATCGAGTGACCACGGGTCGAGGTGATGCGCTCCTGGAGGAGACCCATCTCGTCCGCCAGGTTCGGCTGGTAACCCACCGCGGACGGCATACGGCCGAGCAGGGTGGACACCTCGGAACCGGCCTGGGTGAACCGGAAGATGTTGTCGATGAAGAAGAGCACGTCCTGCTTCTGCACATCGCGGAAGTACTCCGCCATGGTCAGACCGGCCAGGGCGACGCGCAGACGCGTCCCCGGGGGCTCATCCATCTGGCCGAAGACCAGGGCGGTCTTCTCCAGAACGCCCGACTCCTCCATCTCGTCGATGAGGTCGTTGCCCTCACGCGTACGCTCACCGACACCCGCGAAGACGGAGACGCCCTCGTGGAGGTTGGCGACACGCATGATCATTTCCTGGATCAGCACGGTCTTGCCGACACCGGCACCACCGAACAGACCGATCTTTCCACCCTTGACGTACGGGGTGAGAAGGTCGACGACCTTCAGGCCGGTCTCGAACATCTCGGTCTTCGACTCGAGCTGGTCGAAGGCGGGAGCCTTGCGGTGGATCGCCCAGCGCTCGGTCTTCTCGTTGTTCGCCTCGGGGTGGTTCAGCACCTCGCCGAGGGTGTTGAACACCTTGCCCTTGGTGAAGTCGCCGACCGGGACGGTGATGCCCTTGCCCGTGTCGGACACCGGGGCCTGGCGGACCAGACCGTCGGTGGGCTGCATCGAGATGGTGCGGACCAGGCCGTCACCGAGGTGCTGCGCGACCTCAAGGGTCAGCGTCTTGAGGGCGCCGTCCTCGGCGGGGTCAGCCACCTCGACGTGCAGCGCGTTGTAGATCTCCGGCATCGCGTCGACGGGGAACTCCACGTCGACGACCGGGCCGATGACCCGGGCGACGCGGCCCGTGGCCGTGGCCGTCTCAACAGAGGTCGTCATTACTTTTCACTCCCCGCGTTCGCGTCGGCCAGGGCACTGGAGCCACCGACGATCTCGCTGATTTCCTGGGTGATTTCGGCCTGGCGGGCCGCGTTGGCAAGACGGGAGAGTGAATTGATCAGATCTCCCGCGTTGTCGGTGGCCGACTTCATCGCCCGGCGGCGGGCCGCGTGCTCGGAAGCGGCGGCCTGCAGCAGGGCGTTGTAGACCCGGCTCTCGACATAGCGCGGCAGCAGGGCGTCGAGGACGTCCTCCGCCGACGGCTCGAAGTCGAACAGCGGAAGGATCTCGCCCTTCGCACCGCTCTCCTCCGCCGCCTTCTCAAGGCTGAGCGGCAGCATCCGGTTGTCCACCGGCGTCTGCGTCATCATCGACACGAACTCCGTGAAGACGATGTGCAGCTCGTCGACTCCGCCTTCGGCGGTGTCCTTGCGGACGGCCTCGATGAGCGGCGCGGCCACGTTCTTGGCGTGGGCGTACTCAGGGCTGTCCGTGAACCCCGTCCACGAATCCATGACCTTGCGCTCACGGAATCCGTAGTAGGCGACACCCTTGCGGCCGACGATGTAGGTGTCGACCTCCTTGCCCTCGCCACGGAGCCGCTCGGTGAGCCGGTCCGCCGCCTTGATGGCGTTGGAGGAGTAGCCGCCGGCCAGACCGCGGTCGCTCGTGACGAGCAGGACCGCGGCACGCGACGGGTTCTCCGCCTCGGTGGTCAGAGGGTGCTTGGTGTTCGATCCGGTCGCCACCGCCGTGACCGCGCGCGTCAGCTCGGTCGCGTACGGCGTGGAGGCCGCCACCTTGCGCTGCGCCTTGACGATGCGCGAGGCGGCGATCATCTCCATCGCCTTGGTGATCTTCTTCGTCGCGGTGACGGACCGGATGCGACGCTTGTAGACCCGGAGCTGCGCTCCCATGAGTCAGGTCCCTTCCGTCGTCACTTCGAGACGTTGACGGTGGCCGGGGCGTCCTCGCCGAGCAGCTTGCCGTCGTGCGTCTCGAACTGCTTCTTGAACGCGGCGATGCAGTCCGCGATCTTGGTCAGCGTGTCGTCCGACATCTTCGCGCCGTCGCGGATGGAGGCCATCAGACCGGCCTCGTCGCGGTGCAGGTACTCCAGCAGCTCGCGCTCGAAGCGGCGGATGTCCTGAACCGGGACATCGTCCATCTTGCCGGTGGTGCCGGCCCAGACGGAGACGACCTGGTCCTCGGTGCGCATCGGCTGGTACTGCGCCTGCTTCAGCAGCTCGACCATGCGCTTACCGCGCTCCAGGGCCGACTTCGAGGCCGCGTCCAGGTCGGAACCGAAGGCGGCGAACGCCTCCAGCTCACGGTACTGGGCGAGGTCCACACGAAGACGTCCGGAGACCTGGCGCATCGCCTTGTGCTGGGCGGAGCCACCGACACGGGAGACCGAGATACCGACGTTCAGGGCCGGGCGCTGACCGGCGTTGAACAGGTCGGACTCCAGGAAGCACTGGCCGTCGGTGATCGAGATGACGTTGGTCGGGATGAACGCCGAGACGTCGTTGGCCTTGGTCTCGACGATCGGCAGACCGGTCATCGAACCCGCGCCCATCGCGTCGGAGAGCTTCGCGCAGCGCTCCAGCAGACGGGAGTGCAGGTAGAAGACGTCACCCGGGTAGGCCTCACGGCCCGGCGGGCGGCGCAGCAGCAGCGACACGGCACGGTAGGCGTCGGCCTGCTTCGACAGGTCGTCGAAGATGATCAGGACGTGCTTGCCCTCGTACATCCACTGCTGGCCGATGGCCGAGCCGGTGTACGGGGCGAGGTACTTGAAGCCCGCCGGGTCGGACGCCGGGGCGGCGACGATGGTGGTGTACTCCAGCGCGCCGGCCTCCTCCAGCGCACCGCGCACGGACGCGATGGTGGAGCCCTTCTGGCCGATGGCGACGTAGATGCAGCGCACCTGCTTGTTCACGTCGCCCGAGCGCCAGTTGTCGCGCTGGTTGATGATCGTGTCGACGGCCAGGGCGGTCTTGCCGGTCTGACGGTCACCGATGATCAGCTGACGCTGGCCACGGCCGATCGGGGTCATGGCGTCGACGGCCTTGTAGCCCGTCTCCATCGGCTCGTGGACCGACTTGCGCTGCATGACCGTGGGGGCCTGCAGCTCCAGGGCGCGACGGCCCGAGGTCTCGATCTCGCCGAGACCGTCGATCGGGTTGCCGAGCGGGTCGACGACGCGGCCGAGGTAGCCTTCGCCGACGGCGACCGACAGCACCTCTCCGGTACGGCTGACCGACTGGCCTTCCTCGATGCCGCTGAACTCGCCGAGGACGATCGCGCCGATCTCGCGCTCCTCCAGGTTCAGGGCGAGACCGAGCGTCCCGTCCTCGAACCGCAGCAGCTCGTTCGCCATGGCCGAGGGAAGACCCTCGACCTTGGCGATACCGTCGCCGGCCGCGCTGACCGTACCGACTTCCTCGCGCGAGGCCGCGTCCGGCTTGTACGACTGGACAAAGTTCTCCAGCGCATCCCGGATCTCCTCCGGCCGGATCGTGAGCTCCGCCATCTGGGTTCCCTGCTCTCCTTGTTGGGCCCGAAGTTTCTTACTGGGGGTCTGGGGGCCGACCCCCAGGAATCTTCTGCAATCTCTGCACGGCCCAACCGGGCCGCTGGTACTTCTCGTGCTTCGGATGAAGCGGGTGTTCTGGTGCCGTCGCCTTCGGCGTCAGCCGGCCATGCGCCGGGTCGCGTCGTCCAGACGCTCCACGACGGTGCCGTTGATCAGTTCGTCCCCGACCCGCACCGAGATCCCGCCGAGGACCGTGGGGTCCACATCCAGGTTCAGATGCATCGCGCGGCCGTACAGCGAGGCCAGCGCGGCGCCGAGGCGCTGCTTCTGCTGGTCACTGAGCGGAACCGCGGAGGTGACGGTGGCGACCATCCGGTCCCGGCGCGCCGCGGCGAGCTTGGACAGGGCCTCCAGGCCCCCCTCCAGGCTACGTCCCCGGTACGCGGTGACCAGCCGGGCGACCAGTCGCTCGGTGGACGGGACGGCCTTGCCGCCGAGCAGTCCGCGTACCAGCTCCGTCTTGGCGGAGGCGGTGGCGGCCTTGTCGGTCAGCGCGGACCGCAGGTCCTTGCTGGAGTCGACGATCCGGCCGAAGCGGAACAGCTCGTCCTCGACGCTGTCGAGCGTGCCCGCGCGCTGGGCGGCGGTCAGCTCGGCGACAGCCGCCAGCTCCTCCACCCCGTCGACCAGGTCACGCGAGCGCGACCAGCGGGAACGGACCATGCCGGAGACCAGATCGACGGCTTCGCCGCCCACCTGGCCGCGCAGCAGGCGACCCGCCAGCTCGGCCTTGGCCTCGCCGGACTGCGCCGGGTCGGTCAGGACCCGACGCAGCGAGACCTCGCGGTCGAGCAGGGCGGTGACGGCGGCCAGCTCCTCGGCGAGCTTCGCCGCGTCGACCGAGGTGTTGTCGGTCAGCGCGTCGAGGGACTCGCGTGCGGTGGCCAGCGCCTCCCGGCTCGCTCCGTTCATCGGGCCGCCCCATTCGAGACGGCCTTCTGCTCCAGCTCGTCGAGGAAGCGGTCGATGGTGCGGCTCTGCCGGGCGTGGTCCTCAAGGGACTCGCCCACCAGCTTGCCGGCCAGGTCGGTCGCGAGCTTGCCCACGTCCTGGCGGAGCGCGGCGGACGCGGCCTTGCGGTCGGCCTCGATCTGGGCGTGACCGGCCGCGATGATCTCCTCACGCTGCCGCTGGCCCTCGGCCTTCATCTCCGCGATGATCGCGGTGCCCTGCTCGGTCGCCTCCTGGCGGAGTCGGGCGGCCTCGTGGCGGGCCTCGGCGAGCTGCGCCTTGTACTGCTCCAGGACGCTCTCGGCCTCGGTCTTCGCCTCCTCGGCCTTCTCCATACCGCCCTCGATGGCTTCCCGACGCTCCTCCAGAACCTTGTTGATGTTCGGGAGCAGCTTCTTCGCGAGGAAGAAGAAGACGATGGCGAACGCGATCAGGCCGACGATGAGCTCGTCCAGGTGCGGAATGAGAGGAGGCTGCTCCTCCGCTGCCGCGATAGTGAGCTGAGCGATCACATCAGTGCCTTCCGTGAAAAGAGATAGGGCTGTCGGTCGGCTTACTGGAAGACGAAGCCCATGACGATGCCGATGAGGGCAAGCGCCTCACAGAAGGCGAAACCCATGATCTGGTTGGTACGGATCAGGCCGGCCGCCTCGGGCTGACGGGCGAGGGCCTGGGTGCCGTTACCGAAGATGATGCCGACGCCGATGCCGGGGCCGATGGCGGCGAGGCCGTAGCCGACAGCGTTGACGTTGCCGGAGACGGCGTTCTCGGCGGCGAGGGTCTGGAGAGCGGACATGCCGGTTCTTCCTTCTCTTTCAATGTCCCGGTGGGGGTTGGCCACCGGACGACTGCGGATCTGGGAGGGAGGGGGAGGCTCAGTGGTGCTCGGAGAGCGCGCCCTGGATGTAGCTGGAGGCCAGGAGGACGAAGACGTACGCCTGGACGGCCTGGACGAAGAGCTCGAAGACGATCATCACCATGACCATCACGAACGAGGCGCCGGCGTAGGCGAAGCCGATACCGCTCATCAGGTACCAGGTGGCCAGCGAGAACATCACGATCAGCATGTGGCCGGCGAACATGTTCGCGAAGAGCCGGACCGCGTGCGTGAAGGGGCGGATGACCAGGTTGGAGAAGAACTCCAGCACCATCACCAGCGGGAGGATCGGCCCGAGGTTCTTGTCGTAGCCGAGGATGTTCTTCCAGGCACCTGCGAAGCCGTGCTTCTTGAAGGTGAGGGTGACCCAGGTTACGTAGACGACCAGCGCCAGACCTGCCGGGAAGGCGATCAGCGACGTGACCGGGAACTGGGCGAGCGGAATGATCGACCAGAGATTCAGGATCCAGACGAAGAAGAACAACGACACCATCAGCGGGACGTACTTCTCGCCGTCCTTCTTGCCGATGATCTCGTAGACGACACCGCGGCGGATGAAGTCGTATCCGGCCTCACCGACCATCTGGAGCTTGCCGGGAACAAGCTTCGCCTTACCGAAGGCGGCCCAGAAGAAACCGACGACCAGGATGGAGCTGACAATGGCCAGCAGCATCGGCTTGGTGAACTCGAAGCCGGCGACCGTGAAGATCGGCTCATACAGGAACGTGTGCAGGCCCGGAGCTGGGAACCCGCACCCGGAGAAGAGCTGACAGTTCGGGTCGAAGGCGAGCATCTGGGGGTCAGCACTCACCGCGGGCTCCTTCAGCGTGGCGCATGGGTACGGCAACCTCGTTGTGTCGGCGCGGCGCATGGCCGCGGTTCGGCACTGGACTGGTGTTTCGGATGTGAGGGCGGCTGGCGGGCATGGAGCCTCGCGAATGAGCAGGCGTCAGCTCAGATGCCCGCGCCCGCTGTGCCGCAGTAGTTGGCACCGGACGATAGCAGGATCGCGAACGGCCCCTTATACCGCCCCTACCTTTCACGACGACGAGCCCGTCTTCTGGGGCTTCTCGCCCTTCGAAGACTCAGGTTCGACATACATGATCTTGGCCTTCATGAACACGCGCGCCTGAGCCACTACCCAGACGATCGTCGCCGCGAGCAAGGAGAAGGCGAAGGCCTTGAAGTCGAACGCGGTGGTGCCCTTGAACAGGGCCATCAGCATGAAGAGCAGCAGCAGCTGCGCCATGTAGAGCATGAGCCCCATGGCTTGGAACAAGTGCGGGAGATTCCTGGCGGTCCGCTGGAGGACGACCATGCCGACACCCATGAAGCCGATCACCACGACCGTGCCGAGGACGGCTCCGAGCGCACCCTTGCCGCCGGCCACCACGGCGCTCACCACGGCGGCGACAAGGCCGGTGGCGGCTGTGGGTACGGCGGTGTGAAGGAGTGTGCGGACGTCGTTGGACGGCATGGCGGCAGCTCCGCTTCCTGGGGGGAATGGCAGTGGTGTGTCGTCATGGACGAGCGTAATCCGGATCCGAGTCGGGTCCTCGGGGCCAAATGACCGTCGCACTACGGTCCTTCAGCGCTGTCGCCGGTTCTCGTGAACCGTATCACAAACTATTTGAAGAGACCTTTACCCAGACGTGTGCCTACTGTCACACATGAGAGCGAACGCGCCCGTGTGTGCAGAGATCACCCGGCTGAATGTGTGCTAATGCCCCAGCATAATCAGAAACGTCACCCGCGTGTCCCGGCCTTGCGCCGGTCGAGCAGGCGTGCGCGGCCACCGACCGCGGTCGCGCCGTTGACGCCCGCCGGAACGGGGGTACGGGAGCCCTCCGCGCCAGGGGCCCCAGGGGCCGTGTGTGGGCCGCTCCCGGCCTCCTGCCGGGGTGCCTCACCGAGGGCCTCGGGGGCCTCCGTGGCGTCCGTGGCGAGCGCCACAGGGGCGCGGCGGCGATAGCGCGGCGGTACGAAGCGCTCCGCCCAGCGCGGGGCCCGGGGAGTGAATCTCGGCAGCAGCAGCAGAACCAGTCCGACGGCGCTCAGCCCCGCGATCACCATCACGATCCAGAGGGCGGTGGAATTCACCGAATAGCCCACCACACCGAAAGCGATCACCGCCGACCAGAAGTACATGATGAGAACCGCTCGGCTGTGCGAGTGACCGATCTGGAGCAGCCGGTGGTGGAGATGGCCCCGGTCGGCGGCGAACGGCGACTGGCCGTTCCAGGTGCGGCGCACGATCGCCAGCACCAGGTCGGCGAGGGGGATCGCGATGATGGTCAGCGGCAGCAGCAGCGGGATGAAGACCGGCAGGGCCGCATGGGCGGTCTGCGCGGATCCGTCCTGGGCGAAGATCGCCATGGTGTCCATGTCGACATTGCCGGTCACCGAGATCGCCGAGGCGGCGAGAACCAGGCCGATCAGCATCGACCCGGAATCCCCCATGAAGATCCGTGCCGGATGCATATTGTGCAGCAGGAATCCCAGGCACATTCCGATGAGAATGGCGGTGAAAAGCGTCGCCGGGGCGGCGGCCTGAATTCCGTTGCCGACCCAGATCCGATAGGCGTACAGGAAGAACGCGGCGGCGGCGATGCACACCATGCCCGCGGCGAGACCGTCCAGTCCGTCCACGAAGTTCACCGCGTTGATGGTGATCACCACCAGGGCCACCGTCAGCAGGGTGCCCTGCCAGTCGGTGAGGGTGACCATGCCGACACCGGGGACCGGGATCCACAGAATCGTCAGACCCTGCATCACCATCACACCCGCGGCGATCATCTGTCCGCCCAGTTTGATCAGGGCGTCGATCTCGAACTTGTCGTCCAGGACACCGATGATCCAGATCAGGGCGGCGCCGGACAGCAGTGCGCGCGGCTCGTTCGACCATTCGAAGACCGACCGGAGATTGGTGAGGTGGTCGGCGACGAGCAGCCCCGCGCAGAGCCCGAAGAACATGGCGATGCCACCGAGCCGTGGAGTCGGTTCTCGGTGCACATCACGGGCGCGGATCTCCGGTACGGCTCCGGTCGCGATGGCGAACTTCCGCACCGGACCGGTGAGCAGAAAGGTCACCGCGGCTGTGACGCAGAGCGTCAGCAAATAATCACGCACGGACTTGCCCCAGAGGAATCGCCGGCCATCTCAATCACCACACCCTAGCCGGGGCGGCCCCATGGTTGAGGACACGCTTGGGGCCCCGATGGTTGCACCGGCCGGGACGGTCGCCGGGACTGTCACGGATAGGGCGGAAATCTACCGGCAAGATCATGAACCTGGGCCCGGACCCCGCCCGCCCCGCCTGTCCCGACGGCACCGCCACCACCGCCGCTGCCGACACTGGCACCGGCACGGCCGCCGTCCTCTCGGACCGCACGGGCGAAGAGGGCGGCGATCCGCGCCATCTCCCCCTCCCCCATCCCCTGGGTGGTCACCGCGGCCGTGCCGATCCGCACCCCGCGCCCCGTCCCCGAGGGCAGTCCGCAGACATCGGCGATCAGCCCCGCGGCGGCGAGCCGGCTCCGGGCGGTACGGCCGTCGACCCCGAGCGGCGCCGGGTCCACCACCAGCAGATGGGTGTCGGTCCCCCCGGTGACCACGGTGAACCCCTCCGCCGCCAGCGCCCCGGCCAGTACCCGGGCATTGGCCACCACCCGGTGCGCGTACCCGGCGAAGGCCGGGGTCGACGCCTCCCCGAAGGCGACCGCCTTCGCCGCGATGGTGTGCATCTGCGCCCCGCCCTGGCTGAACGGGAAGACCGCCCGGTCGATCCGCTCCGCCAGCGACCGGCCGCACAGGATCATTCCGCCGCGCGGACCGCGCAGCACCTTGTGGGTGGTCGCGCAGACCACATCCGCGTACGGGACCGGACTCGGCGCGGCCCCGCCCGCGACCAGGCCCAGCGGATGGGCCGCGTCCACGATCAGCCAGGCCCCCACCTCGTCGGCGACCTCCCGGAAGAGGGCGTAGTCCGGATGGCGGGGATCGCAGATGGAGCCGCAGACGATCGCCCGGGGACGGTGCTCACGGGCCAGCCGGCGCAGCTCGCCGGGGTCGGTGCGGCCGGTGACGGGATCGACCCCGTAGCCGGTGAAGTCGTACCAGCGGCCGGAGAAGTTCGCGGGCGAGCCATGGGTGAGATGGCCGCCGCGGTCCAGGGAGAGCGCGAGCACGCCGTCCCCGGGGCGCAGCAGGGCCGCGTACACCGCCAGCACCGCGGCGGAGCCGGAGTGCGGCTGGACATTGGCGTGGTCGGCGCCGAAGAGGGCGGTGGCGCGCTCCCGGGCGATCCGTTCGGCGGTGTCGACGCGTTCGCAGCCGCCGTGGTGGCGGGCGCCCGGATAGCCCTCCGCGTACTTGTTGGCGAGCGGGGAGCCGAGGGCGGCCAGGACGGCGGGGGAGGTGAAGTTCTCCGCGGCGATCAGCTGGACGGTGCCCGCCTGGCGGGCGGCCTCCCCGAGGATGACCTCGGCGATCAGCGGGTCCTGGCGGCGGAGCGCGTCCAGATCGGCGTAGCGGGGCACCGCCGCCGCGCCGGCGGTCCCGGTGTCCGGGGCGGCGGGGGGTGAGCTGGGTGCGGTGGGTACCGCCATCGCGGCCTCCGTGCCTCACAGGGGGCGCTGCTGCCCTCTCCACTGTAGGCCCGCCCCCGTCCGGCCGCCGCGCCGTGCGGGCCCGGCCCGTGGCTCGGTGGCAGGCCCGTGGCTCAGCGGCAGGACGGGGCGGAGGTGCCGGTCAGCGCGGTGAGGACCGGGTCGAGCGCCTGGTTGATCTCGTCGCCGATGGAGCGGAAGAACGTGATCGGCGCGCCGTACGGGTCATGCACCTCGTCCGCGTCCGGGCTCGGCGCCAGCAGCCAGCCGCGCAGCGCCGCCGCCGCGCGCACCAGGGCGCGGGCCCGCTCGACCACGCCCTCGTCCCGGGGGTCGGGCAGGGTCGCGGGGTCGATGGCCCGTACCAGCCGGGTGAACTCCTTCAGGGTGAAGGTCCGCAGCCCCGCCGAGTGCCCCATGGAGATGACCTGGGCGCGGTGGTCGCGGGTGGCGGTGAGCACCAGATCGGCGCGGATCACATGCTCGTCGAGCAGTTCCCGGCCGACGAACCCGCTGGCGTCCGCGCCGAAGTCGGCCAGCACCAGTTCGGCGTTGGCCTCCATGGGGGCGCCCTCGTGGCCCCAGGTGCCCGCGCTCTCCACGATCAGCCCACGGGTCACCGGGTCGCCGAGGCGGTCGCTCAGGGCCTGGCGGGTCAATCGCTCGGTGATCGGCGAGCGGCACACATTCCCGGTGCTGACGTGGAGGATCCTGAAGGTGTCGCCGACGGCCTCCGCGCCTATGCCACGCCCCTCAGGGGCGATCAAGGCGCCACCTCAAGGTCGGGTACGACCTTGCGCAGCTCCTCCGCGTCCAGCGCGCCCGCGCGCAGCAGGACCGGGACCGGTCCCGTCACATCGACGATCGAGGAGGGCACGATCCCCGGGGTCGGACCGCCGTCGAGGTAGACGGAGACCGAGTCGCCGAGCATCTCCTGGGCGGCGTCGCAGTCCTCGGGGGAGCGGTGGCCGGTGAGGTTGGCCGAGGAGACGGCCATGGGGCCGACCTCGGTCAGCAGCTCGATGGCGACGGGGTGCAGGGGCATCCGGATGGCGACGGTGCCCCGGGTGTCCCCGAGGTCCCACTGGAGGGAGGGCTGGTGGCGGGCGACCAGGGTGAGCGCTCCCGGCCAGAAGGCGTCGACCAGTTCCCACGCCTGCTCGGAGAAGTCCGTGGCCAGTCCGTGCAGGGTGTTCGGCGAGCCGATGAGCACGGGGGTGGGCATATTGCGGCCCCGGCCCTTGGCCTCCAGCAGATCGGCCACCGCCGCCGAGCTGAAGGCGTCCGCGCCGACCCCGTAGACGGTGTCGGTGGGCAGCACGACCAGCTCGCCCCGGCGGACCGCCGACGCGGCCTCGCGCAGGCCGGTGGCACGGTCGTTCGCCTCGTTGCAGTCGTATCGCCGAGCCATCAGAGGGCCTCCTTCATTCTCGGTGCTCGCGCCGCACGGGTCGCGGAGGTGCGCCGGACGGCCTCTGGACACAACGACGGACCGCCCGTGCGGGTACGCGAGGACGGACCGCCCGTGCGGATACGCGCGGTGGTGGTGGCGCCCGGGGTCGTCACGGGGTCGCCTTGCGGGCCGTGGCGAAACGGGGGCGGTTGTTCAGGTCGGGGTGGTCGGCCGCGTCCGTCCAGCCGGATTCCTCGTTGAAGATCCACGGCACCTGTCCGCCCTGGGTGTCGGCGTGCTCGATGACGACGAGGCCGCCGGGCCGCAGCAGCCGGTGGGCGGTGCGCTCGATGCCCCGGATGGTGTCGAGGCCGTCCTCGCCGGAGAAGAGGGCCATCTCCGGGTCGTGGTCGCGGGCCTCGGGGGCGACATACTCCCACTCGGTGAGCGGGATGTACGGCGGGTTGGAGATGACCAGGTCGACCTGGCCGTCCAGCTCCGGCAGGGCGGTCAGCGCGTTCCCCTGGTGGACGGTGACCCGTGAGCCCTCGGCGTTTCTGCGGGCCCACTCCAGCGCGTCGTCGGAGAGTTCCACGGCGTGCACCCGGGAGCGCGGCACCTCCTGCGCCATGGCGAGCGCGATGGCGCCGGAGCCGGTGCACAGGTCCACGATCAGCGGTTCGACGACATCCATGGCGCGGACCGCGTCTATGGCCCAGCCGACGACGGACTCGGTCTCCGGGCGGGGGACGAAGACCCCGGGCCCGACCTGGAGCTCCAGATAGCGGAAGAAGGCGCGGCCGGTGATGTGCTGGAGCGGCTCGCGCGCCTCGCGGCGGGCGACGGCCTCCCAGTAGCGGGCGTCGAAGTCGGCGTCCTTGACGGAGTGCAGCTCACCCCGCTTCACCCCGTGGACGAACGCGGCCAGCTCCTCCGCGTCGAAGCGCGGGGACGGCACGCCGGCGTCGGCCAGCCGCTGGGTGGCCTGGGCCACCTCGGCAAGCAGCAGGTTCACTGGTCCTCCACCCGGGTTCGTACGACAGTTGCTGCGCGGGGCTGTGGTTCTGGCGGTTCGGTTCTAGCGGTTACGGCGGGTCCGGCGGGTCCGGTCGGCTCCTGGGGATCCGACCGGGCCCGGGGTCCGGGTCTACTGCGCGGCGGCGAGCTTCGCGGCGGAGTCCGCGTCCACGCACGCCTGGATCACGGCGTCGAGATCGCCGTCGAGCACCTGGTCCAGGTTGTACGCCTTGAACCCCACCCGGTGGTCGGAGATCCGGTTCTCGGGGAAGTTGTACGTACGGATCTTCTCGGACCGGTCGACGGTACGGACCTGGCTGCGGCGGGCGTCCGCGGCCTCCCTCTCGGCCTCCTCCTGGGCGGCGGCGAGCAGCCGGGACCGCAGGATACGCAGGGCCTGCTCCTTGTTCTGGAGCTGGCTCTTCTCGTTCTGACAGGAGGCGACGACACCGGTCGGCAGATGGGTGATGCGCACGGCGGAGTCGGTCGTGTTGACGGACTGGCCGCCGGGACCGGAGGAGCGGTACACATCGATCCGCAGATCGTTGGGGTTGATCTCCACATCGATGTCCTCGGCCTCGGGGGTGACGAGCACCCCGGCGGCGGAGGTGTGGATCCGGCCCTGGGACTCGGTCGCGGGCACCCGCTGCACCCGGTGGACCCCGCCCTCGTACTTCAGCCGGGCCCAGACGCCCTGGCCGGGCTCGGTGGCGCCCTGGCCGCCCTTGGTCTTCACCGCGACCTGGACGTCCTTGTAGCCGCCCAGCTCGGACTCGGTGGAGTTGATGATCTCGGTCTTCCAGCCGGCGCGCTCGGCGTACCGCAGATACATCCGCAGCAGATCCCCGGCGAAGAGCGCGGACTCGTCGCCGCCCGCTCCCGCCTTGACCTCAAGGATCACGTCCTTGTCGTCACTGGGGTCGCGCGGGACCAGCAGCAGCCGCAGCTTCTCGGTCAGCTCCTCGCGCCGCTGCTCCAGCTCCTTGACCTCGGCGATGAAATCCGGGTCGTCGGCGGCCAGCTCACGCGCGGTGTCGATGTCCTCACCGGTCTGCTTCCAGGAGCGATAGGTGCCGACGATCGGCGTCAGCTCGGCGTACCGCTTGCTGAGCCTGCGCGCGTTCGCCTGGTCGGCGTGGACCGAAGGGTCGGCGAGCTGCTTCTCCAGACCGGCGTGCTCGCCGATCAGTTCCTCGACCGCCTCGAACATCGAATGGCTCCTGTTTTTTACGAGGTGTTGCGCGGCCGGCCGTTCGGCCGGACCGCCTGGGGCCCCGGAACCCCAGCTCTGGCTGGCGGGACGGCAAAGCGCCGGTCCCGGCCGCACCCCGTGGGGACGGCCGAGGACCGGCGCAGATGGCTCGCTACTTCTTGGCGGAGCCGGCAGCCTTGCCGAAGCGGGCCTCGAAGCGGGCCACGCGGCCACCGGTGTCGAGGATCTTCTGCTTGCCCGTGTAGAACGGGTGGCACTCGGAGCAGACCTCGGCACGGATGGAGCCGGCGCCGATGGTGCTACGGGTGGTGAACGACGCGCCACAGGTGCAGCTGACCTGCGTCTCGACGTACTCGGGGTGGATGTCGCGCTTCAAGGTGTCTCCTAGTTTCGGGAGGGCTCCGGGTCGCCCGGGCGGATTGCCCGTGCGTGAACCGGGGCCGACGTACCAGTCTGCCAGGACCGGCCGTATCTCCCAAAACCGGGGTGGCCCCCCTGCTATTCCCCGGACCCGGTCGTGTCGCCGGATCCCGCCCGCGGCTCGGTCCGGGCGGCCTTCTCGCCCACCATCGAGCCCGCCACGCCCTTGTCACCGGCGGAGTCCTTGAGCGCGGAGGCGGGAATGGGCCGGTCCTGCCGCAGGGCGTTCCAGACCTGCTGGGCGGCGCTCGGCAGCGGGATCACCCGATTGGGGTCGATGGGGTCGTACTCCACCGGCATGGTCACCATGTTGACGTCCTTGGCGTCCAGCCCGCCCATGCCCCGGGCGAAGCCGGTCAGCTCCGGGATGGAGTCCAGCTCGGAGTCGGGGGTGATCGCCTGGGTCGCGGTGTCGGCGATGTCCAGCAGCTTGGTCGGGCTGGTGAGCACGCCGACCTCCTTGACCTGGGCGATGAACGCCTTCATGAACGCCTGCTGGAGCTGGATCCGGCCGAGGTCGGAGCCGTCGCCGACGCTCTTGCGGGTCCTGACCAGGCCGAGGGACTGCTCACCGTTGAGGGTGTGGGTGCCGGGTTCGAGGTTCAGATGGCTCTTGCTGTCCTTGATCGGCTGGTTGGTGGTGATCTCCACCCCGCCGAGGGCGTCGATGAGCTTCTTGAAGCCGGTGAAGTCGACCTCGATGTAGTGATCCATGCGGATGCCGGACATCCGCTCCACCGTCTTCACGGCACAGGCGGGGCCGCCGACCTCGTACGCGGTGTTGAACATGACCCGGTGCTGCTCCGGTACGGTCCGGTCCTCGCGGTTCTGGCACTCGGGCCGGGTGATCAGGGTGTCGCGCGGAATGGAGACGACGCTGGCCTTCTTGCGGCCCTCGTGGAGGTGGACCACCATCGCGGTGTCCGCGCGGGCGCCCTCCTCCCGGCCGCCGTACGCGGAGTTCGCGCCGTCCCGGGAGTCGGAGCCCAGCAGCAGGATGTCCAGCGAGCCGTTGTCGATGTCGTCGGGGCGGTCGGTGCCCAGCCGGGCGTTGATGTCGACGCCGTCGAGGTTGCCGTCGAGCTTGAGATAGACATAGCCCGCCCCGGCGCCGCCGACGAGCAGCAGCCCGACCAGGGACCAGGTGGCGACGGCCCCGGCCCGCCGGCCCCGACGCGCCGGGGCGGGCGCCTTGCGCCGTCTGCCGCGACTGCCGCCTATTCGGCCGCCGCTGCTGCTGTGCTCGCCCATGGTCTCCTCGGTTCTCCGTACCGGTCGCCGGTGGTCGTCCCCGGGCGACCCGGCCGGGCGCGATGGCCCACCCTGTCAATTTTTGCTCCGCCAGTGGGGAGACGGCGAGGGGAGGGAAAGGGTTGCACAGCGGGGTGAGAACTTGCTGAGAAGTACGGGTGACCCGCCGTGACCGGGTGCGCCGGGGCGGGTGACGGGCGCACTCTCCCCCGTACGGAAGGCCGTACGCGGGCGTGGACGCGGGCGTACGGCCTCTCGCGCGGTACGGGGGGACACACGCACACGCCCACCGTGCGGGGCGGCACGGTGGGCGTGCGGGCGCGGGCGGGGCCCGCAGGGGGCGGCCAGGGGTCGGCTAGCCGAGCAGGGTGGCGTCCTGCCAGCCGCCGGCGAGCTGGATCCGGGTCCCGAAGGGCTTGGCCGCCTTACCGGTGCCGGGGTAGAGCCAGAGCTTGCCCGCGCTGTCCCGGCCGATCATGTCGGCACGGCCGTCGCCACTGACATCACCCGTGGTGACCAGCGCGTTCAGATGGCTGTACGTACCCACCTGGACCTTGTCCCGGAAGGGCTTCTTGGCGTCGCCGGTGCCCTGGTGGAGATAGGTCCTGCCACCGGCGCCCCGGGACAGGACATCGGCCCTGCCGTCACCGGAGAGGTCACCCCTGCCACGGACCGTGTCGAACTGGTCCCAGCCGGAGCCGACGAGGACCGGCGCGGCGAAGGTGCCCTTGCCGGTGCCCTTGTGGACATACGCGTTGCCCTTGGCGGAGACGGTCAGCAGATCGGGGATCTCGTCCCCGCCGAGGTCGCCGGGGGCGACGATCTGCCGCTGGTCACGCCAGTTCTTGACGATGGTGGTCGTCGCGCCGCCGCCGCGCTTCCAGCGGATCTCGCCGGACTTCTCCCGCCAGATCAGATCCTGCCGGTCGTCCCGGTCCAGATCGGCCTGGAGCAGCAGATCGACACCGGTGAAGGCGCCCAGGCTCTCCTTGCGGGTGAGCGACGTGCCCTTCTTGGCGGTGGTCCAGGCATGCGCGGTGGAGCCACGGCGGGCGACCAGGTCGGCATAGCGGTCGCGGTTCCAGTTGGTGTCGTGCAGCTGCGCCCTCAGGCCCACCTGGAAGGCGCTGACCTTGGCGTAGACGCCGTACTTGCCCTTGGCGGAGCAGTCCGCGTCACCCCAGGAGACGATGCCGGCCAGCTTGCCGCCGGCGACGAGCGGACCGCCGGAGTCACCGTTGCAGGTGGTCTCGGAGGTGCTGTCCTTGCCGGTGGGTGCCTTCCCCGCGCAGTACATGGTCCCGGCGACGAAGTCGGAGCCGTACGCCTTCCGGCAGTTGGCGTCGGACTGGGCGTCGGCGTCGGCGACCTTGAGCCTGTCCGAGCCCTTGGCCGTCGGTCCGGAGCCGGTCAGGCCCCAGCCGTACACCTTGCCGTCGGTACCGGCCTTGTACAGCCCGCTGTCACCGCCGCGCAGGATGGGCAGCGGCTTCGCCTTGACGGTGGCGTCGAGGGTGAGGACGGCGACATCGTTGTTGAGCGTCCAGTCGTCGTACGCGCGGTGCTGCCACTGGCGTACCGCACCGCGCAGCTGGCCGCCGTGCAGATCGAGCACGGGACGCCCGGCGGCGTCCTTGCGGCCGGTCTGGGTGGGCGTGCGGTCGGCTCCGGTGACCACGGCCCCGGTGCCCTTCCAGTCGATGCCGTCGACACAGTGGGCGGCGGTGACGATCTTGGTGGGGGCGACCACCGCGCCGCCGCAGAAGAACGGAACGCCCCGGTCGTCCTCGAAGTAGAGCTGCGCCATCCAGGGCGCGGAGGAGATCACCGTGGTCTTGCCGCCGATGATGCGGGCGCTGGGCCCGCGCTTCCGGTCGGCACCCGGGCCGGGCCGGGCGGGGGCCTTCGCCCGCTCCAGGGCGTCCAGGGCACCGGCGATCCGCTCCCGCAGTTCACCCTGCGGGGCGGGGGCGGGCTGGGCGGAACCCTGCGGGGCGCCGGCCGGCGTCGCCGCCTCGGCGTCCGCGACACCACCGGTCGCCAGCGCGGCGCCGGCCAGGGCCAGCACGGTCGCGACGGCGGGTATCTCGTATCGGATGCGGCGCGTACGGGCGCTCGGGGCCACTCGGTCTCCACCTCGGCTGCTGGGCCGGCGGCGCTTCTCGCGTACCGCCGGGACGTGCTGTGGTGGGGCGCGCGGGCGTCAGGGGAGGAGCGCGCACCGGTCCGGTACGCGGACCGTGCGACGGAACAGGATCCCCCGGACCCCCCGGGGAGCCCCCGGGAACCCCCACCTGTGACGGGAGTGATCGTATGCGTGGCTGCTGACCGGCCGGCAGCCGGGGTGGTCAACGGCGGCCGCGCACAAGGCCCCAGGCCCAGGGGACAGCGGAGCCGAGCGGCACCCCTGCGGCAAGGCGGCCGCGGTACCGGGGGAAACGGCGACGCCCCGCCACCCTGAAGGGTGACGGGGCGGTCCGATGGATCGCTGACCGGTGGTCAGTCCCCGTTGGACATCGACGGGGTGGTCTTCTGGATCTGGAGCAGGAACTCCGCGTTCGACTTCGTCTGCTTCATCTTGTCGAGCAGCAGCTCGATCGCCTGCTGCTGGTCGAGCGCGTGCAGCACCCGGCGCAGCTTCCAGACGATGGCCAGCTCCTCGCTGCCCAGCAGGATCTCTTCCTTACGGGTGCTGGACGCGTCGACGTCCACCGCGGGGAAGATGCGCTTGTCCGAGAGCTTCCGGTCGAGCTTGAGCTCCATGTTGCCGGTGCCCTTGAACTCCTCGAAGATCACCTCGTCCATGCGCGAGCCGGTGTCGACCAGCGCGGTGGCCAGGATGGTCAGCGAGCCGCCGTCCTCGATGTTGCGCGCCGCACCGAAGAACCGCTTCGGCGGGTAGAGCGCGGTCGAGTCGACACCACCGGAGAGGATGCGTCCGGAGGCGGGGGCCGCGAGGTTGTACGCACGGCCCAGACGGGTGATGGAGTCCAGCAGGACGACCACGTCGTGGCCCAGCTCCACCAGGCGCTTGGCGCGCTCGATGGCCAGCTCGGCGACGGTGGTGTGGTCCTCGGCCGGGCGGTCGAAGGTCGAGGAGATGACCTCGCCCTTGACCGACCGCTGCATGTCGGTGACCTCTTCCGGCCGCTCGTCGACGAGGACGACCATCAGATGGCACTCGGGGCTGTTGACCGTGATCGCGTTGGCGATGGCCTGGAGGATCATGGTCTTACCGGTCTTCGGCGGGGCCACGATCAGACCGCGCTGGCCCTTGCCGATCGGCGACACGAGGTCGATGATCCGCGTGGTCAGCACGCCCGGGTCGGTCTCCAGCCGGAGCCGGTCCTGCGGGTAGAGCGGGGTGAGCTTGTTGAACTCCGGGCGGCCACGGCCCGATTCGGCCGCCATGCCGTTCGCCGAGTCCAGCCGCACCAGGGCGTTGAACTTCTCGCGGCGCTCGCCGTCCTTCGGCTGGCGGACCGCGCCGGTGACGTGGTCGCCCTTGCGCAGGCCGTTCTTGCGGACCTGGGCGAGGGAGACATACACGTCGTTGGGGCCCGGGAGGTAGCCCGAGGTGCGGATGAACGCGTAGTTGTCGAGGATGTCGAGGATGCCCGCGACGGGGATCAGCACATCGTCGTCGGAGACCTGCGGCTCGTTCGGACCGAACTCCTCGCGGCCACGACGGCCACGACGGTCGCGGTAACGGCCCCGACGACCGCGGCGACCGCCGCCGTCCTCGTCGAAGTCGTCCTGCGGGCCGCCGCCCTGCTGCTGCTGCGGCTGCGGCTGGCGCTGGCCGCCGCCCTGCTGCTGGCGCTGGCCGCCCTGCTGCTCGTCGTTCTTGCCGCGGCGGTCGCGCTGGCGGTCCCGGCGGTCACGGCCGCGGTCCCGGCGGCCTTCGCCGTCCTGGGCACCGCCGTCCTTGGCCTCGGAGCGGTCCTCGGACTTCTCCTTGACCTCGACGGCGCCCGCGCCGTCCTTGGCCTCGGCCTGGACATCGGGGCTGCCCGCGGGGGCGGTGGCCCGGCGGCGGCGGCGCTCGGCGGCCGGCTGCTCGTCGCCCGCCTGCTCCGCGGCGGCCGGCGCCTTGGGCGAGGGCTGGCCGGGGATGTCGATCTGCTGCTGAGCGGCGGGGGCCTTCTCCGCGGGGGCCGCGGCCGGGGTGGTCTCGGCGGCGGTGTCGCC
The DNA here is from genome assembly GCF_040299965.1 of Streptomyces sp. NPDC000594. NCBI lineage: Bacteria > Bacillati > Actinomycetota > Actinomycetes > Kitasatosporales > Streptomycetaceae > Streptomyces > Streptomyces sp. NPDC000594. The sequence continues at coordinate 303,405 of NZ_JBEPCY010000004.1, read as the reverse complement.
CGTACGGGCCTTGGAGGTGGCGCGGCGCTTCGGCTTGGTCTCGGCCTCGGCGCTCTTGGCGGCGGTCTCCGCCGTCCTGGCGCCGGCGGCGGAGCCCTGCGCCTCCTTGATGACCTCGATCAGCTGGCTCTTGCGCATACGCGCGGTGCCCCTGATGCCGAGGCCGGAAGCGACCTGCTGGAGCTCGGCCAGGACCATGCCCTCCAGGCCGGTGCCGGAACGGCGGCGCCGTGCGGTGGTGCCGGAGGCAGCACCTGCGGCGGGCGCGGAGGTGTCGACGTTGCTGTCGGCGCTCACGCCCATCAGATCGGTGGTGTCGCTCACGAAGGGTCCTTCCCTGGAGCGGACGTCGGCCTTCTGGCTCGGCGACCGGTTGTGCTGTCCGACGGCGGTCTCTCTGTTCGGACCGTGCCGGGGCGGTGGTCCCCGCCGGGTCTGGTACGGCGGAGAGTCAGATACATGCGGGTCCGGCCCGAGTCCCCCTGCTCGGCCCACTCCATGGCGGAGCGGGAGGTTACGTGCCGGTTCCGGAGCGTGCTCGAAACTGCTCAGGCAGGCTGCTCAGGCAGTTGGGGAGGCTCCCGGAAGAATTTGCGGTCCCGAATCGGGACACGAAGAACCGAGCCGTGATGGCTTCGGTTGCAGACTTGAGGTTAACACTACCGGCTCCAACAAACATTCCCCCTCTCCATCACCGGCAATCTCGTGTCACGTCGATTCACCGGCTTCCGCCGGTGCGCCCACACGCCCCGCCGCCCGGGGACGCGCCGACCGGGCGAAGGCCGACCGGTACATACCGGATCCGCCCGTATTCGACCGGCGTATATCCGGTGCGTAAACGATCGAATCGCATTTACCGGACTCATACCCATCGTCCCCACGATGCCCACGGGACCCCTCCCCACCGGGCCCGTGACCACCGAATTCATCGACGGCTCTACCGCACCGGGGTGTCGCCGTCGGCGGGGGCACCGCCCGGGGGAGAGAGCGGCAGGACGCTCGCCCCCGCGGTGTCGAAGTCGAGCCGGTTGGCGGCCCAGCCCTCCCCGGCCAGCCGCGCGACCTTCTCGGCCGCACTCTCCTCGGCCAGGGCGAGCACGGTCGGGCCCGCACCGGAGATCACGGCGGGGATGCCGTCCGCGCGCAGCCGGTTGACCAGGTCGACGCTCTGCGGCATCGCCGGGGCCCGGTACTCCTGGTGGAGACGGTCCTCCGTGGCAGGAAGCAGCAGCTCGGGACGCCTGGTCAGGGCCTCGACGAGCAGGGCGGCCCGGCCGGCGTTGGCCGCGGCGTCCACATGGGGGACGGTACGCGGCAGCAGTCCGCGGGCCGTCTCGGTGAGCACCGCCTTCTCGGGGACGAAAACCACCGGAACGACGGAATCGGCGGGCTCCATCCTGATGGCGCGCGCGGCCCCGCGGTCGGTCCACGCCAGGGTGAAGCCGCCGAAGAGACAGGCGGCCACATTGTCGGGGTGCCCCTCGATCTCGGTGGCCAGCTCCAGCAGCGCGGTGTCGTCCAGCCGGGAGTCGCCGCCTATCGTCACCGCCCGCGCGGCGACGATGCCGGCGCAGATCGCGGCGGACGAGGATCCGAGGCCACGGCCGTGCGGGATACGGTTGGCGCAGACCACCTCAAGGCCCCGGGGCTGCCCTCCGAGCAGGTCGAAGGCGGTACGCAGGGAGCGCACGAGCAGGTGGCCCTCGTCGCGCGGCAGGGTGGCCGCGCCCTCCCCGGCGATGTCGATGTGCAGACCGGAGTCCGCGACCCGGACGACGACGTCGTCGTAGAGCCCCAGGGACAGTCCGAGGGCGTCGAAGCCCGGACCGAGATTCGCGCTGGTGGCGGGGACGCGCACACGGACGGCGGCGGCGCGGAACGCTGGACCGGCCATCGCTTGATGACACTCCTTGGTTCTGACGGAGAGATGTACTGACAGAAGGATGTACTGACGGGGGACGCGGTGACGGGGATGCGGTGACAGGGAGGTACTGGCGGGGACGCGCTGGCGGCGGACGCTCTGGCTGCGGGAGATCTGGACGCGACAGGGAAAGAGAACGCCCGGGGGCCATCACGGCGGCTGCACCGCGGCATATGCGGCGGGTCTGGTTCGGTACAGCCTATCGAAGGAAGGTTCCGCGGCGACATAGGGCGCACGGCAGGCGCACGATGCGTGTCGCAAGCCTCCCGTGCCCCTGTCTGCGCCGATGCCTTGCTTGGCGGGCTTTTCGCCGGGGTAGGGCTGTCCTCTCGGAGCCCTGTTCAGCCGGCCCCGCGCCGGTCCGTGCGCCGGTACCGCCGCGCCCGGGTCCCTTCCCCGTACAGAACCCCGGCACCCTCCCCCGTACGGGCGAACCGGGTACGGCGGAGGGACGGTGACGACGGACCGTGCACGGACCGCGCACCCGGCCCAGGAGGCGCGGGGCGCGGACCGGGTGTTACGCCAGACCGAGCCGCTCGGCGGCCGAGGCCGCGTCCACCGGCACGGTGACCGGCTGCGGGGCGCCCGCGACGGCCCAGTCGGGGTCCTTCAGGCCGTTTCCGGTGACGGTGCAGACGATCCGCTGGCCCGGGTCGACCTTGCCGGCCTCGGCGGCCTTGAGCAGACCGGCGACGGAGGCGGCCGACGCGGGCTCCACGAAGACACCCTCCTGCGCGGCCAACAGCCGGTAGGCCCGCAGGATCTCACGGTCCGTCACCTCGTCGATGAGGCCGCCGGACTCGTCGCGGGCGGCGAGCGCCTGCTTCCAGGAGGCCGGGTTGCCGATCCGGATGGCGGTGGCGACGGTGGAGGGGTCCTTGACGACCTCGCCGCGCACGATCGGCGCGGAGCCGGAGGCCTGGAAGCCCCACATCCGGGGGGTCCGGCCGCTGATGCCATCGGCGGCGTACTCGCGGTACCCCTTCCAGTACGCGGTGATGTTCCCCGCGTTCCCCACCGGCAGGACATGGATGTCAGGGGCGTCCCCGAGCGCGTCCACGATCTCGAAGGAGGCGGTCTTCTGCCCCTCGATCCGGTACGGGTTGACCGAGTTGACCAGGGCGACCGGGTAGTTCTCGGAGAGGCTGCGGGCGAGATTCAGACAGTCGTCGAAGTTGCCGTCGACCTGGAGGATCTTGGAGCCGTAGACCAGCGCCTGGCCCATCTTGCCCAGCGCGATCTTGCCCTGCGGCACCAGGACCGCGCAGACCATGCCGGCCCGTACCGCGTAGGCGGCGGCGGAGGCGGAGGTATTGCCGGTGGAGGCGCAGATCACCGCGCGCGCCCCCTCCTCCTTGGCCCGGGTGATCGCCATGGTCATGCCCCGGTCCTTGAAGGAGCCGGTCGGGTTGGCGCCCTCGACCTTGAGGTACACCTCGCAGCCCGTGCGCTCGGAGAGGACCTGCGCGGGGACGAGCGGCGTACCACCCTCACCGAGTGTGACCACAGGCGTGGTGTCCGTGACCGGGAGCCGGTCCCGGTACTCCTCGATGATGCCGCGCCACTGGTGGGTGCCCTGGTTGGTCATGGGTCCTTTACTCCCCTTCAACACGCATGATGCTGGCGACACCGCGCACGGTGTCGAGCGAGCGCAGCGCCTCGACGGTCCCGGAGAGGGCGGCGTCGGGCGCGCGGTGGGTGACGACGACGAGGCTGGCCTCGCCGGAGGAATCCGGTCGTCCTTGCTGACGTACGGTGTCGATCGAGACCCCGTGCTCGGCGAAGACCGTCGCGACCTGGGCGAGCACGCCCGGCTTGTCGGCCACGTCGAGGCTGATGTGGTACCGCGTGACCACGTCGCCCATGGGGCTGACGGGCAGCTGGGTGTAGGCCGACTCACCGGGCCCGGTGGCGCCGGCGAGCTTGTTGCGGCAGACGGCGACGAGGTCGCCGAGGACCGCCGACGCGGTGGGCGCGCCACCGGCGCCGGGACCGTAGAACATCAGCTGTCCGGCGGCCTCGGCCTCCACGAAGACGGCGTTGTACGCCTCGCGCACGGAGGCGAGGGGGTGGCTGAGCGGGATCATCGCCGGGTGGACCCGGGCGGTGACCGACTTGCCGTCGGCGGCGCGCTCACAGATGGCGAGCAGCTTGACGGTGCAGCCCATCCGGCGGGCGGAGGCCATGTCGGCGGCGGTGACCTCGGTCAGGCCCTCGCGGTGCACGTCGTCGAGGCGGACCCGGGTGTGGAAGGCGATCCCGGCGAGGATGGCGGCCTTGGCGGCGGCGTCGAAGCCCTCCACGTCGGCGGTGGGGTCGGCCTCGGCGTAACCGAGCGCGGTGGCCTCGTCGAGGGCCTCGGTGTAGCCGGCGCCGGAGTTGTCCATCCGGTCGAGGATGAAGTTGGTGGTGCCGTTGACGATGCCGAGGACGCGGTTGACCTTGTCGCCGGCGAGCGACTCGCGCAGCGGCCTGATCAGCGGGATCGCCCCGGCGACGGCGGCCTCGAAGTAGAGGTCCCGGCCGTGCTCGGCGGCGGCGGCGTAGAGCGCGGCACCGTCCTCGGCGAGCAGCGCCTTGTTGGCGGAGACGACGGAGGCGCCGTGCTCGAAGGCGGTGGTGATGAGGGAGCGGGCCGGCTCGATGCCACCGATGACCTCGATGACGACGTCGATGTCGCCGCGCTTGACGAGCGCGGTGGCGTCGGTGGTGATCAGCTCCTCGGGGACGCCGGAGCGCACCTTGGAGGGGCGGCGCACGGCGACACCCGCCAGCTCGACGGGTGCGCCGATGCGCGCCGCGAGGTCGTCGGCGTGCGTCGTCATGATGCGCGCCACCTCTGAGCCGACCACTCCACAGCCCAGCAGCGCCACCTTCAGCGGACGCGTACGCATCATCCGACCTCGCTTCTCATCACTTCTACAGTTGGTCCAGTCTCACCCACCGGACCGAAGTTTCTATCCCCGGTCCGGGATGCGAGACAAGTATCTCAATTACCCGACATCGAGTCGCAAGAGATCCTCTTCCGTCTCCCGTCGGACGATCACCCGGGCCGCACCGTCCCGGACGGCCACCACCGGGGGTCGCAGCGCGTGGTTGTAGTTGCTGGCCATCGAGCGGCAGTACGCCCCGGTCGCGGGCACGGCGAGGAGATCGCCGGGTGCCAGGTCGGCGGGGAGGAACGCGTCCTTGACCACGATGTCACCGCTCTCGCAGTGCTTGCCGACGACACGGGAGAGCATCGGGGCGGCGTCGGAGGTCCGGGAGACCAGCGCGACGCTGTACTCGGCGTCGTAGAGCGCGGTGCGGATGTTGTCGGACATCCCGCCGTCGACGCTGACATAGGTGCGCAGGCCCGCGAGGGGCTTGAGGGTGCCGACCTCGTACAGCGTGAAGGCGGTGGGGCCGACGATGGCGCGGCCGGGCTCGACGGAGATCCGGGGGGTGCGCAGTCTGGCGCTCTCGCACTCACGGGTGACGATCTCGTGGAGCGCCTTGGCGATGTGCCGGGGCTCGCGCGGGTCGTCCTCGGGGGTGTACGCGATGCCGAGGCCGCCGCCGAGGTCGATCTCGGGGAGTTCGACGCCGTGCTCGTCGCGGATCTGCTTCAGCAGGGCGACCACCCGGTGGGCGGCGACCTCGAAGCCGGAGGTGTCGAAGATCTGGGAGCCGATGTGGGAGTGGATGCCGACCAGCTCCAGGGCGTCGAGGCCGAGGGTGCGGCGTACCGCCTCGGCGGCCTGTCCGCCCGCCAGCGGCAGCCCGAACTTCTGGTCCTCGTGGGCGGTGGCGATGAACTCGTGGGTGTGGGCCTCGACGCCGACGGTGACCCGGATCAGCACCCGCTGGCGCACCCCGAGGGCCTGGGCCACATGGGCGACCCGGACGATCTCCTGGAAGGAGTCCAGCACGATCCGGCCGACGCCCGCGCGGACGGCCCGCTCGATCTCCTCGGGGGACTTGTTGTTGCCGTGGAAGGCGATCCGCTCGGCGGGCATCCCGGCGTCGAGCGCGGTGAGCAGCTCGCCGCCGGAGCAGACGTCGAGGTTGAGCCCTTCCTCGTGGAGCCAGCGGACCACGGCCTTGCTGAGGAACGCCTTGCCCGCGTAGAAGACATCGGCGTCGGGGCCGAACGCGTCGGCCCAGGCGCGGCAGCGGGCCCGGAAGTCCTCCTCGTCGAGGATGTAGGCGGGGGTGCCGAACTCCTCGGCGAGCCGGGTCACCTCGATCCCGCCGACGGTGGCGACGCCGTCGGCGTCGCGGGTCACCGTCCGGGACCACACCTTGAGGTCGAGGTGGTTGAGGTCGCTGGGCGGGGCGGGGTGGTGACCCTCGGGGAGGACATCGGCGTGGCGGGGCCCGGCGGGGTGGGCGGAACGGCTCATGGGGTCTCTCTCACAGATGTTCGGGTGCGCTGATACCGAGCAGGGACAGGCCACCGGCCAGCACCGTCCCGGCGGCCTCGGCGAGCGCGAGCCGGGAGCGGTGGGCGGCCGAGGGTTTCTCCTCGCCCTGGGGCAGCACGGTGTGCTGGAAGGAGAGGACGGCGTCGGCGGTGGCCTCCAGATGGCGCACGAGCCGGTCGGGCGCGTGGAGCCGGGCGGCGGTGGCGAGGGCGTCCGGATACTCCGCGATCAGGGCGTCGAGGGAGGTGCCGGCGGGCTCGACGGTCTTCAGGGGGTCGCCGTGGAATCCCAGCGCGGCGGCGTTACGGGTGAGGGCGCGGGTACGGGAGTGGGCGTACCGGACGGTGAAGAGCGGGTTGCTCTCGTGCTGGCGCAGGAGATGGCCGCCGGGGCGGGGGCGGTCGTGGGCGGCGGCGTGGAGGAGGGCCCAGCGCAGGGCGTCCGTACCGAGCGCCGCGTCGATGGCGGCGGGCTCGACGGGCGCGGCGGGGGTCCGGCCACGGGATCCGGCCGCGCGGCCGGGGTCCTGGGCGGGGTCCTGAGCGGCTGTCTCCCGGCCGGCGCCCTGGGTGGCCCGGAGGCGGCGCACGGTCTCGTCCCAGACGGCACGGCGGGAGGTGACGGGTCCCGGCGCGACCGGGGGATGTTCCTTCTGGCCGTAGCGGACGCCCTCGGCGCGGACCCGGCGGACGAGGTCCCGCTGGGAGGCTCCGCCGAGGGTGATGTTGAGGAAGCCGGGCCCGGTGATATCGACGGAGGCGATGCCCGGGGCGTCGGTGAGCCGGTCCCGCAGCAGCGCCGCGACCTCCCGGGGAGGGATTCCGGCGGGCCGGGCCAGCCGGAGCGCGACGGTGGTGGCCCAGTCGCCGCACCCCCCGGGGCCGGGCCGCTCGACCCGGATGTCCTCCGGTACGGGGACCCTCAGCACACCGTCCTCCACGGCACGGCACACGGCGTGCCGCACGGTACGGGAGAGCTCTGCTGGGGTCACGGGGCAAAGCCTAGGGGAGGAAGGGGGGCCCTTCGCGAACCCGTTTCGCCATGCGGTCAGCCGCGCGCGCCCTCCGCCTGCCCGGCGCCCTGCCGCCCCTCCGCCCCCGGCGCTTTCGCCGGCCGCTCCCGCCCCACCAGCCCGCGCACCAGCCGGACCAGCTCCGCGGGCTCGAACGGCTTCGCCAGAAAGGCGTCGACCCCGGCGGCGATCCCGCTCTCCACCTCGTGCTGGGTGCACGCACTGATGATCGCCACCGGCAGATGCGAGGTCTCCGGGTCGGCCCTCAACCGCGCGGCCGTCCGGATCCCGTCCAGCCTCGGCATGACGACATCCAGCGTCACCACATCGGGCCGCGCCTCCTCGATGACCTCCAGACACTCGGCACCATCGGCCGCGGTCACGACCTCGAAGCCCTCCAGCTCAAGGTTGACCCTGATCAACTGCCGGATGACCCGGTTGTCGTCGACAACGAGCACACGGCCGGACGCGCCTGACACAACTTGAGAGTAGGTCCCCCGCCTCGACCGCGTCCGGGTTTTCCCCACTTCCACCCCCTGCGGGGGACCCACCCGCTCCCCTCCCCCGTCCCCTCCCCCGTCCCCTCTCCCTCTCCCCTCCGGCGCTCCTCCCCTGCTCCTTCCTCCGCCCTCTCCGACCGAAATACCTGTTCACGGGCACCGTCCGGGAGCTGGTAATGTTCTTCTCGTCACCGCGACAAGGCATCAGCCCAGCGGAGATGGTGCGCCCCCGTAGCTCAGGGGATAGAGCAACGGCCTCCGGAGCCGTGTGCGCAGGTTCGAATCCTGCCGGGGGCACCTTGGAAAAAACTCCCGACCTGCGGAATTGCAGGTCGGGAGTTTTTGCGTATCTGCCCAAGCGCACATTCGTTTGACCGTTGCTCCTTTCCGGCCGCGTGGGTTCACCCCGCCGGATGCTTCTTCGACAACCGGCACAGGACCGCGGCGCGTGCCCCGTCACTGATCACCGGCGCCGTGAGCCCTTCGGGCCCTCCGGCGGCAGAGCGGGGCGTGACCGGCCGGTGGCCCGGGTCGGTGTCGACGCCCGGTGAGGGTCCAGCGCCTCCGGTCGCGGGGGTGCGTACCGGGTGAATGGCCGGAACCGGTGCCCCGGTGCGGGGCCCGTCGGCCGTGGTGAGCAGCGGGGAGCAGGGGGCGGAGTGCTCCCGGTGGCGCGTCGCCGGTTGGATTCCTCGGTTTGTCCACAGCTGGCCCGTCGATTGTCAGTGACCGCCGCTAACGTTCCGCCTGTCGTCGCACTGATGCCGGGAATTTCCGGCTGAACTGTGCTTTCTTCTTGCTGTCTTGATGCGTGAGGCGGGGATCGTGGGCTGGCTGGCGGCGGGTGACGGGTATGAAGTCACCCTGGTGGAAGGGCGGGTGGCGGCACGTGCCACCTCGGGGCGGGCGGCGGGGCGGCAGTTGAAGTCGCTGCCGCGGGCGCTCAAGGACCACCCCGAGGTGGACCGGCTGCGGCGGTTCGCGGAATGGCTGGATCGGCATGCCGCGGGATGTGTCGCGCAGGTCGACTCCTGGATGGTGTCGTCACTGCCGGTGCCCACCGGGCTGCTGGCCCGGGTGTGGCCGGACGAGGCCTGGCAGGCGGCGCTGCGTGATCTGGCCGTGGTCGGTGACGACCCGGACGAGGTCGGGCTGCTGCGGGGCACCACCGAGGACGGCGAGCTGCGGCTGGTGAACCTCGACGGTGAGACCGTCCGTCTCTCCCCGCGCACGGTGACCCTGCCGCACCCGGTCCTGCTGCCCGATCTCGACGACATCCGGGAGTTCGCCGCGGAGCTGGGCATCGTCCAGCGCGTCGAGCAGATCCACCGGGCGACCTGGCAGCGGCCCGGCGACCTCGACCCCGGGGCGACCGAGATACGCGAGTTCGCCGGTGGCTCCTTCCGCTCACGCTTCGCCCTCGCGGCGCGCGCCACCTCCCTGGGCTACCGGGTCTCGGGCGGCTACTCCACGGCCCGGGTGCGCGACGGCGGACACACCGTGGAGGCCTCGGTGTGGATCGGGGAGCCGTACTGGGAGGACTCCGTGGAGACCGGTGGCCTCACCTGGCGCGGTCCGGACGGCCGTGCCGTGCCGTTGCGCGAGGTGGGCCCGGTGGCCTGGTCGGAGGGGATGCGGATGGCGGCGGCGCTGTACGCGGGGCGGGTCATCGAGGAGGGCGGGAACGCATGAGCGGGGAGACGCAGGTGTCGTACGAGGACATGCTCGCGGCGGGCGCGGTGCTGCCGCCGGACACGCGGGACGCGGGCGAGCGGGCGGTTCCGCTGACCGCGCGCCGCTACCGCCACCCGGGGCTCGACGACCGTGTGGTGGTGCGGCTGGTCGCCGGTGAGCTGGGCGCGGCGGAGGATCTCGCCGCCGGTTACCTCGGCCTGGAGCGGGACGGCGAGCCGGCCGTGGTGGGCCTGGGGCCGCGCCGGTCGCTGGGCTTCCCGGAGTGGGTGCTGGTGCACCACCCCGCGGACGGGCACCACGCCCTCGGTGTCGTACCGGATCTGGAGCGGACGGCCCGGCAGGCGAAGTCCCGGCCCAAGGCCGCCATGGACGCCTATGGGGAACTCGGCGCGCGGCTGGCGGCCTCCGTCCCGCACTTCCTGCCGACCTTCTACGAGCAGGCGGGCCGGGTCTTCCTCGCCGAGGAGAACGCCACCTACGCGGCCCAGCTGTTCACCCGGGCCCGCAAGGCCGAGGCGGAGCACGGGCTGGTCATCGAGGAGGACCGCCTCGACGCGGTGTTCCTCGAATTCGCCCTGGCGGGCGCGCTGCCGGTGAAGGTGCTGTCCGCCTACGGCAGGGAGCTGGCCGCCCGGGTACCGGCCGAGGAGGCGCTGCGGCGCTTCACCCAGCTGTGTCTGCGCCGCACGGCGGGCGGCCTCCCGCCGTCCGCGCAGATGGCGGGCGACCTGCGCCGGCTGGCCCGCGCCGCCGGCCGGGACGCCGACCTCGCCGAGCAGGAGTACCTCTCCGAGCTGCTCGGTCTGCCGGCCACCCTGCGGGCCGCGGCCGGCTGGTGGAAGGGCCACCGGACCGCGCTGGTGGCGCTGGCCTCCCGGGACCGGCGGGTACGCGGCACCCTGCTGGACATGGTCCCGGCGAGCCACGACGACGAGATGCCCGCGCTGTGGCTCAAGGTGCTGGAGGACTCCGGCGCCACCGCGGGCCTTCTGGACGCCTCGCTGCCCGGGGAGGAGCGGCCGCAGGACGGCACGGCGGGCTGGCTGGGACGCTTCCTGGTCTTCCGCGAGCGGGCGCGCTCCTGGCGTGGCACGACCCGGATGCCCGAGCTGTACGCGCTGGTGGAGCGGGCCGTGGAGGGCCTGCGGGCCGAGCTGCGCGCGTCCGGTGGCGCGCTGCGGGTCACGCATGACATCGACCTGATCGACCTGCTGCTCTCGCTGGACGTCCCGGTGGCCGCCCCGGAGCGCGACGACGCCCTGCCGCTGACCCCCTGGGCACAGGGCGAGGGCCACCGGGACCTGCTGTTCCTGGGCGCCGACGCCCGGTTCCACCAGGCCTTCCTGAAGGGCGCCGAACAGTTCGCCCACCACGACAACGCGCTGCGGGCCATCCGTCTGCTGGCCGGGTCCCCCGGCTGCCGCCCGCTGCTGGCCCGATGGGTCGCGGAGTCCGTCCAGCGCTTCACCGTGGCCGGTCTGCCCCAGTTGCCCGGCGCGCTGGACCGGCTGAAGTGGCTCCCCGCCGAGGCGCTGACACTCGCCGAGGACGAGGTGCGCGAGGCTGCCGCCACCGACCTCGCCCCCGTACTGGTACGCACCCTGCGGGCCGGTCTCTTCGACGAACTCGGCTGGCCCGCCTGGGAGGAGGCGGTGGCCGATCTGGTGCCGAAGAACCAGGTGGAGGATCTGATCGTCGCCGACGCCTGGCCCCGGCTCGTGGTCGCCGGCGCGGCCCAGGCCCGGGTGATCGGCGCCGAGGGCACCCTGCTCACCCACGATCTGCGCGTCCCCTCGGGCGAGCGCCAGGGCGACCCGGGCTTCCACCATGTCGACGGCGAACTCCTCGTCTACTGGAACAGCCGCAACGGCGGCCTGCGCGGCTACTGGCACAGCCGGGCCGACCGCGTCGAGGCGCTGGAGGGCCCGCGCGCCACCCGCGGCACCGAGATGGACTGGTACAAGGGCGACTTCCCGATCACCCTGCCGCTGCCCGGCGGCGGCCGGACCACCGGCCGGGGTGTCGTGCACGCGGGCGACACCACCGTCCCCGAGGAGCGCCCGCTGCTCTTCGACGGCTCCTCCTACTGGGTGTGGCACACGGACTCCGAGGACCACGCGGCGCACGGCTGGTACGAGTACGACCCGGCCACCGGCGACCGCGGCCGCATGAGCCGGCCCGCCTTCCTCGCCGACGCGCTGCGCGACGCCCCCGAGGGCAGCAGCTTCGCGGGCGGCCGGCTGCGCCCCTCCCCCACGACGGGTGCCGCCCCCGCCTGCGCACCCGTGGACGGGCTCGTCGGCCTGCGCAGGGTGACGCTCCCTGACGGTTCCACGCGGGTCGAGGACCTCGCCGGGCACACCGTCACCCTCCCGGCCGGGGCCGGCAAGCCGTACACCCTGGTGATGTTCCCCGGTGCCGAGCGGCCCACCGCGGTCGTACGCAACAACTGGCAGCTCGACCTCGTGGACGCGGACGGGGTCGTCACCGGCTGGGCGAAGACCGACCGCACGGCGGGCTCCTTCGGCGAGGGCACCCTCCTGCTGCCGCCGGTGCAGTACTGGGAGTGCCTGACCCCGCGCGACCCGGCGGGCTCGGCGGCCCTGCGGCACATCGACAACGGCACCGCCGCCACCCTGCTGGCGGCCGCCGCCGACCAGGACACCGAGGCCCTGCCCGGCGCGATCCGTACCCTGCTGTCCGTCACCCACCCCGCCCTGCTGAAGGGCATCGCCGGAGTCGTCCGCTACGCGGCGGCCCAGCAGGGCGTCCTGGACTCGGCGGCGGCCCGGCTGACGCAGGCCATGGAGGACGGCCCGGTGGACGAGGGCCCGGCCGGTCCGACGGACCATCTGCTGCGCGACGCCATCAGCGGTCTCGGCGCGCCGAACGGCTACTGGTGGAACCGCGACGACCAGGCCGACACCGTCTTCCGCACCCTGCGCGTACTGACCCGCGCCACCGAGACCGCCGAGGCCACGGAGGCCGGCGGCACCGGACCGGACCGGGCCGACGGACGGCTGCACCTCGACGGACCGGAACTGCGCCGCGGACAGCCCGAGCTGTCCACCCTGATCGCCCGGATGCCGGCGCTCGCCTACCGGGCCGCCGCCGGCATCACCACCGACGGGCACCGCGAGGCGCTGCGACAGCTCCTGACCGGATTCGACCGGCTGGGGATGGGCGGGGCCACGGAGGCCGACCGCTGGCGCGCGGTGACCCTGCGCCTGGAGGCGCACCGGCTGCGCATCGCCTCGGGCGACCGGCGGGAGGGCTCCTGGAACGGCCTGCTGCCGCTGGCGGGCGGCGCCTTCGTCGCGCTGACCGCACATGGGTCCCTGGACGCCGACGGCTGCGACTTCACCGGCCTCTTCCACGACCCCGCGGGCCGGTTCGCCGCGCCGGAGCCCTACCGGATGCTGTCCTGCGAGCCGATCGACCGGGGCGACCACCCGATCACCCTCGGGGGGTTCCTGACCGAGCTGGCCGCGCGCGGTCCCGCGCCGTGGTTCCCCGAGGCGGCCGAGGAGTTCGCCCGTCTGACCGGCGTCACCGGGACGATGGCCCGGCTCGTCGTCGCCGGGCTGCCGGGAGTCGATGTCTACGAGCGGACCTTCCTCACCACCGAGGTCCGCACCGCCATCGGGGTGAAGGCCGCCCCCGCGGCGGTCGCCAAGGACGAGTTGCGCGGCATCGACGGCACGGCGCGCGCCGCGGTCGTGGCCGCCCTGCTGCCCGCCGATCCGGTCCGGCTGTGGACCGATGGCCCGGACGTGGCCGCGGCCGCCGCCGTCTGGAACGCCCGGATCGGCCGACGTCCCGCCGTGCCCGAGGAGCTGCTCGGCGACGCCGTCCGCGCCCTCAAGCACGCGATGTGGACCGTACGGGAAGCCCTGCCCGCGCTGCTGGACCCGGCGGGCGCCCCGCAGCTCGCCCGGGATCTCCGCTGGGAGGTCAACGGCGACCGGGTGCGGCCCGTCGGCAACGACACCGGGTTCACCGCATCGACCCTGGTCGGCGCGGTGTCCCTGATGGCCTGGCTCGCCCACCGGCTGCCCGCGGGCTACCCGGTCCGCGCCGCGCTGCCGGCCGCGTTCAGCGCCGTACGGGCACGGCTGGCGGCCCCCGGCCTCATGCTCGACCTCGGCCGCTACATCAACCTCTCCGACTTCCGGAAGGCGGCGGGCGCGCCCACCGAGACCGGCCCGGGATTCGAGCGCTACGGCGCCGTCGTCCTCGCCACCCATGACGACCGGCCCGCCCCGGGCCTCCGTGTCGACCTCCTCGACGAGGCCGGCCAGGACCCCCATCTGCCCGCCGCCCGCTCCGACGACCACCCGTACCCGGCCGAGATCGCCCTGCGGCTGATGCGCGACCCCCGTTTCACGGCCCTGCTCGCCGACCCCGGGGAGCCGGTCGTGGGCGACCGCGACCAGGCCGGCACCTGGTGGCCGCAGGACCCGGGCCGCTCCGTGCCCGACCTGGTCATCGAGGCGGCCAAGGAGTACGGCCTCGGCGAGGACGCGGCCACCCTGTATCTGATGCTGCTCGCCCTGCCCGACCCGACCGACCGGTCCACCGCCCGGTGGACGGGGTGGAAGCCGGCCCGTCTCAAGGCGGCCCGTGCCGAGCTGGCCGCCACCGACCTCGTGGTCCAGGCCACCCGTACCAGGGCGGGCCGTTCCCTCTTCCTGCCCGGCGGCTGGGCCGAACAGCCGGCGCCCCGGGTCCCGCTGGAGCGCTGGAAGCTGCCGCTGTTCGACGTGGTCCACGGCGAACACGCCCCGCTCGGCGTGATCGTGCCGACGGAGCCGGTCGCCGACCTGTACCGCCGGGCCTGGCAGCGGGTCCTCGACGGCGACGCGCCCCGCTTCGAGGAGCTGAAGGTGCGGCGGGGTCGCCGCCGCTGACCGACGCGAGACGCCACCGCCGCCGACCGGCCGCCGCCGACCGACGTGCGGCACCACCGCCGGTGGGGGTGGCGCGGGGGCACCGGACACCACCGGTGCCCCCGTCCCCTCCCGATTCCCCCGCTCGTCGACGATCACCGGATCCTCGACGCCGACCGGACCTACCCAGCAAGGACATCCATGACCCCGACCACCACGGCGACGGCACCTCCGCCCCGGCAGACACTGCCCGCCGAAGAGCGTCACGCCCTTGAACTCGCCTTCCTCGCCGCCCATGACGACGGCCCGCGTCCGCCCGGCTGGCTGCTGACGCCCCGTTCCGTCATCACCTTCGTCTGCGGCAGCGCCGGCGATCCCCTCACCCTGAGCGAGCCCCGGGGGACGCTGCCCGGCCGGCTCGTCATCACCCCGAAGTTCGTCGGCGAACGCGCCCTGGTGGAGCGGTGTGTGGTCACCCTCGCCGGAGAGCGCGGCCTGCTGCTGGTGGGTGAGCCGGGCACCGCCAAGTCGATGCTCTCGGAGCTGCTGTCGGCGGCCGTCTGCGGCACCAGCGCACTGACCGTGCAGGGCACCGCGGGCACCACCGAGGACGCCCTGCGCTACGGCTGGAACTACGCCCTCCTCCTGGCCCAGGGACCCACTCCCGAGGCCCTGGTGGACTCACCGGTCCTCAGCGCGATGCGCTCCGGGCAGGTGGCGCGCGTCGAGGAGATCACCCGCTGTCTGCCCGAGGTGCAGGACGCACTCGTGTCGATCCTCTCCGACCGCCGGATGAGCGTGCCCGAACTGTCCGGCACCGCCGGGGCGCAGGTGGCCGCCGCTCCCGGGTTCACCGTCATCGCCACCGCCAACCTGCGCGACCGCGGTGTCTCGGAGATGTCCGCCGCGCTCAAGCGCCGCTTCAACTTCGAGACGGTGCACCCGATCGCGGATGTCGAGGCCGAGACCGCGCTCGTCAAGCGGCAGGCCGTCGCGGCCGTCGAGCGGGCGGGCGCGGCCTTCGACGTCGACGACGCGGTGCTCGACGTCCTGGTGACCGTCTTCCGGGACCTGCGGGCCGGGCGCTCCGCCGAGGGCTGGGACGTGGAGCGCCCCGGCACGGTGATGTCCACCGCCGAGGCGGTGCAGGTCGCCGTCTCCCTCGGGGTGTCCGCCGCCTATCTGCCCGCCGGGGACTCCCTCGACCTGGTCCCCGGCCATCTCCTGGGCGTGGTCCGCAAGGACGATCCCGCCGACCACGCGCGCCTGCTGGGGTACTGGGACGGCCCGGTGCGCCGCCGCGCGGAGGACGGTTCGCCGACCTGGCGCCGCCTGTGGGACCTGCGGGAGAACCTCCGGTGACAGCTGCCCAGGACTCGAAGGCGACTCCTGTACGGGAAACGGAGGTGACACCCGTACAGGAGTCGCGGGCGGCGCTCGTCCAGGACCCGCGGGTGGCGCTCGACGCCCTCGCCGGCTCCGCGGTGCCGTATCTGCTGGGCGTACGGCACCACAGCCCCGCGCTCGCCGCCGCCGTGCCCGCACTGCTGGACGCGGCCGGCGCCGATGTGGTGTGCGTGGAGCTGCCGGCCGACTTCCAGCCGTGGCTCGCCCACCTCGGCGCCCCCGGTACGGTCGCGCCGGTCGCGCTCGCGGGCGCCGGGGAGGGCGGGCGGCTCGGCTTCTACCCGTTCGCCGACTTCTCCCCCGAACTCGCCGCGATCCGCTGGGCGCGGGAGCGGGGTGTGGAGGTCGTCTGCTGCGATCTGCCGATGGCCGACGCGCGCTGGGACAGCGGGGACATGACGGATAGCACGGACAGCGTCGGCCCCGATACGGGCGGGGACCCTCGCGGGACGGTCGCCGGACCCGCCGGGCGGCCCGTACCCACCTCCTTCGCGCGGGCGCTGACCGCCGCCGGGACCGGCCGTGCCGGGGACGACCTGTGGGACCGCGGTGTGGAGGTACGTGCCCCGGGGTGTGCTCCCGAGGCGCTGCGCCGGGCCGCGCTGGGCGTCGGCTGGGCGCTGCGTCAGGACGCCGAGTCGTCCGGCGGGGTGTCCGCCGTGGACCTGGCGCGCGAGGCGCACATGCGGGACACCATCGCCCGTGCGGCGGCGGGTGGACGCCGGGTCGCGGCGGTGATCGGCGCCTTCCACGCCCCGGCGCTGGCCGACGGGGCGGCCGGGCGGGAGCGGCCCGCCGCCGGCGGCACCACCGTGCGGGCGGCGGCGACGGGGACGGTGCTCCCGGAGGACCCCTCCCCCGTCGTCACCTCCCTCGTCCCGTACGCGTTCGATCTGCTGGACTCCCGGTCCGGCTACCCCGCCGGGATCCGCGATCCGCGCTGGCAGCAGGCGGTGTTCGGCGCCGGGGGCGATCCCGCTCTGCTGCACGACGCCGCGGCCGGAGCGATCACCCGGGTGTGCCGGGAGCTGCGGGCGGCCGGGCACACGGCGGGGACGGGCGAGGCGCGTGAGACGCTCCGCGTGGCCTGCGACCTGGCCCGGCTGCGCGGGCTCCCGGCCCCCGGCCGGAGCGAGGTCCTCGAAGCCCTCACGGTGGTGCTGGGCCAGGGCGAACCGCTCGGCCGGGGCCGGGCCCTGGCACGGGCCCTGGAAGTGGTCCTGGTCGGCACCGAGCGCGGCCGGGTCGCGCCGGGCACCCCGCGTTCCGGGCTCGGCCCGTCCGTCGAGGCCGAACTCGCCGCCCTGCGGCTGCCGGGCCCCGACGATCCCGCGCCGCGCGAGCTCCGTCTCGACCCGCTGCGTTCGGCGCTCGACCACCGCCGCGAGATCCTGCTGCGACGGCTGGAGGTGTGCGGGGTGGGGTACGGCCAGCCGGTGACGGTCGCCGGTACGGGCGACGCCGCCGCGCTCTCCTCCCGGTGGCGGCTGTCATGGGTCCCCTCCGTGCCGGTCCGGCTGGACCTGGCCGGGGTACGGGGCGTCACCGCCGCGCTGGCGGCGGAGGGCACCCTGCGGGAGACCTTCCGCAGGGAATCGGCCGACGGCGGCCCCACCTGCGCCCTCGTCCTGACGGGGCTCCGGGACGCCGCGCGCTGCGATCTGCCCGCGCTGGTCGCCCAGCGGCTGGCCGAGGCGGCCGAGGTGCTGCCCGCGTCCGCGACGATCCCCGAGATCCTCACCGGCCTGGATCTGCTGGAGGCGCTGCGCCGGGGGCATCTGCCCGGCACGACGCCCGCGGGCAGGCAGGCGGCGGGTGCGCTCGCCGCGGACCTCCTGGAGTCGGCGGTACGGTCCCTGCCGGGCCTCGCGGGCAGCGACGACCCGGAGGAGGCGGCCGCGCTGGTCGCCCTGGCCGCGCGCGCCGGTGAACTCCGCCTGGGGCTGCGGATGGACCGGGCCCTGGCCGACCTGGCGGCATCCGCGTCCCCCCTCGTCCAGGGTGCCGCTCTCGCCTGCCGGGTCCTGTTCGACCTGGAGGACGCCGGGACGCTCGGCGCCAGGGCCGCCGGCTGGATCGACACGGCCACCGGTCCCGACGCGCGGCGCGCGCTGACCCGCCGGCTCGTCGGACTGCTGACCGGGGCCGCGCCGCTGCTCCAGTCGGCGCCGACCGCCCTCGACCCGCTGCTCGACCGGATCGACTCGCTCGACGACCGGGGTTTCCTGGACCGGCTGCCGGCACTGCGCGGTGGCTTCGACACGCTCAGCCCGGCGGGCCGCGACCGGCTGCTGCACACCGTGACGGAACGGCTGGGCGACCGTCTCGACCTCGCGCTGGGCGCGTCCCCGCGGCTGCTGGCCCTGTGGACGGCGGCGGACGAGGCGGGCCGTTCGGCGTCGGCCTCCCTGCGGCCGGTGCCCCCGCCGCACCGGCCCACCGCGACACAGGTCGCGGAAGCTCCGGCCGCCGAAGCCACCCAGGCCTCCGAGGCCGCCCAAGCCGCCGAGGCCGTCGAGGCCGTCCACGCGGCGAAACCGCACGGGTCCCTCGCGGACGGGCCACGCGACGGCGCGAGACGTCTGTCGGCGGCGGCCTCCCTGCGGCCGACGCCCCCGCCGCACCGGCCCGTCGAGGCTCCGGCCACCGGGACACCGAACGCCGACACCACCGGGACGCCGAACGCCGACACCGCCAAGACCACCGACGCCGCTGAGGCCGCCGAAGCCACCCGTGCGGCGATACCGCGCGGGCCCGTCACGGACGCGGCGCGCGACGGCGTACGGCGGCTGTCGGCGGCGGACCGGTGGCGTCTGCTGCTCGGCAGGGAGCACGAACGGCTCCCGGCGGACGCCCGTCGCTACGCGCACGCGCTCGACGAGCTGTACGGCGCCGGCCGGGGTGAGGGCTCATCGGAGCTGGGCCGGGAAGGCGGTCGCGGCGGCGGACAGGACGCCTCCTTCCCGACCGCGCGCGAGTGGGCCGAGGAACTCCAGGCACTGTTCGGCGCGGAGGTACGGGAGGAGGTCCTGGCGGGCGCCGCCGACCGGGGGCGCAACGACGTACTGGCCGAACTCGACCCCGACGCGGTGCGCCCGTCCGTCGATCTGCTGACGTCCGTACTGACCCTGGCGGGCGGGATGCCGGAGCAACAGCTCGCCCGGCTGCGCCCGCTGGTACGCCGGCTCGTCGACGAACTGGCCAAGGAGCTGGCCACCCGGACGCGTCCGGCGCTGACCGGTCTCGCCACTCCTCGCCCGACCCGCCGCCCCGGCGGCCGGATCGACCTGCCGCGTACCCTGCGGGCCAACCTCGTCCACGCCCGTAAGCGGGCCGACGGCAGCACCCTGGTGATCCCGGAACGGCCGGTGTTCAGCACCCGTTCGCGCAAGGAGGCGGACTGGCGGCTGATCCTGGTGGTCGATGTGTCCGGGTCCATGGAGGCCTCCGTGATCTGGTCGGCGCTGACCGCGGCCGTGCTCGGCGGCGTGCCCACGCTCAGCACGCACTTCCTGGCGTTCTCGACGGACGTCATCGATCTGACGGACCGGGTCGACGACCCGCTCTCCCTGCTGCTGGAGGTCCGCGTGGGCGGCGGCACCCATATCGCGGCCGGTCTGGCCCACGCCCGCACCCTGGTGACGGTGCCCAGCCGGACCCTCGTGGTGGTGGTGAGCGACTTCGAGGAGGGCTACCCGCTCGGCGGGCTGCTCGGCGAGGTGCGGTCCCTCGCGGGTTCGGGGGTGCATCTGCTGGGCTGTGCCGCGCTGGACGACAGCGGCAGCCCGCGCTACTCCGTGCCCATCGCCCAGCAGTTGGTCGCGGCCGGCATGCCCGTCGCCGCCCTCAGTCCTCTCGCCCTGGCCCGCTGGGTGGGCGATCGTCTCCGCGGAGAGTCCCGATGAGCCCCGACCTTCCCCCGGCCGCACCCGAGGTGACCGCCGCCGCCGTGGCGGAGCTGACCTCCCGGCTGGTCAAGAAGCTGGACGCCGCCATCGAGACCTACGCGGCCGTTCCCGTCGTCGTGGAAGGCGCCGGGCGGCGGGTACGGTGCGGCGCGGACGCGGAGGTCGTCCTCACCCCCGGTCCCTCCGGCGCGGTCACACAGGCCGAGCAGGCGGTGTGCAGCTGTCTGCTGGCGCCGCGATGCCTGCACCGCGCCGCCGTGCTGAGCGCCTGCCCGGTGGCCGACCCGGACTCGGTCACCGACCCGGACCCGGTCACCGGCCCGGACACGCTGGCCGACCGGAGCACGGTGGCCGACCCCGGCACGACCGCCGACCCCGCCACGACTGCCACGGCCACGGCGATCGACCACGACACCGGGTCGGACGCCGTACCGGGCCCGGGCGGCTCCGGCACCTCGTCGGGGACACAGCTCACCGAGCCGCAGCTGGCCGCCGCACACGCCCTCTGGGCCGCCGCGGCGGCGGTGCTGGCCGCCGGGGTACCCGCGGCGGGCGCGGTCGCGCAGGCGGAGTTGCTGCGCGCCTCCCACTCGGCGCGCCTCGCCGGGCTGTACCGCGCGGAGGGCGCGGCCCTGCGGGTGGTGCGGGGGCTGCGGGGCGCCCGCTCCCGCCATGACGGCCACCGACTGGCCGACCTGGTCGACCAGTTGCGTGAGCTGCTCCTGACCACCGCCCTGCTGACCGGGGCCGAGCCGGACCCGGCGTGGATCGGGTCCGCCCGCCGCGCCTACCGCCCGGAAGGCGCCCTGCGCGTCCACGGAGTGTGCCGGGAGCCGGTGGTCTCGGCCACCGGGTTCGGCGGGGTGGTCACGCACGTCATCTCCGACGACGGCCGCTGGTTCACCGTCGCGGACGTCAAACCGGGCGGTGCCGCCCGTGCGCGCGGTGCCGCGACGGCCACGGTCGCGCTGGGCTCGGGCAGTCTCGATCACGCCCGGCTCTCCCGCGGTGGGCTGCTGGTCTCGGGGGCGACCGTGTCGTCGGACGGCCGTCTCGGCGCGGGCAAGGGAGTCCGGGCGACACCGGTCGCGGGCCGGTCCTGGGCCTCGGGGCCGCTGGCCGCCCTGTTCGCGCGGCCCCTCTCGGAGGCCATGGGCGAGGGGTCCGGGGACGCTCCGGTGGGCGACGCCGAGCAGGCGCGGCAGCCGGGCGGTGCACCGATCGGCTGCGATCTGGTCATCGTCGGGGCGTTCGACGGCCATGTCCTCGCGCGGGAGCTGCCGCCCGGCGGGGCGGACCGGGAGGGCCTGCTGATCCGGTTGCTGCCGGCCCATGGCCACCCCGATCTGGCCCACACCGCGAACCTTCGCCGGCTGGCGTCCCGTCCCGGGCTGCGGCTGCGGGTCGTCGGCCGTCCGGATCCCGACCGCGCCGCCACGCTCCGGCCCCTGGCCGTCGGGCCGCTGCCGGGCGACGACACGACGACCCTGCGCCTGCCGGCGGAGTGGCTGGGCCATGCCGACCTGGGCTACGACCGCCTCGAAGGCGTCCATCTGCCGCCCGGCGACGCACTGCCGGAGCGGGCACTACCGGAGCACGCACTACCGGAGCCGGCGGGGCTCCCCCGCGTCGCGCCGGACCCGGTGGCGGAGGCACCCCTGTGGCGGCTGCGGCGGCTGGTCGAGGTCGCCGTGTCGGGTGGCCGCCGGGCCGTCGCCCAGCCCGCGCGCGACGGCGACCGCGCCGGAGCCGCCGCGGCCCTGCGCCGGGTCGGCTTCCGTACGGCGGCGGAGCTGGTGACGGAGCTGGCCACGGAAGCGGACCGGCGCGGCCGTGACGTCTTCGGCCGCACCGAGGAGGCCGACCCCGACGCGTACGCACGCGCCTGGCTCGCCGCGGCGGTCTATCTGGCCGGCACCGAACGGGCCCTGGTCCGGGCGACCTGGCAGCCGCCGGACACCACCGGAGGGCGCCCGGGGTGAACCGGAGGGGCGCCGGGGACGTGGGTGCGGGCAGGAGAAGGAGGCAGGATGCAGCAGACGGTGCCCGACTACCCCGCGCACGCCTTCGCCGGGGAACCGGCGCCGCTGCCCGGGGAGCCGGTGGCCCGGGTGCGGTTGCCCAGTGGGCATGAGGTGTGGCTCGTCACCGGGTACGAGGAGGTACGGGCCGCGCTGACGCATCCACTGCTCTCCCGGGAGCCGGTGGAGGGCGACCCGCATGTGGGGTCCGCCGGGGTCCCCGGCGGGCCGAACCGGGCGCCGCGGACGTTGCAGAAGGACGGACCGGCCCATGCGCAGATACGGCGGCTGGCGGCCCGTCCCTTCAGCGCCCGCCGCATGGAGTCGCTGCGGCGGCGGGTGCAGGAGCTGACCGACGGCTTCCTCGACACGATGGAGGCCTCCGGGTCACCGGCCGATCTGATCGGGGCGCTGGCGTACCCGCTGCCGATCACCGTGATCACCGAGCTGTTCGCGGTGCCCGAGGAGGACCGCGAGCAGTTCGCCCTCTGGTCGGACCGGACCGTCACCCTGCACGGCATCGAACGGTCCCAGGTACAGGCCGCATACGCCGCGCTCCAGGAGTATCTGGGGCGGCTGGCCGAGGAACGCCGCCGCTCCCCCGGCGACGATGTCCTCAGCGGCTGGCTCACCGCCGACGAGGGCGGCGACCGGCTGACCGACGGTGAGGTCGTCCGGCTGGCCCAGACCGTGCTGATCGGCGGGTACGAGACGACGGTGAACTCCATCGGCGCCGGGATGTGGCGGCTCTTCCGGAACCCCGACCAACTGGCCGCGCTCCGCGCCGACCCCGGGCTGCTGCGCGGCACCGTCGAGGAGATCCTCCGCCACCAGCCGCAGGGGCTCTTCTTCCTGATCATGGTGGCCCGGGGCGATCTGGAGCTGGGCGGGGTGACCATCCGCTCCGGGGAGGGCGTCATGCCGCTCCCGTTCGCCGCCAACCGCGACCCGGCGCGCTTCCTGGACCCGGGGCGCTTCGACATCCACCGTCCGCCGGGCGGGCACATCACCTTCGGGCACGGCCCGCACACCTGTCTGGGTGCGGCGCTCGCCCGGATCGAGGTGGAGGTGGCGATCGGCACCCTCAACCGCCGCTTCCCCCGGCTCGCGCCGGTCGACGGCGATCTCGCCGCGCTGCCCTGGCGCGGCGACCGGCTGGTGAGCGGTCTGCGGGAGCTACGGGTCACCTGGTGATCCGTCCGTACGGTCGGCGGCGCGGCCCGGCCGCCCGCTGACGGTATCCCGCACCGGAGCCGGGAGCCGGGCATTTCTTTGTGCTGCCCGGATTCCGGTACGGTCGGCTGCCCATATTCTTTTGGGGTCCGTTCCGGTACGTTCCGGTGTTCGGTCGAATGAATTCCCGGAACCACCGCGCGCATCCGGCGGCCCCGGAGCACGGACCCGCGCCCCCGGGATCCCCATCGCCCCGGCCTGCCTCCAGTGCGCCGCGACCGAAACCCCCTCCGCCTCCAGCGATGGTCCAGGGAGCTGCGGCAGACTGGAGCGAGCGTCCGCGTACAGGCCGCACACGCACGCGCGGCCCGACCCTGCCGGGCTCGGCGCCACCGCACTTGGAATTCGATACGAAGGCACTGTGAGTTCCCTGTGAAAGCCCTTTTGGGGCGGCTGAGCTGTTACGTTCAGCCGCAACCGGACCGGTGATATGCCATGCCAGGTTCCTGGGAAAAAGGGGGGCTCCACGTGATCTGTTCAGTGAAATCAGCGAAATCGGCGAAATCAGAAACGATACTGCGCATTCACCGGACCCATGGAGTTGAGAACCACGCGCCCATGACACGACCGTTCCCTGCCAGGTCCGTCCCGGTGGTGTCCGGCGGTACGACCGAAGGGGAGACGACCGTGATCGCGACGCATGAGAGAACCCCGGACACCGTGGCGCGCACCGCCCGTACCCGGCCCTACGGCTGTGACCGTCCGGCCACCAGGGACGCCGGCAGGGACACCCCCAGGGACGCCGCCAGAGATACCGCCAGGGACACCGCCAGGGACACGGGCAGGGAACCGGTCCCCGGCCGGCGGCCGGCGGAGACGGCCGACTCCCGC
Source organism: Streptomyces sp. NPDC000594 (assembly GCF_040299965.1). Lineage (NCBI taxonomy): Bacteria > Bacillati > Actinomycetota > Actinomycetes > Kitasatosporales > Streptomycetaceae > Streptomyces > Streptomyces sp. NPDC000594. The sequence continues at coordinate 279,582 of NZ_JBEPCY010000004.1, read as the reverse complement.
GCATCCCAGGAAACGCTGCGGGAGGTGCACGCGGTCTATGGAAAGGTCCTGCTCTCGGTGGTGCTGCGGTTCACCGGCGGCGACCGCCACTGGGCCGAGGACGTGGTGCAGGAGACCTTTCTGCGGGCCTGGCGGCACGCCCATGAACTCCGTCCGGACGGCGACACCCGCACCCTGCTGCCCTGGCTGGCGACGGTCGCCCGGCGGATCGTCATCAACGACCGCCGACGGCGGGGCTGCCGTCCCCAGGAGGTCGAGGTCACCGAGGGCGACCCCGCCTTCTTCACGGTGCCCGACGGCACCAACCAGATCCTCTCGCGGATCGTGGTCCGCGACGCCATGGCCAAGCTGACCAGCGCGCACCGCCGGGTGATCACCGAGGTGTACCTCTACCGGCGGACCATCAACGAGGTCGCGGTGAGCACGGGGGTGCCGCCCGGGACGGTCAAGTCCCGGCTCCACTACGGGCTGCGGGTCATGCGCGCGGAGCTGGAGAAGCAGGGCGTCACCCCCTGAGCGGAACCCTGAGCGGAACCCTGAGCGGGTCCCTGAGCGAAGCCCTGAGCGGGTCCCAGCCCTTCACCGGAGCCAGGTCCCGTACCGCAGCCCGCTCCCGTACCGGGGCGCTCAGGTCGTAGGCCGTGTACCCGCCCACCGTCCGCGCCGGATGACGCGCGGCGACCCAGGCCCCGATCAGCTCGGCGGCCGGGGACGGCCCGCCGGGCGGCGCTCCCGGGCCGGTCCCCGGGGACACGATGAAGTAGTGGATCCGCCCGGCCCGCGCCAGCTGCCGGAACCGTTCCAGGGAGGGCGAGGGGTCCACCCCCTCCGGCCCGCCGACCGCCATCACCGGCGCCCCCGACGCGAGGTGCCACCGCGCCGCCTCATGGGTGCGGACCACGGCGGCGGCCCAGGTGTACGAGCCGCTGTCCTTCCGCAGCGCCGCGACGAGTTCGGCCGGACAGGGGGCGGGGCGCTCCCCCGCAGTCCGCCCCGGCGGGACCGGCCAGCTCAGCGCGGCGACCAGGAGCACGGCCACCGCCCCGGCCCCGGCCCGGCTGACGGCCCGTACCCCCTCGACCGTACGGGCGGCCGCGTCCCCGCGCTCCGTACGGCGGAGAGGCACACCGGCGAGCAGCACCACCACCGCTACCACCCCCAGCCCCACCGCCATCGGTACGGGTACGGAGGCGCGCCCCGTCGTCTGCGCCACGACGGCGGCGGCGAGCGCGGTCCCGAGCAGCAGCAGCCAGGAGGGCGGCACCCGGTGTCCCCGCCGCCGCTCCGCCGGCCCGGTCGCGGCGAGCGCGGCGACGGCGGGCACCAGCAGGGCCGGACCGGCCGGACAGCCGCCGGGCGTCAGCCCGTGCACCGCGAGCAGCCCGCCCCAGAGCAGCGGTCCGGCCGCCGGGGGAGCGAAACGGGCGCGCCGGGCGAGACGGACGGCGACGGTGACGGCCGCCACCCCGGCCGGCGGCAGCCAGCGGGGCGGCCCCTGGGCCCAGGAACCGGCCGGGGCCCGCAGATCGCGCTCCAGGACACTGTTCCCGGCCGAGCCCCCGATGTACGGGCGGGTGCCCTCCGGCCACAGCTCGGCGAGGGCGGGCCACCAGCCCGCCGTGACCAGGACCAGCAGCCCCGCCGCACCCAGCCGGCCGAGGCGGGCGGCCCGGCGGCCCGGCGCGCAGACCAGCTGGACCAGGGCGAACACCGGCAGGCTGAGCAGGGCCGTCGTCACCTCGGTGAGCAGGGCGAGCCCGGCGCACCCCGCGGCGAGGAAGAGCAGCCGACGGTGCACGGGTGGGGGCTCCTCGACGGCGCGCAGCAGCGTGTACGCGCTCACGGTCAGCAGCAGGACGGCCAGGGGGGCCTGGCCGCCCGCGGTCTGTCCCCGGTCCACCAGCGGGGCGAGGGCGAACACCGCCCCGGCGAGCAGCCCGGCGCCGGGCCCGGCGGTGCGGCGGACGGCCGCGTACAGGGGGACGACGGTGGCGGCGCCGAGCAGGACCGGGGGCAGCAGCCAGCCGGGGGAGCCGGTGCCGAGCAGTCGTACGGAGACTCCGGTGACCCAGAGGGCGGCGGGCGGGTGGTCGACGGTGCTGGCGTTGGCGGCGTCCACCGAGCCGAAGAGGAACGCCTTCCCGCTCTCCAGGCCCGCCCGGACGGCGGCGGTGTGAGCGGCGTCAGCGCCGTCAAAGGGGGCGGCGACCGCGAGCCGCACCAGGACGGCGAGGAGCAGCACCCCGCCCAGGGCGAGCCGCCGGTCCCGGGCACGGGCCAGGACACCACCGGCCCCGGGCGGCGCGGGTACGGGGGGCCGCGCCCGGCCGCCCGCCGCGCGCCCTTGGGGCCGGGCCCCGGAGGACGCCCGCGCGCTGTGACCGCCGCGCCCCGGCCGCCCACGGGCGTAGCGCTGGGCACGGCTGCGGGCCAGGGGTCGGCCGGGAGAGGTCTGCACGGTCCGACGCTTCCGGTCCCACCTGTGGACGGCTTGTGCCGATCCTGTGGCCCGGATGTGGATATGTCCCGCGCGAACGCGACCCCGTCAGCGGCCGTGCTCGGCGCCGGGTGGGCGGGGGCCGCTGTGGGTGCCGACGCGGCGGTCCGTGTCGCCGCGTGCGTACCGCCTTCTCCAGCGGGGGCGCAGGAGTCGGCCGAAACCCGCCCTGGGGACGGGCCGTTCGGCCGCCATCGAAACGGGTTCGCCGTCGGGGACCGGGGCCGGGAGCGACGCCGGATCGGCGGCAGGGCCGGGCGCGAGGTCGCCGACGGGGTCCGGGGCGGGGACAGGATCCGGGGCGGAGGGCTCCGGGGCCGGTTCCGCAGGCGGCGGGGGCGGGACCGGTACGGAGTCCTCGGGCGGGGCACCGTCCTCGCACGGCTGCGGCCCGTACGGCAGCCGTACCTCGAAGGCCGTACGCCCCGGCACGCTGTGCACCTCGACCGACCCGCCGTGCGCCACGGCCAGCGCGCGGACGATCGCCAGCCCGAGGCCGCTGCTCCCCGCCGCCCGGGAGCGCGAGGTGTCGCCCTTGGCGAAGCGTTCGAAGACCTGGGGCAGCAGCTCCGGGGGGATGCCCGGGCCGTCGTCGGAGACGGTGACCACCACCGAATCCGGCTCCTCCCGCACCGCGGCGGTGACCGTGGTCCCGGGTGGGGTGTGGGTCCGGGCGTTGGTGAGCAGATTGACCAGGATCTGGTGGAGCCGGGCCGGGTCCGCCGCCACACAGACCGGGGCGTCGGGGAGCTCCAGCCGCCAGCGGTGGTCGGGGCCCACCGTGCGGGCGTCGCTCACCGCGTCGACCACCAGCAGGGGCAGCTCCACCGGTTCGGGCGCCAGCGGACGCCCGGAGTCCAGCCGGGCCAGCAGCAGCAGATCCTCGACCAGGGCGGTCATCCGGTCCGCCTCGGACTCCACCCGGCGCAGCGCGTGCGCGGTACGCGGCGGTGTCTCCTCGCCGCCCCGGCGGGTCAGCTCGGCGTACCCCCGGATGGAGGCGAGGGGGGTGCGCAGCTCATGGCTGGCGTCGGCGACGAACTGCCGTACCCGGGACTCGCTGGACTGACGGGCGGTGAGCGCCGATCCGACATGGTCGAGCAGGCGGTTGAGGGAGGCGCCGACCTGGCCGACCTCGGTACCGGGGTGGGTGTCGGCGCAGGGTACCCGCTCCAGCTCGCCGACCTCCCCCTGGTGCAGATTCTGTTCGGAGACCCGGGTCGCGGTCTCCGCGATCCGCCGCAGGGGCCGCAGGGTCAGCGAGACGGCGGCGGCCCCGGCGAAGCCCACGAGGATCAGGCCGCCGACCGAGACGACCACATGGACGGTGGTGAACCGGGCGACGGCGTGGGCCACGTCGTCCATCGGCAGCCCGGTGATCATCACCAATCCGGTCGTCCCCTCCCGGTAGGCGATCAGACGGTAGTCGCAGAGGCCGGGGACCTGCCGGGTGTGGGGGGTGAAGTCGGCCGGCACATCGGCGACGGCGGCGACCTGCTCGGGGGTCAGGCGGACCAGCCGCCCGCCGTCGAGGTCGCCGTCGAGCATCGCGGCGCGCCGCGGGCGGCCGTCGAGCACCTCGACCCCGATGGTGCCGAAGGCCGTTCCGGCGCCCCGGATGAAGCCGAGTCCGCCGTCGCGCCCGCCCTGTTTCCGGGGGCGGTAGGGGTACCTGTCGGGGTTGGCGATCAGTTGACCCTCCGCCTGGAGGACCACACCGAGTTTGTTGACGCGTTCGTCAAGGTCGGAGTGGAGGGAGGCCCGGACGGCGAGACCGGTGATCACGGAGATGACCGTCAGGACCACCGCCAGCAGGGCGACCGTCAGGGTGACCAGCCGGGCCCGCAGGGTCCACCCCGCCCACCAGCGCCTCATGAGGTCTCCGCGGGGGCGAGGAGGTAGCCGGCGCCGCGCCGGGTGTGGATCATCGGCGGGCGGCCCGCGTCGATCTTGCGGCGGAGGTAGGAGATATAGATCTCGACCACATTGGCCCGGCCGCCGAAGTCGTACGACCAGACATGGTCCAGCAGCTGGGACTTGCTCAGGACACAGCGCGGGTTGCGCATGAGACAGCGCAGCAGCTCGAACTCGGTGGCGGTCAGGCGGATCGGTTCCCCGGCGCGGTGGACCTCATGGCTCTCCTCGTCCAGGGTGAGGTCGCCGACGACGAGGACGGTGTCGGGCCGGGTGGTGGTGGCGCCGGAGCGGCGGAGCAGACCACGGAGGCGTACGACGACCTCCTCCAGCGAGAACGGCTTGGTGACATAGTCGTCACCGCCCGCGGTGAGTCCGGCGATCCGGTCCTCGACGGCGTCGCGCGCGGTGAGGAAGAGGACGGGGACGTCCGGCAGCTCGCGGCGGAGCCGGGCGAGGACCTCCAGGCCGTCCATGTCGGGCAGCATGATGTCGAGGACCACGGCGTCGGGCCGCAGGGCACGCGCCTCGCGCACCGCGCCGGCGCCGTCGCCCGCGGTGCGGACGGTCCAGCCCTCGTACCGCAGGGCCATGGAGAGCAGTTCGGCCAGGGGGGCCTCGTCGTCCACCACCAGCAGACGCGGTGGTGTGCCGTCCGGGCGTCGCAGTCCGGCCGGGGCGGGGGCACCGAGACGGGTGTCCGGCGCGCGCGGTGGCGGGGCGGCGGCGGACCCGTGGGGAGGATGGGGAGCCATCCTGGTCATCAAACCACGGCACCCGGTCGGCGTGTAGACGGACGCTTTCGGGGGGTGTTGGACATGGCGTCAAAACGCCTACGGGACCTGCCTTCTGACGGTTCGTCATGGGGTGCTCCGACGGGCCGCAGGAGGGTCGTACGGGTGGGTACGGGAGCCCGCGCACCCACCCGTACGGCCCCGCCGGGGTCTCCCGGGGTCTGCCGGGGTCTCCCGGGGTCTCCCGGGGTCTGCCGGGGGATCAGGTGCGGATCGGTGTCGTCACCAAGGTCTCCCCCGCCTCGCTCTCCACCACGATCGCCACCACATCGCCCCGGGGAACCGCGGCCGAGCCGTCCAGATGGGCGCCCTTCTCGGCGCTGCCGACGCGCCAGCCGCCGGCGATCCGGCGCCCGCCGTCGCGGGAGACCACGACCAGCCGGCACAGCTCCCCGGCGGGGACACCGGCGACGGCGGCGCTGAGCCGTACCCACGCATGCGCGGGGGTCACCCGTACCACCAGCGTCGCCCCGGTGCGCGGGTCCTTCGCCGACGCGTGGACGACCCCCGCGGGCGGTGGCGAGGGGGCGGGTGCCGTCGCCGTGGGCGCGGCGGCCGGCGGGGCGGCTCCGGCCGGCGCCGAGCGGCCGATCACCACCCCGGTGCCCAGGACCGCCGCCGCGGCGACCACGGCCACGGCGGCCAGCGCGGCCCGCTGCCGCCGCTCCGCGCCCCGGCGTTCCGTGCGGGCCTGCCGCAGGGTGCGCTGGAGCAGCAGGTCGCCGCCGTCCGGGGGTCCGTCGAGGAAGGCCTCGGGCGGTACCTCGCCGAGCGATGCCGTCATCTTCCCGAGCCGCTCGGCCTCCTCCCGGCACCGCGTGCAGCGGGCCATGTGTTCCTCCACGTCACGGGCCTCGGCCGGGTCGAGCGCGCCCAGCGCGTAGGCGCCGAGCAGTGCGCTGTCGTACCCCCCCGTGTCGCTGTCGTGCTCCCCGGTGCTCACGCGGCGGCTCCCTTCACCACGACCAGCCTCGCCTTCCCCGGCCGCTCGGTGTACAGCTCCCGCAGGGCCTTCAGGGCGTAGTGCGAACGGGACTTGACGGTGCCGGCGGGGATGCCGAGGGTCCGGGCCGCCTCGGCGACCGTGTGCCCCTGGAAGTAGATCTCCAGCAGCACCTCGCGGTGCTCCGGCGAGAGCCGGTCGAGCGCCTCCATGACGACCATCGAGTCGACCACGGACTCGGCGTGATCCTGCTCCACCGGGCCGTTCGCGGGCGACTCGGCGACCTCGGTGGGGCGGGCGGCACGGGCGCGGAAGCGGTCCGTGACGATATTGCGGGCGACGGTGAGCAGCCAGCCGCGTACCGAGCCCTTGCCGTTGACCAGGGCCTCGGGGTGTCTCCAGGCCCTGATCAGGGTCTCCTGGACGATGTCCTCGGCGGCGCCCCGGTCTCCGGTGAGCCGTTGCGCGTAGGTGAGCAGGGCCCGTCCGTGTTCCTCGTACAGGCCCCGGATCAGTACGTCGTCACTGGTTCTCTGCCGGGTGCGTGACCACAGCGCCGCCATCCACTCACTCCGTCCTGTGCCGGTCCGACGCGCTGAACACGGGTCACATACGGGGTTGGTTCACGGTGGGGTACGGGACCGGCCGTGGGCCGTGGGGAGGCGAGGCGGGCAGCCTGGGGCAGAGGGGCCGGGGACGAGGGGGCCGGGGACGAGGGGGCCGGGGCGGATCAGCGGGCCCGGCAGCGGCGGCCCTCGTTCACACAGCGGGCCATCCGGGCGAGCTGCCGCTCGGACATCGCGTTGACGAACAGGGCGTGGTCGGTCTTGGGGTGGCGCCGCTGCTCGGGAAAGGAGTCCACCGCGTACGGCACCCCCCGGGGCAGGTCATAGGCGAGGGTGAGCCTCAGTCTCGGCACCGGGAAGGTGTTCGCCGGGCAGACCCCGTTCTCCGCCGGGAAGGCCATATGGGCACGGTGGTCGGGGCTGTCGGTGTGCAGTCCGTTCCAGCAGCCGGGAAACTCCAGTGTCCGGGTGGGGCCGCTGCCGGACGGGCACTTCGGATAATCCCGGGTGATCCGGTCGGGGAATCCGGAACAGCTCCATTGGGCCCGGACCCGGCGGTCATCGGTGGTGGCGGCAACCGGGTCGCCGGTGATCATACGGAGAAATCGCGGCAGTGCGACGACCTTTCCGGCGGGATTGCCCAGGAATTCGACGCGTACCGACGTCGGGGTGAGGATCTCGCCGGTATTGCCGTCCGCGCCGCCACCATGGGCGTGCCGGTCCTCGCCTTTCCGGTCGAGTCGGCGCAGTACCGGCCAGAAGTACGCCGATCGATCACCGCTCGTACAGGTGGTGGCCGCCGCCACCAGACTTCGATCGGTGGACAGGGCATGGGTGGATACATTGCCCACATAGTCATGTGTGTGATGGGCGCCGCCCACCAGACCGGGAGAGGTCACCATGTTGTCGGTGTTGTGATGCCCTCGTTCATTCCGTCCGCAGTCCTGGACGAAGGAACCGAGGGCGGCGTCGGGGCCGGGGGCCGGGGCACCGGCCCGCCGGGGGACATCGGCGAGCCGGACCCGGTGCGCGGAGTACGGCGTACTCTCCGAGGAGGAACGCATCGCGACGACCCCGGCGACCGCCAGACAGAGACACAAGGTCATCAACAACGGGGCCGACTTTGTCAACGGGGTGCGCTTCCCATGGATTTGCTTCACCACATTGCCAGAATCCCAGCCCCACCGGACATCTTCAATATCAACCCGTTGAACCATCCATGCTTCTGATCCGTGCGGGGGGCAGGACGGGAGGATCTCCCGTCGTTTCCGCGGCGGTGTTCAGGAGGGGCGATGTCCGGGATCGATGTCCCAGGTGAAGAGGTGGAGAGCGTGATCGCGCTCCTGGGAAGAGGGCTGGATCTCAGCGGCACCGGGACATCGGAATATTCCGCTGTCACCGTCTGTCGGGCCTGCTTCCCGGCCTTATGCAATTGCAGTGGACGGCATCGCGGCGGAGGGCCGGGGGCGGCTGGTTTCCCGGCCGGTTTCGCGGCTGGTTTCGCGGTCGGTTTCACGGGCGGTTTCGCGGGCGCCGGACCGGAATTCACCGGGGCACTCCCGGGCGGCGGAAGCGTAAAGAAGACATGAGCGGTGATGGCATGGCAGGCCCGCCCCGGTCCTTCGCGATCGGCATCCCGGACAGCTGGGTGCGGTACGACCTCTCCGGGGACAGTCTCACCCCGCTCCGGGCGAGCATGCTCAGCGCCGGCCCCGACCCCCGGGGCGTCGCCCAGATCAACGAGGCGTTCCGTACCGCGCGCAGAATCCTGGAGAGCGCGCGGCAACGGGGTGCGCTGTACGCGGCGGGGACGACATCGCTGTACGAGGACGGGCTGCTGATGGCCGGGGTGATGGTCTTCAGTGTGAACACACCGCCCGGGGAGACCTTCTCCGCACAGGAGCTGGCGAAGCGTTTCAGCGCGGCCGGGACCCGGCGGCGCGGAGCGGGCACCGCCCGGACCTTCTCCACCCGGACCCTGCCGTCGATCGGGCCGGTGGGGCGGCTGGTGGGGGTGGAGGAGAGCGAACCGGTCCATGACCCGGGAGGCAGGGCGGGCAGCGGGAGCGCCGGGTCCCGGCTGCTGGTGATGCACACGGTGATTCCGGTGCCGGAGTCGTGCCGGGCGATGGTGGTGACCTGCTTCAGTCCCAATCTGCCGCTGGCGGAACAGCTCTACGACATGTTCGACGCGATCACCGCGACCTTCGCCTTCGAACGGACGGAGGCGGCGAAGACGGAGGCGGCGGGGTGAGAACACCGGGGCCGTCCCGGGAGGACGGCCCCGGCACCACGAAGGCCGCCTCAGGCGGAGGCGCGCTTCCCGGAGGTGCTCTTCGTCGCCGTCTTCCGCCCGGTGGACTTCTTCGCCGACGCCTTCCGGGTACCGGCGCCCGACGCGGTCCGCTCGGCCGTCGTCTGCCGGGCGGCCGTTGTCTTCCGGGCGGCCGTCTTCCCGGCCGGGGCCTTCTTCGCGGCGCTCTTCTTGGTGGCGGACTCCTTCGCGGCCGGCTTCTTCGCGGTGCTCTTCCTCTCCCCCGCCGTGCCGGACCTCCGCGAGGCGGGCCGCTTCCGCTCCGCCAACCGGGTGACCCCGGCCAGCCGCCCGCCGTCCGCCTCCTCCCCGCGGGCCTCCCGGGCCGCCTTGACGCTGTTCTCCAGCGCCGCCATCAGATCGATGACCCGCCCGCCGCCGCCCTCCTCACCCGCCGGTTCGACGACCGCCCCGCCGCCCTCCGCCTTGGCGGCGATCATGGCCTCGACCGCCTCGCGGTAGTCGTCGTGGAGCGACTCCAGATCGACCTCGCCGAGGGTGGCCATCAGCGCGTCCGCCAGATCGAGTTCGGCCTCGCGGACCGTCACCTCGGTCTGCGGCGCGACCCCCTCCGGGCGGCGGATCTCATCCGGCCAGAGCAGCCCGTGCATGGCGATCACATCGTCCACCACCCGCAGCATCCCCAGCCGCTCCCGCCCCCGCAGCGCGAACTTGGCCACCGCCACCTTCCGGCTCCGCTTGAGCGCCTCGCGCAGCAGGGTGTACGGCTTGGCCGCCGGGACCCCGTCGGCGGAGAGGTAGTACGCCGCGTCCATCTGGAGGGGGTCGATCTCGTCGGCCGGGACGAAGGCCACGATCTCGATCGTCCGCGCGGTCGGCAGCGGCAGCCGGGCCAGGTCCTCGTCGGTGATCGGGATGATCGAGCCGTCGCTCTCCTCGTACCCCTTGCCGATCTCCGCCGCCGGGATCTCCTTCTCCTCCAGCTCGCACACCTTGCGGTAGCGGATCCGGCCGCCGTCGGCGGTGTGGATCTGGCGGAAGGAGACCGTATGGCTCTCGGTGGCGTTCACCAGCTTGATGGGGATACTGACCAGCCCGAACGAGATCGCCCCGTTCCAAATGGATCGCACCGTGTATCCACCTCGCCCAGAAATGCGGCTTTCATGGAACTCTTATCGTATGACGCCCATCACCGAGGTGGCGGGACGGCGGGTGCCGCTGAGCAACCTCGACAAGGTCATCCACCCCGCCACGGGCACCACCAAGGGCGAGATCCTGCACTACTGCGCGGTCATGGCCGGGGCGCTCCTCCCCCATCTGCGGGACCGGCCGGTCTCCTTTCTGCGCTATCCCGACGGACCCGGGGGACAGCTCTTCTTCACCAAGAACCCGCCGCCCGGCGCCCCGCCCTGGGTCCGGACCGCCCCCGTACCGCGCTCGGACGACCCCGGGGCGCGCCAGGTCGTCGTGGACGATCTGCCGTCGCTGGTGTGGGCGGCCAATCTGGTGGTGGAGTTCCACACCCCGCAGTGGACGGCGTCGGCGCCCGGGATCGCGGACCGGCTGGTGCTGGATCTCGACCCGGGGCCGCCCGCCGGGACCTCCGAGTGCTGCGCGGTGGCGCTGTGGCTGCGGGAGCGGCTGGCGGCCGACGGGATCGACGCGTACGCGAAGACCTCGGGGGCCAAGGGGCTGCATCTGCTGGCGCCGATCGCGCCGACCCCCTCGGCGGAGGTCTCCGCGTACGCCAAGGGGCTGGCCATGGCGGGCGAGGCGGAGCTGCCCCGGCTGATCGTGCACCGGATGGCGCGGGCGCTGCGGCCGGGGAAGGTCTTCGTGGACCACAGCCAGAACGCCGCCGCGAAGACCACGGCGACCCCGTACACCCTGCGGGCGCGTGAGCTGCCCACCGTCTCCGCCCCCGTCACCTGGGAGGAGGTGGAGGCCGGGGCGGCGGGCCGGCGGCTGTCCTTCCTGCTGGGCGAGATGGCGGGGCGGCTGGAGCGGTACGGGGAGCTGCTCGCCCCGCTCACCCGACCGGGGCGGGACCGGCCCGCGCTGCCGTGAACGGGCGGCTGCCGCTGACTCCGCCGCTCGGGGTGATGCGGCCCCGGCGCGCGGAGACGATCCCCGGGCCCGACGGGCTCCCGGGCGGCGTGCAGTACTCCGTCAAGCTGGACGGCTTCCGGGCGCTGGCCTTTGTCCGGGCGGACGGTGAGGTCTTCCTCCAGTCCCGCTCCGGGCGGTCGATGGGGCCGGATTTCCCGGCGGTCACCGCGTATCTGGGCGGACGGCTGCCGCCGGGTCTGGTCCTCGACGGCGAGCTGTGCGCCTACACCGACGGGCGGCTCAGCTTCACCGAGCTGCTGCGCTCGCGCGCGGAACGGGAGCGGTCGGCCGTGCCCGTGTACTACATCGCCTTCGACGTCCTCGCCGTGCCGGGGCGGGATGTCCGCCCGCTGCCGCTGGCCGAGCGGTGGGAGCTGCTGGGGGCGGCGCTCCGGGGAACAGGGCCGCCGCTCCAGCGGGTGCTGGCCACGACGGAGGAGGAGACGGCCCGGCGGTGGTTCGACGGGCTGCGGGACGCCGGGGTGGAGGGGATCGTCGCGAAGTCGCTCTCCTCCGCGTATCGGGCGGGGCCGAGCTGGGCGTGGCGGAAGGTGCGGCACACGGACACGGTGGACGCGGCGCTGCTGGGCCTGTTCGGGCCGGAGCGGCGGCCCCGGGGGCTGCTGGTCCGGCTCGCCGACGGCCGCGAGGTGCGGGTGGCCGGGCTGACGCCCGTCCAGTCCCGGCGGCTCGCGGAGGCGACGGGGCCGCTGCTGGGCGGGGCGGAGGAGCGGCCGGGGCTGGGGCGGGTCCGTCTCCTCACGTCGGAGCGGCGGGTGGAGCTGCACGAGGTGCCGGGCCGGCACGAGACGGCCCGCTTTGTCCGCCTCCGGGGCGATGAGTAAGCTCCGCCCGACCTCGGCTCCGAGTCGGCTCGGGCCCGTGTCGGGGGCCGGCCCCCGAGACCCCCGCGCCTCAATCGCCGGCGGGGCTGTTTTACCGACCCAGTCCGGGGGAGATCGAGGAGCGGGGTTCGGGGCCGGCCCCGACGGGAACCCGAGGTGACTCGGGCCCGAGGTCCGTCCTCAATCGCCGGACGGGCTGAAAATCAAGCCCCGCCGACGATTGAGGCGCGGGGTTCGGGGCCGGCCCCGACAGGAGCCCGAGGTTCTCGGGAACCGGCGGGACCGGGGCCCACACACAGCCGTACCCGAAAAGATCCGGCCACCCTCGGGCCCGGCCCTCGCGCCCACACCCCCCGCGGGCAGCACCCGCACACGCCGCACCGCACGCCCCCGTACAGCCGGAAACCGCTTTCTCCCCGACCCGGTAAGGGTCACCGTCACCCCACCCCGCCCACAGGCCCACCCACCCCGTCCCGGAACCCTCCCGAGGCGTTCCGGGCAATATCCCCGCGATGTCCGAACGGTGGTGCACACTCTCCCCAAGCGCGCGGTTCCGGCGCATAGTTCAGGGCGCGGAAGGATGCCGCACGTTTTCTCGGGAGGGGGCGGCGTGTTCGGGGGAATCGACGAGGTCGACTGGGCCGCGCTGGGTCATGCCTACGGTCCGGCGGACGATGTGCCCGAGCTGCTGCGCGGGCTGGCCTCCGGCGACCCGGCGGAGCGCGAGGCGGCTCTCGACGGGATGTACGGGGCCGTGCACCACCAGGGGGATGTCTACGACTCCACGCTCGCGTGCATACCGTTCCTGCTGGAGCTGGTGGCGGACCCGGCCGTGCAGGACCGCGGCGGCATAGTGGAGCTGCTGACCAGCATCGGAGGCATCGATCTGGACGGCGACGACGAACTCGATCCGGAGGACGAGGAGTTCGAGTTCGCCGCCAATTACGCGATGGCCTCGTCCGCCGTGACGGCGGGCGCGGATGTCTTCCTGGCCCTGGTCGACTCCGGCGACCGGGGCGTGCGGCTGAGCGTTCCGCTGGCGCTGGCGACCCTGCACAGCGAGCCCGAGCTGGTGCTGCGGATGCTGCGGGACCGGCTGGGCGTCGAGCACGACCCGGAGGTCCGTTTCGCCTGTGTGGAGGCGGCGGGGCGGATCGCCCTGCGGCACTCCTGGCTCGCCGCCGAGGTGGTGCGCTGGCTGGTGGAGCTGGCCCGGGTGCGGCACGGCAGCGGCGCGGGCACGGTGGCGGGCGGCAGGCCCGGGGCGGGGCTCGCCGGGGAGAGCGGACCGGACCGGCCGGTGCCGCCGCGCCCGGATCCCTGGGCCGACGGATACGACGGCTGGGCGCTGCTGGACCCCTGGTGCATACCGGACGGGGTGGCGGAGCTGACCGGCCCCTGGGACGATCCGGGCGATCCACCGGGGCCGTCGAACCGTCGGGATCCGGACAGCTTCCCGGGCCCCCGGACCCCCGAGAGCACCCCCCGCCCGTCACTCGGCGGAGTGCCGTCCCCCACCGCCCCCCAGGACCGGGCCATCGCGCCCACCCCCGTCTCCGCCCAGGGGTCAACGCGCGGAGATGACCGGGAATCCGGGGATTCCGGCCCCTCGGGAGGCTCCGACGACGAGCCCCGGCCACCCGACGAACCCCACGGCGGCGGACCCCGCGCCGAAGAGCCCCGTACCGAGGAGCCCCGGCCGTCCGACGAGCCCCGCACCGACGACGCCGGGCTGCGGCTCTCCGCCCTCGCCCAGCTCGCCCGGTGCGCCCCGCACGCGCTCCCCGCCGATATCGTCCCCGGGGTGCTGGGGCTGCTCCGGGAGCTGCGCGCGGGGCAGCCGGGGCCGTCGGCCGGGCACGGCCCGCCCCCGGAGCCGCCCGAGGGGCCGCAGGGAGACCCGGACGACCGGGAGGACGACGGCGGCACGACCCGCCACGCCCTGTGGACCGGCGATCTGCTGCGGACGCTCCACTCCGGACTCGGCGACCGGGTCGCCGACCGGACCGCGCTCCTGACCGACCAGCTGTGCAGCCCCGACTGGGGCCAGCGGATCGACGCGGTCCGGATGAGCAGCGCCCTGCTGCGGACCCGTCGCGGGGAGTACGGCGAGCTGGTGGCGCTGATCGGGGAGCAGCTCTCGGACAAGGAGCCGAGGCTCGCGGACGCGGCGGCGGCGGCGCTCGGGGAGCTGTTCTCCCTCGCGGCCCCGGCGGCGGACGCGCTGGCGGAGTTCGTGGCGGCCGACCCCGGGTGCTGGGTGCAGGAGTGGGCCAGCGGGCCGCGGACCCTGGGGTGCGCGGTCGCCGCGCTCGCCCGGACCGGGGACGCCCGCGCGGTGCCGGTGCTCGGCCGGATCCTGGAGCTGCCGCAGGCCCCGCACGATCTGGGGTACGCGCTGGACCATCTGGGTCCGGTGGCGGCCCCGCTCGCCCCGGCGCTGCGGGCCCGGCTGGCCGGGACCGGGCTGGACGACCGGCTCTACGACACGGCGGGGCCGCTGCTGTACGGGCTGACGGCGCTGCGGACGGCCGAGGCGCTGCCGGAGGTGCTGCGGGTGCTGCGCGGCGCCCCGGAGTACCGCCGGGAGTGGGTGGTGGAGCTGGCCCTCGGGGCGCTGACCGCCTTCGGACCGGCGGCCGGGGAGGCCGCGCCGGAGCTGCGGGCGCTGCTGGCGCGTTCCCGGCGGACCGGCGGGCACGGGGGTGCGTTCGCGGTCCGGGTCGCGGGGGCGCTGTGGGCGGTGGGGCGGGATCCGGACGCGGTGCTTCCGGTGCTGCGGACGACGCTGGCGTCGGACACCGGGGCGCGCCGGGCCGCCGCCGGGGTGCTGGGCACGATGGGCCCGGCGGCCTGGGAGGCGGTGCCGGAGCTGCGGCTCGCGCTGCGCGCCGCGGACCCGGGGACCAGGGTGGACGCGGCGCTGGCGCTGTGGCGGGTGACGGGTGCGGCCGAGCCGGCCTGGCCGGTGCTGCGGACGGCGTGGGAGACGCTGCCGTTCACGCGGATGCCCACGGCGGAGCGGCTGGCGGAGCGGGCGGCGGGCCCGGGGAGCGGTCCGGTCGCGGCGTCGGCGGAGGGTGCCGCCGGGCTGATCCACGCCGAGCTGTCGCGGGTCCGCCGGCACAACGCCGTGGACGGCGGGTACGGCAGCCATGACATCGTGAGGGACGAAAGGCTGCTGGCCCTGTGCCGGCACGCGCTGACCGCGGAGGGCGGGGAGACCCGCACGGCCGGAGAGACCGGGGAGAGGCCCACTTCATGATCATTTTTGGTACCAAGGGGTATCTGCACCAGCTGGCGGTCCTGACCCTTGTCTGCGGATTCTGCGGGAATCCGTCGGCACACACGCTGCGCAAGCGGGTCACCAAGTTCACGCTCTTCTTCGTGCCGCTGTTCCCGGTCTCCACGAAGTACGGGATGCAGTGCACGTTCTGTGCGGCGGAACAGAAGCTCACCGGGGAGCAGGCGGACCAGCTGCTGGCACAGAGCGCGGCCGGGATGGGTATGGGGACGGGCGGACCGCAGGGCCCCGGGGGCATACCGGGCCACGGCGGCATGGCGGGCCCCGGCGGCGGCCAGGGCATGGGGCAGCCGCCCCGCAACCCGTACCAGAAGTAGGCCGCCGACCCGGGCGGTACGGGCGTACGGGCCGGGGGTACGGGCGGCGGGGCAGGGGGCCTGGGGCACGGCCCGGGGCAGGGGCGGCCGTGGACATGCGACCCTGGACGAGCCGGGTTCGGAGCACCGTACGGACGCGTAGGACGACTGTCGGGAACCAATCAGTCCGGAACGCGGTCGCTTCCTCGGGGAGAAACCTTCCTGCGAATAGGCTGGCCCCGCACCGCCGTCCCGCACTCCCGGCCGCCCCCGAAGGAGCCGGCCGCCCTCGAAGGAGAACGTGTGCCCGCCCGTCCCCGCCGGCCCCGCCGCGCGCCGCGTACCGTGCCCCTGCTGGCCGTCGCCATCGCTCTGGTGGCGGGCTGCGGCGACCCGGGCGAACTGACCAGCGCGGGCCCCGCCGACGAGGCGAAGGGACCGGTCCGGCTCTGGCCGGACCTGCCACCCGTCACCGCTCCCCCGTACGACTACGGCGAGGGGGACACCACGGTGGTCCCCCGGCTGAAGGTGCCCGCCCAGGGGGTGCGCGGGATCGACCCGGTCGCGGTGCTGCTGGCCGAGGAGAGCGGCTCGCCCCATATGGGGCTCTCCGGGCTCTATCTGGAGACCATCAAGAAGCTGCCCGGCTGTGCGAAGAAGCCCCGTACCGCCCGGTCCTGCCCGGTGCTCAAGCCCTACCACCGGGATCTCACCGGGGACGGCCGGGAGGAGATGATCGTCGCGGTCACCATGCCCGACCAGCAGACCGCCCTGCGCTGCTACACCGCCGACAGCAAGGGCCGGCTGGTCCGGATCATGGCCACCGACGCCCAGATCGTCCGGATCGAGCTGGCGGGCCGGGACCTCGTCCTGCACTCGGTGTCGGCGGGAATCCCGGGGTACGAGTACCGCACCGCCTGGTCCTGGGACTCCACCCACCGGGCGATGCTCCAGACCCGGGACGAGATAGTCCCGGTGAAGCCGCGCGCCGGCGGCACCACGAACAACACCATGGGCCGGATCAGGTGAGCCGCCCCCGCCCCGCCGAGGCGGCACCGCCCTCCCCCGCGCCCCCGGCAGCCCCGTCGGATCCGTCCGCCCCGTCCACCCCGGGCTCACCGGGCTCACCGGGCTCACCGGGCTCACCGGCATCGGACCCGGCGGCGGATCTGACACCGGACCCGGCACCGGACCCGGCGGCGCAGGCCTGTTCCCGGCGGCGCGGGCTGCCCCGCCCCCGGCTCCCGCGCTGGACCGCGACGCTGACCTGGAAGGCCGCGCTCTTCATCACCGTCATGTGCTGTGTGCTGGCCGCCCTGCTCGGCGCGCTGGTGCACACCGCCGTGACCACCCAGACGGTCGACCAGGCCCGGGAGAAGGCCCTGGAGAAGCTGGACTCGGTGACCGACGCCTACCGGGCGGGCGGGCCACTGCCCCCGTACGCCGCCGTGGACCCGCCCGCTCTCCCCCGGCAGCTGCGGGCGCTGGCGGTGGACGGCGAGCGCGGCACCATGATCGGCACCTTCGGGGGCCGCCCCACCATGTGGGCGGCGGGACCGGCGGACGGCCGGGCGCTGGCCGTCCGGATCGACCACGCCCACGCCGCACGCACGATCAACGGCCTGGACCGGGCGATCGTCGGCTCCTCGGTGCTGGCCATCGCCGCGACCCTGCTGGTGGGCGCGTTCGCGGTGACCCGGGTGACCCGCAGGCTCCATCTCACCGCCCAGGTGGCCCGCCGGATCGGCGCGGGCGACCTGGACGCCCGGGTGAACGATCCCCGCACCCAGGAGCCGCACCGCCCGCCGGACGAGGTGGCCATCGTCTCCGCCGCACTGGACACCATGGCCGCCACCCTCCAGCGCAAACTGCTGAGCGAGCAGCGGTTCACCGCCGATGTGGCACATGAGCTGCGGACCCCACTGACCGGGCTGACGGCCGCGGCCGAGCTGCTCCCCGAGGGCCGCCCGGCGGAGCTGGTCCGGGACCGGGTACGGACGATGCGCGCGCTGACCGAGGACCTGCTGGAGATCTCCCGCCTGGACGCGGGCGGCGAGCGGGTGGACCTGGATCTGCACCGGCTGGGCGAGGTGACCGAACGGGTGGTGCGCGCGGCCGAGGCGGACACCGGCGAGACGGCGGGCCCCCGGAGCGAGACCGACCCCGGGACCGGGACAGGCGGCACGGGGGCGCGCCCGAGGACCGAGGTACGGGTGCTCCGGGACGCCACCGTGGAGACCGACCGGCGCCGGCTGGAGCGGGTGCTGGGCAATCTGGTCGCCAACGCGCACCGGCACGGCGCCGCCCCCGTGGTGCTGACGGTGGACGGTCCGGTGGTGACCGTGGCGGACGGCGGGCCCGGCTATCCGGCGTATCTGCTGGCGCACGGCCCGGCGCGGTTCCGCACCGAGGGGGGCAAGGGCCATGGTCTGGGGCTGACGATCGCCGTGGGCCAGGCGGAGGTGATCGGCGCGCGGCTGCGGTTCGGGAACGGTCCGGACGGCGGCGCGGTGGCCCGCCTGGAGCTGCCGGACGCCCCGCCCCCGGGCCCCCCGGCCCCCTGCGAGGACCCCGGCCCCTCCGGACACCCCTGATACCCCGGGCCCGCCGGCGCCTGACCCGTACCGGACCGGGAGCGGCGCCCGCCCCCGTACCCCCGTACCGGACCCAGGGGGCGACGCCCCCCGTACCAACGCAAGCCACATAAGGGACACAAGCGGAATAAATTGGTACGTTGCCGGGCATGACGGGAACGACGCGGGCGGCCGACGCTCCCCCGTCGACCGGGTCCCGCCCGGCCGCCGGACGGCGCGGTGTGGAACTCGCCCTGCTGGTCGGGGCCGTACTGATCGCCGTACTGGGCTACACCGCCGTCGGGGTGACCCGTGGCCACGCGGTCCCCCCGGACGCCCTGCGGTACGGCGCGGGCCTGGGCGCGCTCGCCCTCCTCGCCCATCTCGCGGTACGGCTGCGCGCCCCGCTGGCCGATCCGCTGCTGCTGCCGATCGCGGTCCTCCTCAACGGCCTCGGCCTGGTCCTGATCCACCGGCTGGACCTGGAGACCCCCGGCGAGCCCGCCGCCCCCGCCCAGCTGGTCTGGTCGACGCTCGGGGTGGCGCTCTTCATCGTGGTGGTGACGGCCCTGCGGGACCACCGGGTGCTCCAGCGGTACGCCTATCTCTCCGTCACCGCCGCGCTGGTGCTGATGACGGTGCCGATCCTGTTCCCCGCGGTGAACGGGGCACGGATCTGGATCCGGGTCGGCGGACTCTCCTTCCAGCCCGGGGAGTTCGCCAAGATCCTGCTGGCGGTCTTCTTCGCCGCCTATCTCGCCGCCAACCACCACGCCCTCGCCGTGACCGGCCGCCGGATCCGCCGGCTGCGGCTCCCGGCGGGCCGGGTGCTGGGCCCGATCGTGACGATCTGGCTGATCAGTGTGGGCGTGCTGATCCTGGAACGGGACCTCGGCACCTCGCTGCTCTTCTTCGGCCTCTTTGTGATCATGCTCTACGCGGCGACCGGCCGCAGCGGCTGGATCGCGGTGGGGCTGCTCCTCGCGGCGGTGGGCGCGGTGGCGGTGGGCACCCTGGAGCCGCATGTGCACGGCCGGGTGGAGGACTGGCTGAACCCCTTCGCCAGCGCCGAGGCCGGTCAGGGCCCGGGTCAGCTGGCCCAGTCGCTCTTCGCCTTCGGCGCGGGCGGGCTGCTGGGCACGGGCCTCGGACTCGGCCACTCGGCGCTGATCGGCTTCGCCGCGAAGTCGGACTTCGTCCTGGCGACGGCGGGCGAGGAACTGGGCCTGGTGGGGCTGACGGGTGTGCTGTTGCTGTACGCGCTGCTGGTGGCCCGGGGGTACGGGTTCGCCCTGCGGCTGCGCGACCGGTTCGGGCGGCTGCTGGCGGTCGGGCTCTCGGCCATCGTGGCGCTCCAGGTCTTCGTGATCACGGGCGGGGTGACCGGGCTGATCCCGCTGACGGGGATGGCGATGCCCTTTCTGGCCCAGGGCGGCTCCTCCGTGGTCACCAACTGGGTGATCGTGGCGCTGCTGATCCGGCTCGGTGACTCGGCCCGCCGCGACGAACGCAGCGACGAACGGGGCGACGGCGGGACCCCTGCCCCCGCCCCAGGGTCCGGACCCGGACCCGGACCGGCCGAGCCCGCCGCGCCCACCGGGGGGCTCCGGTGATCCGCTGCGTCCGGCACTCGGCGGTGTTCTGTCTGCTGCTCCTTGCGGCGCTGCCGGTGAACGCGGCGCGGGTGCAGCTGGTCGAGGGGACGGAGCTGGACGACCATCCGGCCAACCGCCGTTCGGTGATCGCGCGCTATGCCGAGCCGCGCGGCCGGATCCTGGCCGGGGGCCGCCCCGTCACCGGCTCCCGGGACACCAGGGAGCAGCTGCGGTTCGAACGGACCTATCGGGACGGCCCGTTGTACGCGCCGGTGACCGGCTTCTCCTCGCAGACGTACGGCACCACGATGGTCGAGGACACGGCGGACGCCCAGCTGTCGGGGGCGGATCCGGCGCTGGCGACCCTGCCGTTCTGGCACGACCTGAGCCGGGGCCGGCCGCCGGGCGGGGATGTGGTGACCACGGTGCTGCCCTCGGCGCAGCGGGCCGCGTACCGGGGGCTGGCCGGACGGCGGGGGGCGGTGGTGGCGCTCCAGCCGTCGACCGGCCGGGTCCTGGCGCTGGTCAGCAGTCCCTCGTACGATCCCGGGCTGCTCTCGGGCACGGGCAGGGCGGTGCGTTCGGTCTGGGAGCGGCTGAACGCGCTGGAGACGCGGCCGATGCTCAACCGGGCGATCCGGCAGACCTATCCCCCGGGCTCCACCTTCAAGATCGTGACGGCGGCGGCGGCGCTGGACGCGGGGGTGGTGACGGATGTGGACGCGCCGACCGGCACCCCCGCGCCCTATGTACTGCCGGGGACCCGGACCCGGCTGCCGGACGCGGCGCGGGGGTGCGGCGACGCCTCGCTGGCGTACGCGATCCAGTGGTCGTGCAATACGGTGCTGGCCCATCTGGGCACCCGGGTGGGGGCGGCGGGGATGCGGGAGGCGGTGGCACGGTTCGGTTTCAACGATCCGGGGCTGCGGATCCCGTCCCCGGTGGTGCCCTCCAACTTCGATACGGACATGTCCCCGGACCGGCTGGCGCTCTCCTCGATCGGGCAGTTCAACACGACGGCGACACCGCTCCAGATGGCGATGGTGGCGGCGGCGGTGGCCAACGGCGGGGAGCTGAGGCCGCCGTATCTGGTGGACCGGATCACCACCCGGGGCGGCGGCCGGACGGTGTCGCTGCCCCGGCGGGGGGCGGCGCGGCGGGTGATGGCGCCGATGACCGCGCGGCTGCTGCGGCGGCTGATGGTCGATGTGGTGGAGCGGGGCTCGGGTGCCCCGGCGGCGCTGCCGGGGGCGACGGTGGGCGGCAAGACCGGCACCGCGCAGCACGGTCCGGACAACTCGGGGACCCCGTACGCCTGGTTCATCTCCTTCGCCCAGGGGCGGGGGCAGGCGCTGCCGGGGGTGGCGGTGGCCGTGGTGGTGGAGGACGCGGAGGCGGTACGGGGGCATATCAGCGGGGGCGGCAGTGCGGCGCCGGTGGCGCGGGCGGTGATGGCGGCGGCGCTGCGTTCCTGACCGGTTCCTGACCACGGGGCTCATCCGGCCCGTGTCACTGGCCCGGCCCTTTGCCACCGGCGCGGTGTCCCGTACCCCGGAAATCCGCTCCCCGTCGTACACATGGCCGATTACCGTACGTCCATGACCTCGTACGAACTCGCACAAGTGAATGTCGCCTGGCTCAAATACCCCCTCGAAGCACCCGAGATGAAGGATTTCACCGACAACCTCGACTCGGTCAACGCGGATGCGGAGGCCGCCGACGGCTTTGTCTGGCGGCTGCTCCCCGGAGACGGGGAGGACCACGCCGACCTGCGGTTCTTCGGAGAGGAGCGACTGCTGCCGAATATGTCGGTCTGGCGGGACAGCAACGCGCTGACCGCCTTTATGTACCAGGGGACGCACCGGGGGCTGCTCGCCCGGCGCTTCGAGTTCTTCGAGCGCCCCCGGGAGGCGATGACCGCGCTGTGGTGGGTGCCTTCCGGCCATCGCCCGACCATCGCGGAGGCCGAGAAGAAGCTCACCCGGCTGCGCGAGCTGGGCCCCACCCCGGAGGCGTTCACCCTGGGGAGGTCCTTCCCGCCGCCCGGGGCCTGACGCCCGTACCGCCGCCCCGGGTTACGCTCCGTTCAGCCGCCCGGGAGGGGCTCACTGCTGGCGATCCACACCGCGGGGATCCGGTCCAGACCGGTGGCGGCGGCGACGATCCCCCCGGTGATGGCACAGGTGGTGTCCACATCGCCGAACCCCTCGGCGGTGGACCAGAGCGCCGCCTCCAGGTCGTCGGGGTGGCGGGCGGCGGTCCACACGGCGAAGGGGACGGTGTCGTCGGCGCGGATCCCGGCCCCGCTGCCGAGGATCTCCGCCGCGCGCCCCGGCTCGGTGGCGGGGGGCAGCCCGGCGGCCCGCACCAGACCGTCGTGGACCAGCCCCGGCGGGGTGTGCGCGGCGACCGCCGCCGGGGACAGCTCGCCCCGGACCGAGAGCGCGGCGGCCACCGCCACCGCGACCGCCCCCGCGACCCCCTCCGGGTGGGCATGGGTGACCCGGGCGGAGAGCCCGGCCTGCCGGACCACCGTGGCGAGGTCGGCGGCGAACCAGGCGCCCAGCGGGGCCACCCGCATCGCCGCCCCGTTCCCCAGGCTGCCGCCGTCGAACAGCTCGGGCGCCAGCGCCCGCCAGCGCCCCGGCTCCGCCAGCAGCCTCGGCAGCAGGACCCGCATCCCCTGCCCGTACCCCCGCGATCCGTCGTCGGCGTAGGCACGGGCGAAGGCGGCGGCGAGCCGGTCCTGGTCGACCTCCCCGTGCCGCTCCAGCACGCCGTGGAGGGCGAGCGCCATCGCGGTGTCATCGGTCCAGCGCCAGTCGGTCTCCTCCGGCACCCGGCGGTCCCTGATCTGCTCCCGGGCCGGCTGCCGTTCCCGGAAGCGGGGGAACCAGCGCTCCCCGAAGGCGTCCCCGAGGGCGAGCCCCTGAAGGCTGCGGCGGGCGGCGGATCGGTCGGCGGGATTCACGGTGACGGTCATACGGTCATCGTTCCCGAACGCCCCGACGCCGTATATCCATTGTCGTCCGTACCCGGGGCCGTTTCCGTCCTTCTTCCGGACGATCTTCGGCCGCGCGGCCGCGCCTACCGTTTCCCGTATGACCTCCCGCATGACTTCCGGGACGACCTCCCGTACGACGCGACTGCACCTCCATGACCACGGGGGCGAGGGAACGCCCCTGCTCCTGCTGCACGGCGCCGGGCGTTCGCACGCCGACTGGGCCGCCGCCGCACCCGCCCTGCGGGCGGCGGGGCACCGGGTCCTCGCCGTCGACCTGCCCGGCCACGGCCGCTCCCCGGACCGCTCCCCCTGGACCTTCGACGGGGTCGTCGCCGACCTCGCGGAGACCCTCCGGGCGTACGGGGCCGAGGGCGCCGTCCCGGTCGGTCACTCCCTCGGCGGGATGCTGGCCGCGCGGTACGCCGTGGCGCACCCCGGCGCCACCCCCGCCGCGGTGAGCCTGGACGGCTTCGGCTGGGGCACCCCGGGCCGCCATCCGGACGCCGAGCGGGTACGGGAACTCTCCCGGGTGGCCGCCGGCGCGGTCGCCCCCGCCGGCCACCCGGAGCGGCAGGCCGCGTACGCCGAGGGCTTCGGCATCCCCCGCGAACGCGCGGAGGCGGCGGCCCGGGAAGCCGCCCGCCCGCTGCCCGACGGCACCTGGCAGACCCTCCCGGAGCGGGCCGCCGCCCTGGAGATGCTGGACGCCATGGACACCCTGGATGTCTTCGCCCTGCTGGCCCGGGTCGACTGCCCGCTGCTGCTGATCCGCGCGGAGCGCCCGCAGCCGCCCGTACCCGGCATGGAGTGGTTCGACGCGCTGATGGAGTCCTGGAACCGGGGCCTGGACACCGACCTCGCCCACCTGACCCGGTCCCGCCCCGACAGCGTGACGGTCACCGGGGTGGACGCCACCCATGCGATGCTCCTGGAGGAGCCGGAGGCGGTGGCCACCGCGGTGACGGACTTCCTCGCGACCGCGACGGCGACGGCGACCACGACCGTGACGGCGGCCGCGACCGCGACGGCGGCCCTTGGTGGGCGCGGGCCCACCCGCCGCTAGGGAGCGTCTTCCGGGGAGAGGTCGACGGTGAAGGCGGAGGTGGTGCCGTCCGCGGCGGTCAGGGTGACCGGACCGAAGGTGACCATGACCACGGACGCGCCCGCCGGGGCCCGGTAGAAGCCGCCCGCCCGGGTGATCCGCACCGCCAGCGCGGTGAGGGTGGCCACGCTCTCCTCGTCCACGGGAAGCGTCGGCTCGGTGAAGGCGGCATGGCCGTGCCGTTCGCCCCACTCCCGGAGGCTCCGGGCGTCCCGGCCCAGCGACGGCAGGATGCTCTCGTTCGCCCAGGCCCAGAGCCAGGAACCGGCCGTGGGGCTGTAACTGCCGAGGATCTGCGCGGGGGCGGTCGCGGTCCGGTCCGGGAACGTCCAGCTGATCAGGCCGGTCCGCTGGTCCAGGTCCCAGCGCTGCGCCGAGCCCAGCCCCCAGGTCCGGTGGGCCTGCGCCAACCCGCCGATCAGGTCCTCGCCCTGCAACAGCAGGGTGCCGAGATCGTCCTGATCCGCCGACTGGTCGCCCTCATGGGGCTTCTCATCCTGTTTGTTCCGTTCCACGGAGGGAGTCTGCCAGACGGCCCCCTCCCGCCCGACACCCTGCCCCGCACCCCGCGCCGCCCGCGCCCGGGGAGGCCCCGGGCGCCCTCTCCGCCCCGCCGGTCCTGTCAGCCCCGCCGGTCCTGTCAGTCCTGTCAGCCCTGGGGGTCCTGGGGGTGCTCGTCCCCCGCGCCCTGCCTGATCGCCTCCGCCACCTCCTCCACCCGCGCCCGCTCCTCCGCCGCGAAGCGCTCGCGGTCCAGCCGCTCCGCTATCTCCTCGTCCTGCGCCATCAGCAGATCGAGATCGGCATTGCCCATCTCCAGCACCCCCATGTCGACATAGGCCTTCTGGAGCCGGGGCCCCCACAGACCGATGTCCTTGACGCAGGGGACGATCCTGCTGAACAGCAGCTTGCGGAAGAGCCGGACATACTCCGACCGCTCCGCCAGCTCCTCCGCCTCCTTGCGGGGCACCCCGAAGTTCTCCATCACCTCGATGCCCTTGATGCGGTCGCGCATCAGATAGCAGCCCTCGATGACGAACTCCTCGCGCTCACGCAGTTCGGCATCGGACAGCTCCCGGTAGTAGTCCCGTAACGCCATCCGCCCGAAGGCGACATGGCGGGCCTCGTCCTGCATCACATAGGCGAGGATCTGCTTGGGCAGGGGCTTGTTGGTGAGGTCGCGTATCAGCCCGAACGCGGCCAGCGCCAGCCCCTCGATCAGGACCTGCATCCCCAGATAGGGCATGTCCCAGCGGGAGTCGCGCAGGGTGTCGCCGAGCAGTGCCTGGAGGTTGTCGTTGACGGGATAGACCATCCCGACCTTCTCCTGGAGGAAGCGGGCGTAGATCTCCGCGTGCCGGGCCTCGTCCATGGTCTGGGTGGCGGAGTAGAACTTCGCGTCGAGGTCCGGCGCCGACTCCACGATCCGCGCGGCGCACACCATCGCCCCCTGCTCGCCGTGGAGGAACTGGCTGAACTGCCAGGAGGCGGCGTGGCGATGGCAGTCGCGGCGCTGCCGGGCGGTCATCCTGTCCCAGTAACGGGTCCCGTACAGGATGAGCGTCTCGTCCGGGGCGCCGAGAGGGTCGTAGGGGTCGACCTCCAGCGCCCAGTCGATGCGCCGGGCGCCGTCCCACTGTTTGTCCTTGCCCTTCTGGTACAGGGCGAGCAGATGATCCCTGCCTCCGTCGTACTCCCAGTTGAAGCGGGCCGCACCGGAGGCGGGGACCTGCCAGTCGGGGGTGACGGGGGGTTGCACGTAGTGGTCGTACGTGGACACCTGGGCGACTCCTTCGTCCATGCCCCGTGATTCCAGGGCGACTTGAGCGCACAGGGGCAGGCTCACACTTGGTAGACGGGTAGTCAACAAGTCGCGCCGGATGTGTTGACGCGTCTGCTGACACCGAGTCTGATAAGGGTGGCCCCCCGTTCCGGCCGCGCGGGGCGGGGGGCCACCACACCGTCCAGACCGCCATGAGGTGGACCCACCATGACGACCGTGTCCGAACCCGATCCGGCCCTGCTCCAGGACGCCCTCGGCCCCCTCCGCGACCGCGAGCGGGTGGCCCAGCGACTGCTGGACGCGTCGGCCCGGCACTCCTTCGACCCCGACCGGGACATCGACTGGGACGCGCCCTTCGAGGACGGCAAGTGGTTCTGGCCCCCGGAGCTGGTCTCGCTCTACGACACCCCGCTGTGGCGCCGGATGCCCGAGGAGCAGCGCAGGGAGCTGGCCCGCCACGAGGCCGCGTCGCTCGCCTCGCTCGGCATCTGGTTCGAGATCATCCTGATGCAGCTGCTCGTCCGGCACATCTACGACCGGTCCGTGACCAGCAGGCATGTGCGGTACGCGCTCACCGAGATCGCCGACGAGTGCCGGCACTCCATGATGTTCGCCCGCATGATCGAGAAGGGCGGCACCCCCGCGTACCCCGTACCGCACGCCTATCACCAGCTCGGCCGGGTCCTGAAGAGCATCTCGACCACCCCCGGCTCCTTCGCGGCCACCCTGCTCGGCGAGGAGATCCTCGACTGGATGCAGCGGCTCGCCTTCCCCGACGAGCGGGTGCAGCCGCTGATCCGGTCGGTCACCCGGATCCATGTGGTGGAGGAGGCCCGCCATGTCCGCTACGCCAGGGAGGAGCTGCGCCGCCAGATGGTCACCGCACCGCGCTGGGAGCGCGAGCTGACCCGGCTCAGCAGCGGCGAGGCGGCGCGGGTCTTCTCCCGCTGCTTCATCAACCCGGGGGTGTACGAGGCGGTCGGCCTCGACCGCCGGGTCGCGGTCGCCGAGGTGCGGGCCAGCGGCCACCGCACGGAGGTGATGCGGGCGGGGGCGAAGCGGCTGACCGACTTCCTGGACGACATCGGGGTACTGCGCGGGCCGGGGCGCCGGCTCTGGCGCAGCTCGGGCCTGATCGCCTGACGGAGCCCGGGGGGCGGGTGGGGGTCCTTCCCCGGGGTCGCCCCACTCGTCCCTTTTCCGGCCCTTGCGGCTACCCTGCGGTCATGACCTCCCGGACTCCAGCCGCGCCCGCCTACCGGAGGATGAGCGTCGAGGACCGCCGCAGCCAACTCCTCACCTCGGCGCTGACGCTGTTCGCCCAGCGGGCCCCGGAGGATGTCTCCCTGGACGATGTGGCGGAGGCCGCCGGGGTCTCCCGGCCGCTCGTGTACCGGTACTTCCCGGGCGGCAAGCAGCAGCTGTACGAGACCGCGCTGCGCTCCGCCGCCGATGAGCTGGAACTCTGCTTCGCGGAGCCCGAGTCGGGGCCGCCGACCGAGCGGATCTCCCGGATGCTCGACCGCTATCTGGTCTTCGTGGACGGGCACGCCACCGGCTTCAGCGCGCTGCTGCGGGGCGGGAGCGTCGCGGAGACCTCACGGACCACCTCCATCGTGGACGAGGTCCGGCGCGCGGCCGCCGAACAGATCCTGGTCCACCTCGGCGGCGACCGGCCCGGCCTCCGGCTGCGGATGCTGGTGCGCGTCTGGATCGCGGCGGTCGAGGCCGCGTCCCTGATCTGGCTGGACGAGGGCCGCCGCCCCGCCGCGCCGGAGCTGCGGGACTGGCTCCTCGACCAACTCATCGCCACGCTGGCGGCGACCGCCGCCGGTGACCCGGACACGGCCGGCCGCCTCGACGCCCTTCTCCTCCTGGAGCACCCCGACGGCCCGGCCGGCCGTCTGGCCCATGCCCTTCTGCCGACGGCCCGCCGCACCGCCGGCCAGGGCTGACGCCGCAGCTGAGGGTTCAGAAGCCCGTGGCGCCGTCGGCCCGTTCGCGCAGCAGGTCCGCGTGGCCGTTGTGGCGCGCGTACTCCCCGATGAGGTGGACGATGATCCAGCGCAGGGTGACATGGGTGTCCCCCAGGGCCTCGATCATCCGCTGTTCGACCAGCGCGCACTCCCTGTCGAGCGCCCCCGCCGCCACGAACACCTCCCGGCTGCGCTCCAACTCCTCCCGCCACGACGCCACCACCTCCCCGGCGGTCCGCTCCTCCGGGACCATGAACCCGTTCCCCTCGGCGTCCTGCCAGGGCGCGTCCCGCCCCGCCACCACCTGCTGGAACCAGTTCCGCTCCACCGCCTCCATGTGTTGCACCAGCCCGAGCAGGCTCATGATGGACGGCTCCACGGAGGCCCGCCGCAACTCCTCCTCGCCGAGCCCGGCGCACTTGAGCGCCAGGGTCTCGCGTTGGAAGTCCAGCCAGGTGGAGAGCAGGACGCGTTCGTCACCGCCACGGAGAGGCGGCATGGGCCGCCCATCGGGAAAAGTTGCCATGCCTCACTCCTACCACCCACGCGTTTATCACGCCCGGATCGCGTGCCCCTTGAGGCGCGGGGGCCTCACAACGAGGGCCTCAAAACCAGCCCCATGGGGGTCCCCCCAAACCGAGCCTCGCCGGCGTTTGAGGCGCGGGGCCTCAGGAAATTGAGCCCCTCCGGCGTTTGAGGAGCGGGGTTCGGGGCTGGCCCCGACAGGTGCCCGAGGCAGTCAAAGTTCAGCCCCTCCGGCGATTGAGGAGCAGGGGTTCGGGGGCTGGCCCCCGACGTCCGCCCGAGCCAACTCAGGGCTCGGGTCCGTCCTCAATCGCCGGACGGGCTTGATTTGCCCGACCGTTCGCCCCGAGGTGGCCCGGGGCCAAGGTCCGTCCTCAAGCTCCCCCAGACTTCGTCCGGGGGGGACCCCCATCGGGCTGGATTTGTGCGGGCAGCCCGTACCCAGGGGCTTGGACGCGAGGTGGCTCGCGGGTGCGGGGGCGGGGGCCTCCGGGCTCACCTCCTCGGGGCCGGCAGACCGAGGAGAAGGTCCAGTGCGAGGGACCGTCCGCCGGTCCCCT
Source organism: Streptomyces sp. NPDC000594 (assembly GCF_040299965.1). Lineage (NCBI taxonomy): Bacteria > Bacillati > Actinomycetota > Actinomycetes > Kitasatosporales > Streptomycetaceae > Streptomyces > Streptomyces sp. NPDC000594. Next base: position 250,921 of record NZ_JBEPCY010000004.1, on the reverse strand, counting down.
GCGGGGGCGACCCTGCACACCATCGCCCGGGGCCTCGGCGTCCCGACCTCGTACCTCCTCTTGGCGGACTCACCCGCTCCGGTCGTCGGGGACGAGGCCACCAAGAGGAGTCTCGTCCCCATCCGCATGGCACTCATGCCGCCCGTGGGCATCGACGGGTTCATCGCGGAACGCTCGGAGCAGCCGGATCACACCGACGACCTCCGCCAGCGCGTCCTGGACGTGCACACTCTCTACCGCGCCGACCGGTTCGAGTCCGTGGCCGTCCAACTGCCCGGCCTGCTGCGGCAGGCCGCCGTCGGCGCGTCGGCGGCAAGCGGCAAGGAACGCCGACGGGCCACGGTCACCCAGGCGCTCGCCCTGCTGGTGACGGGGAAGTACCTGACTCAGGTACGTCAGGGGAGCTGTGGATGCGGGCTGCCGCATCGGCCGTCCGCGACGACCGTCCGGACGATGCATCGATACGGAAGCCGGGCTTTCCGGCCGAGGGCGCCGGGGATCGTGGGGTAACCATCACCCCTCGGAGGCAGCCATGACCCATCGCAGCAGCGCGGACCATGCCCGCCGCAGCACCTTGGCCGCCACGGCAGCAGGACTCCTCACCGCATCGAGACCCTTGCCGCCTCGCCCCAGCGCGGGGACGGTCCTCTCCTGTTGTCGCCCCATCGGCATCCTCAGGACCCGGCCCTGGGCGGCCTTGACCTCGGCCCTGGTACAGCGGGTGGCCCGGCGGCCCGGTTCTGATGGTGTCCGGGGGGTGGGGCTCTCTCCTGGGGTCACACAGACAGGGGTGGTGGTACGGGGGCCACGGCGGGGGTCCACATACCGTTGGCGCTCAGGTCGAAGTGGTCCATCTCCACGCTGCGGATCAGGACACCGGGGAAGTCCTCGAAGCGGCCCAGCGCATCCGCGATGGCGTCCGTGAGGGTTTCGGCCGGGATGAGGCAGGTGAACCGGCTGTAACCCGGCCGCTCGGCCAGACCTACTCCGCCCGCTCCGAAGCGGTCCAGACCGTCGAGGGTGTCCTTCTGCTCCGGGGTGAGCGGGGCGTCCAGCACAAGGTTGAAGTACCAGTCACGCACAGTTTCGATGCCTCCATGTGAACTGATCGATCCTCTTCGCTTCATCCCCGGCGCTCCGGGGAGTGCAGTAGATCGTGATGTCGTCATTGCAGGGGCAGCAGTAGGGGTCGAGTCCGGGCGCGGTGCCGGTGTCGCCACCGGTCCGTTTCCCGGACCCGCCCTCCGAACCCGCCGTGCGCCTCTCAGCGCAACGGGCTCTCCACGAGTTCATGCCATCGTGGCGGTTGTTTCCGGCAGTCTTGCCGTCCAGGGGGTGGTGATGTTTGCTCCGCGGTATCGGTAGCGGGTCACGCTGACCGACTGCGGGGAGAACAACTCCAGCTTTCCGTCGCGGATCTTCCATCCGGGAATGACCCGATGGATGAAAGCACCCCAGTTCAAGCCCTTGTGCCGCTTGCGGAGCCATGTCACCACACGCCACCATGCAAACTGGCTGACGTAGGAGAAGGTCCGTTTCGACACTCCATGCTTGAAGTAGTTGCACCAGCCTCGGAGAATCGGGTTGAGGTGGCTCAACAGATCGGCAAGCTCTCGATGCCTGTGGCTGCGTGTCGCCTGTCTGACCTTGTCGATAACCGACGCGAGCGCCTTCTTCGACGGCCAGGTGTAGGTGTACCGCTTGTTCGTCCCCCTCTTCACCTTCCGCTGGATACGGAAACCGAGGAAGTCGAACCCCTCGTCAATGTGCACCACCCTCGTCTTCTCGACCGACAGGCGCAGACCCATCGGAGCGAGCACCGCCGCCACTTCACCCCACAGTGCCTCGGCATGTTCGCGTTTCCCATGGACTACGATGACGAAGTCATCCGCGTAGCGGATGATCCGCATCGCCGAGCCACCGGCCGCGATATGCCTCTGGCGTCTCTTGGCCGAGCCGACTCCATGCCATTTGGCATGGAAATGCTCGTCCAGGACTGACAGGGCGATGTTGCTGAGCAGGGGTGAGAGGATGCCGCCTTGCGGCGTCCCGGTCAGGGCCTCCCGGTCGACCAGGTCCTCGGAGAGGATCCCGGCCTTGAGGAACGCCCTCACCAGGGCCAGGACACGCCGGTCGCTGATCCGACCGCGCACTCTCGCCATGAGAGCCGCATGATCGATCTCATCGAAACACGCCTCGATATCCGCCTCGAACACCCAGTGGTACTTCAGGGTGGTGAAGCGGTGGATCTCGGCAATGGCGTCCTGTGCCCGCCGCCGGGGCCGGAATCCGTACGAGCACGGAACGAAATCCGCCTCGAAGATCGGCTCCAGCACCAGCTTGAGCGAGGCCTGCACCACCCGGTCGGCCGTGGTGGCGATGCCCAGGCGGCGCTTCTTGCCGTTCGCCTTCGGGATCATCACCTCCCTGACCGGATCCGGCCGGAAACGGCGCTCCTTGATCTCCTCACGGAGACCGGTGAGCATCCGCATCGCTCCGGCCGGGCCGAGAGCGCGGGGAGGCTCCCCGTCGACTCCCGCCGAGCGGGCACCCTTGTTCGTCCGCACACGTTCCCAGGCGACCACCAGGAAGCCGGGATCGTGGACGAGGTTGAACAGATCATCGAAAGTGCGGCCGGGTTCATCGACCGCCCAATGGTGCAGCTTGCGCTGCATCCTGTGTACCCGCAGCTCCGCCGTATCGATATCGGGCCACGGAGCACCCGTATTCACAGGTGACCTCCCCAGTCTGCTTACTTGCTGCGAACTCGCTGGAGCCCTTCGCCCTCATTCCGGCTCTCCCGGACTTCACGGCCGGTCGTTACTCCGGCGACTACTACGGCTCCTCCGCCCCACCCCGGCAGCGTCAGCCGACGACGGGCCTTCCCACCCCAACCAGGTGGATCCTGAAAGGGTTGGGACCACCGGGGCGGTTCCCGTGTTCCCTGTGAACCGATCGACAGGTGAGGTGCCCAGCTTTGCCCCTGCGGCCTTGCCACGGATACGCCGCAGACCTTCTCCGTGGCCTCCCGGTTCAGCCTCATTATCCGTTCCGGGAGTTCCCCACCGCACATAAGCACGGCAGGTGCACACCGCTGGCCAGCCCATATCCGCCAGATTTGAGCTGGTGTTTCGCTCTTAAGAGGCTTTCAGACGCTGGTTCCTCTCGTACACCTTCCCGTCTCGCTTGCCGGACCCACCCCGTCTGGCGATACCGGGGCGTCCCGTCTTTGTCGGGGCTGCTTCCCGCCCTCACCGGCGTCTCCCGGATCAGACTGCCCCCAGCTTCACCACGCTGCTGCGACAGCGCGAAGGTGATGGCCTCTCACCACCACTCGGCTTCACAGAGCCTCACGGCGCGCGATCAGGTAGCCCCAGCGATGGCGGTTCTTGTCATGGGTCACTTTGAGGCCTGCCGCCTCCGCCCGCTTCAGCGCCGGTTCGACGTCCTTCTTCTGGTGCCGGTCTCCGAGTCCCATGCGACCACGTCCTACGCGGTGGCGACCAAGGGGGCCCGCGGATCGAAGACGATTCGCCCTAACGGGCGACCCTTCCCCCGTCGCGGTCCGCCCGCACCCCGGGTGCGGTTGGCCTCGTGACACGAGGGTGGGGGGTGCAGGGTCGCCCCCGCAGGGGACCGGCGGACGGCCCCCGAACCGGACACGGCGCCTCGGTCTGCCGGCCCCGAGGAGGTGAGCCCGGAGGCCCCCGCCCCCGCACCCACGAGACACCTCGCGTCCAAGCCCCTGGGTACGGGCTGCCCGCACCATCTCAGCCCGATGGGGGTCCCCCCGGACGAAGTCTGGGGGGCTTGAGGACGGACCCGCACCCCGAGACGGCTCGGGCGGACGTCGGGGGCCAGCCCCCGAAGCCCCCGCGCCTCAAACGCCGGCGGGGCTGGGTTTTCCGAGCGCCTCGGGTGGGCCTCGGGGCGGGTGCGCAAAAGTAAGCCCGTCCGGCGATTGAGGACGGACTCCAGCCCCGAGCAGCCTCGGGCACACGTCGGGGGCCAGCCCCGAACCCCGCTCCTCAAACGCCGGAGGGGCTCAATTTCCTGAGGCCCCGAGCCTCAAACGTCGGCGAGGCTGAAATTGTTCCGTCCCGGCCCGGCAGGGGCCGTGCGGGGGCGCCCGTACAGGACAAGGCAGGCGCATGGGTGAGACTGGGCCCGTGAGAAGCGAGAACACACCCTTCGTCGGCGGCCCCCTCGACGGGCAGGCGCTCCCCGTGTACCTGGGAGCCACCGGGCATCCGCCGAAGTGGTACGAGGTTCCCGTACCGCAGGAGGACGGCGGTGCGGAGGTGGTGCACGCGTACCGGCGGGAGCCGCTCGGGTACACGAAGCGGCTCGGGCTTCAGCGGGGCTGGAAGTATGTGTACGCGCCGGAGGGGCGGGAGCGGCGGGAGCTGAAGTGGCCCTGGTCGAAGCCGTCGGGGGGTCGCCCGAAGGGGTGACGGTGTTGGTCCGGTTCGCCCCATTGTGGTGGACCGGAGGGTCCGCGCGTGCACATACCCAGGGTGCGGGCCCCTCACGGGTGGCCCGCACCGGCCCGGAGGTGATGTGGTGGTGGCAGGCGGACGGGCAGGGCCACGACGCCCCCGGCCGGTGTGCAGGGCGGGCCGGACGGGCACGGCCGCGCTCGCCGCGGTGACGGCGCTGGCCCTGGCCCCCGCCGGCCCCGTACCCGGAGAGGCCCTGCGGATCGCGCCGGCCGCGCGCCCGACCGTACCCGAACCGGAAGGCGCACCGGCCGTACCCGCACTGCCCGGCCCGCCAGCCGCACCCGGCGTACCCGCGCCGCTCGTGCCCGGGGCCCCCGTCTCCCTCCCCGACGCCCTCGCCCGGCTGCGGGTCCTCTATCTGCACGCCGAGGACGCCGGCACCCGGTACCAGACCGCCGCCCGGCGGCTCACCGAGCAGCGGGTGCGGACCGCCAGGATCGGGCGGCGGCTGACCCGGGCGCGGGAGGCGCTGGGGGCGAGCCGGGTGGAGGCGGGGCGGCTGGCGCGGGAGCAGTACCAGGGCCACTCCGAGCTGTCCGCCCTGCTGCGGCTGCTGCTCGCCCGCGACCCCCGGCGGTCCGTCGACGAGAAGTACCTGCTGGAGCGGGCCGCCGCCCACCGCAGGACCGCCCTGCACCGGCTGGAGGGGGCGACCCATCGCGCCGAGACGCTGGCCCGCGCCGCACGCCGGGCCCTGGACCGGGAACGCACCCTCGCCGCCCGGCAGCGGATCGCCCGGGACGGAGCCGCCGTGCGGCTGCGGGCCGTCGAGGAGCTGCTCGCCTCCCTCACCCCGGCCCAGATCAGCGGGGTCTCCGCGCCCGGCGCCCTGGACACCGTGCTCCCCGCCGGGGCCCTGAACCGGGACCGGCCGCCGACCCGGGCGGGAATGCTGGCCCTGCGGTTCGCGCTCGCGCAGCTCGGCAAGGACTATGTCTGGGGCGCCGAGGGGCCCGATACCTTCGACTGCTCCGGGCTGACCCTGCGGGCGTGGGAGGCCGCCGGGGTACGGATCCCGCGCACCAGCCAGGAGCAGTGGGCCCGGCTGCCCCGGGTGCCGCTGCGCTCGCTGCGCCCGGGGGATCTGGTGGTCTACTTCCCGGGCGCCACCCATGTGGGGCTCTACATCGGCGGCGGCCGGGTGGTGCACGCACCGCGCCCGGGGACGGCCGTCAAGGTCTCCCCCATCGCCGCCAATCCGCTGCTGGGCGCGGTCCGCCCGGATCCCCTCGGGTCCCCGCTGCCGCCGGGCGCGTACATCCCGCCGCCGCTCCCCGAGGGGGCGACGGCGGGACCGGACACGGGCTGGGCGGGCGGGACCCCGCTCGGTACGACGGGTCAGGCGGCAGGGGACTCCGCGCTCCGACCGCCCCCGGCGGATGCCGCCGCCGCCCCCACCTCCGCCAGATAGGCCTCCGCGAGCGCCGGGTCGTAGAAGAAGTTCTCGAAGTCCCCGGGGTCGTTGAAGCCATTGGCGAACCGGTCCGCCACCGGCTGGAGCTGTCCCGCCGCGCCCAGCACGTTCAGGACGTGCTCCGGCGGCGGTGCCAGCATCGCGTTGGTCCACTTGGTGACATGCCGCGCGGTCTCCCAGTAGCGGTCGAACGCCGACTGCATCCACTCCCCGTCGAACGGCCGGTCGCCGTGTTCCACGATCGAGGCGAGATAGGAGGCCGCGCACTTGGAGGCCGAGTTGGAGCCCTGGCCGGTGATCGGGTCATTGGCCACGACCACATCCGCCACCCCCAGCACCAGTCCGCCGCTGGGCAGCCGCCCGATGGGCTTGCGGACCGTGGGCGCGTACCGCCCGGCGAGGGTGCCGCCCTCGTCGGTCAGCTCGACCTCGGCGCAACGGGCGTACTCCCACGGGAGGAAACGTTCCAGCAGTTCCAGCGTGAGCCGCAGATGCTCCTGGGGGTCCCGGATGCCCTGGAAGACATCGAGCGGACCGCCCGGGATGCCCTCCCAGAAGAGGATGTCCGCCCGGCCGGAGACGGTCCAGGTCGGCATGACGAAGAGTTCCCCGACCCCGGGGACGAGGTTGCACCGCACCGCGTCGAACTCGGGGTGCTCCGGCCGGGGCCCCATGCCGTGCACATAGGCGACGGCCAGCGCGCGCTGCGGCGCGTCGTACGGGGAGCGGGCGGCGTCCCGTGCGAACATGGAGACCAGCTCGCCCTTACCGGCCGAGACCAGTACCAGGTCATAGGTGCGGGCGAAGTAGTCGAGGTCGCCCACGGCCGCGCCATGGATGACCAGCTGTCCGCCGCGCTGGGCGAAGGCCTCCATCCAGCCGGCCATCTTGACCCGCTGATCGACGGATTGGGCATAGCCGTCGAGCCTGCCGACCCAGTCGATCAGGCGCTGGGACTCCGGTCCGGCGACGGAGACACCGAGACCCTCGATACGGGGGGCCTGGTTCTCCCAGAAGTTGATGCCGAGGTCACGCTCGTTCTGGAGCGCGGTGTGGAACATGCACTGGGTGGACATGACCCGGCCGTGCCGGATCTCGTCGGCGGTCCGGTTGGACATCAGGGTGACGTCATAGCCCTGGGACAGCAGTCCAAGAGCGAGCTGAAGGCCGGACTGACCGGCACCGACGATGAGTATCTTCCGCATCCGGGGGGTCTCTTTCGTCTGAACGAGGCGGTGGGGGAACCGCCGGGACTATTCGGGGGTGGCGTCCAGCGCGTGGGTCACCAGTGCGAGCAGGGACTCGATCACACGGTTCTGATCACGCGCGTCCATGATCACAATCGGCACCTGGGCCGGTATGGTCAAGGCCTCCCGTACGTCCTCGGTCTCGAAGAGTTCCGAACCGTCGAAGTGATTGACGGCGACGATGTACGGCAGCCCGCTGCTCTCGAAGTAGTCGAGCGCGGGAAAGCAGTCGGAGAGCCGCCGGGTGTCGGCGAGCACGATCGCGCCGATCGCGCCCCGGGACAGGTCGTCCCACATGAACCAGAACCGCTGCTGGCCCGGCGTACCGAAGACATACAGCACCAGGTCCCGGTCGAGGGTGATCCGGCCGAAGTCCATGGCGACCGTGGTGGTCAGCTTCTCGGGGGTGGCGGAGAGGTCGTCGGTCTCCTCGCTCGCCTGGGTCATCAGCGCCTCGGTCTGGAGCGGGGTGATCTCCGAGACCGAGGCGACGAAGGTGGTCTTGCCCACGCCGAAGCCCCCCGCGACCACGACCTTCGCGGCGGTGGGGGCCCTGGTGTGATCGAGCTGCCAGTCCTGGAGGCCCTCCTCGGCGGGGTGGTGCGCCTCCCGGCGGTCGTACCCCCGCTGCCCGGGCAGGGGCGAGAGCAGGGGCCCGGTGGCCGGACTCTCGGAGGCGAGCGTGTCAGAGGCGGCGGAGTCCACTCAGCACCCTTTCCAGCAGTGCGCGTTCGGGGCGGCCCGGGGCGTGCCCGGTGCCGTATACACGAATCTTTCCCTGGTCGGCCAGGTCGCTGAGCAGCACCCTCACCACACCCAGCGGCATCTTGAGGATCGCGGAGATCTCGGCGACCGTCCGCATCCGCCGGCACAGCTCCACGATGGCCTGGAGTTCGGGCATGACCCGGGTGGAGAGATCCCCCTTGGTCAGCTCCGGGCGGTCGGCCGGGGCCTCCAGCGCGGCGACAAAGGTCTCGACCAGCAGGACATGGCCGAAGCGGGTCCGGCCGCCGGTGAGGGAGTACGGGCGCACCCGCGCGGGGCGGCGGTTCTCCCCGCGCACCGGCAGCCCGGCGGGGGAAGCGGGCGCCGGCAACCCGGCGGGCGGCGGTGCGGCGGTCACTGCGCCTCCTCCAGGGACTTCCTCAGCTCACTGCGGAGTTCGGGGGTGAGCACATGTCCGGCCCGCCCCACGAAGAGACCCATGTGGTACGCGACGACGGACATGTCGCAGTCGGCGTCGGCGTGCACCCCGAGGAGGGAGCCGTCGCTGATGGACATGATGAAGACGCAGCCCTCCTCCATGGCGACCATGGTCTGCTTGACCCCGCCGCCGTCCATCAGCCGGGCGGCGCCGACGGTCAGGCTGCCGATGCCGGAGACAATCGTGGCGAGGTCGGCGCTGGAGCCCCGGGGGCCCTCCTGGCGTTCCACCCCGGTCGGGGCGATGTTCCGCGCCGGGTCGGAGGAGAGCAGCAGCAGTCCGTCGGACGAGACGACGGCGACCGACCGCAGACCAGGCACCTCCTCCACCAGATTGCTCAGCAACCAGTGCAGATTGCGGGCCTCACTGCTCAGGCCGAACGTGCCGGTCGCAGTCAACTGCGTGCCTCCTCGACTGTGTCCCCCGATTCTCTGTGTTCCGTGCGCGCGATCTCCGCCCTGGCCTCCGTACGGCCGCGCTCGGCGGCCTTCTGGAAGCCGCCCAGCCTGCGGCGCAGGGCTTCGGCGTCGACGCTGCCGGTCCGCTCGCCGGGTGCGGCGGCGGGCTTGACGACCTTGGGGGTGCGCTTGGGCAGCCCCTTGTCGGTGAGACGTTCCCCGACGGGTTCGGCCCCGGTCACCGGAGCCGGCGCGGCGCCGGTCCGGGCGGCTTCCCCCGGCTGCCCGGTTCCGGGCGCCGGAAACGCCTCGGCGCTGTGGCGCCCCGCCCTGGTGGGAAGCTCCGTTACGGGGGGAGTCGCGGCGGGCTCCGGCGCGGGGGCGAGGGGGTCGGCGTCCGGGAGCCGCATCGCGAAGGTGGGCTCGTCCACGGAGGCGGGGCCGGTACCGGTGCCGGTGCTCACGGAAGCGGTGCCGGTGCCCGTGCCCACGGGGGCCCGGTCGGGGGCCCGCTCATGGGTGTCGTGGACGGTGTCCTCGGCCTGGCGCACCGCCGCCTCGGCCGCCTCGACCAGGGGGTCGTGGCCGGGGGCGGGAGGGGCGGCGTGGCGCGGACCGTGGGTCTGCTGGGCGGGCACCGGCCGGCGGGTGCCGGCGGGGAGTGCGTTGGAGTTGGCCTCGGCGGCCGAGCCGGGGAACCGGACCTGGGTGGTGCCGGTGTCCGACATCGACGCCACCCCCTCGACGGGCGGCGGTACGGGCAGCAGCGCCGAGGGCAGCACGACCACGGCGGTGACCCCGCCCTGCTTCTGCTCGCGCAGCTGGACGCGGACCTTGTGCCGGGAGGCCAGCAGTCCGGCCACCCGCAGCCCGAGCCCCTCGGCGTCGCCGCCGGTGGGGGCCTGCTCATAGGCCTGCGGGTCGTCGAGACGGGCGTTCAGCTCGGCGAGCCGGGCGGCGGTCATCCCGATGCCGGTGTCCTGGACGGAGAGCATGATCTCGCCGTTCTCCAGGAGCCAGCCCGACAGCTCGACCTGGGCGTCCGGCGGCGAGAAGGAGGTCGCGTTCTCCAGCAGTTCGGCGATGAGGTGGCTGAGGTCGTCGGCGGCGAACCCGGCGATATGGGCGTGCGGGGGCAGCGACTGGATGACCACCCGCTCGTACCGCTCGATCTCGCTGACGGCGGCGCGCAGCACATCGACCAGCGGGACCGGTCCGGGGTGGCCGTGGCCGTGTTCGGCACCGGCGAGGACCAGGAGGTTCTCGCTGTGGCGGCGCATCACGGTGGCCATGTGGTCGAGCTTGAAGAGGGTGGCGAGGCGCTCGGGGTCCTGCTCCCGCTCCTCCAGCTTCTCGATCACTCCGAGCTGGCGTTCGACCAGGCCGAGGGTGCGCAGCGAGAGGTTGACGAAGGTGTGGTCGACGGTGTGGTGCAGCCGCCGGAGTTCGGCGGCGAGTTCGTCGGTCCGTTCGCGCAGCTCGGCGCGGGACTCGGAGAGCTTGGCGGCGAGGTTGTCCCGGGAGGCGATGAGTCCGGTGCGTTCGCTGCCGAGGTCGTCGGCGCGCCGGGCCAGGTCGCGGACCCGGCCGTGGAGGCTGTTGAGGGAGCGGACGACCTGGGCGAACTCATCGTTGCGCCCGGTGAAGCCGACGGGCTCGGCGGTCTCGGGCTGCTCGGCGAGGCGGGCCGCGCCGAGGCGCACCACGGCGAGCGGCCGGGTGAGGGTGCGGGCGACGGCGGTGGAGACCCCGATGCAGATCAGGACCAGTCCGCCGAGGACGGCGAGCTGGATCTGGAGGGCGGACACATCGTCGTCGCGGAGGGCTTCGAGGGCGCTGATCCGCTCGGAGGCGAGGGTGGATTCCACCCCGCGCATCTGGTCGATCCGGGCGGTGAGGGCGGCGTCCAGCTTCTCCCGGTCGGTGCCGCGCTCGGACGCGGTGAGCCGGGGCTGGTCGGTGAGGCGGGCGAGGAAGCCCTCGGCGGCCTTGACCTCGGCGCCGGTGACGGTCTCGGCGAGGGAGTCGCGGGCCTCCTTGGCGGCGGCCTGGTCGAAGTCGGCGAGGGCGGCCAGCTCGCGAACCCGGGCCTGCTGGGCGGCGGAGCTGAGGGCCGCGCGGTCCTCCTCGGCCTTCTTGCCCTCGGTGCTCTCCTTCTCCACGGGGAGCCCGGTGATCTGGTCGATGGAGGTGACGGGCTCGACGGCGGGTACGGAGACCGCGGCCAGCAGCAGGCCTCGCGCGGCGGACGCCTGTTCGGCGGCGAGGCCGAGTTCGGCGGTGGCGCGGGCGGCCCGGGTGGCGTCCCCGGCGCGCGGCGGCAGCCGGTCGGCGAGTTCGTCGGCGAGGCCCTGGAGGGCGGTGATCACCGTGGTGTACGCCTGGTGGGCCTCCATGGCGGAGCCCTTGCCGGTGAGCGCGGTGCGGCGCAGCGACGGCACGGTGGCCAGGTCGCGGCGTAGCTCCGCGCGGTCGTCCGGGATGGCGCCGCGGATCTCCTCGATCTGGCGGTCGACGCGGGAGGTGCGGGCGTCGGTGACGTCGCGCCGCTCCCGCTTGCCGCCGCGCTGTTCGTCACGGCCCGCGGCGATGTACGCGGTGACCTCGTCGCGCTCGTCGGAGAGCGAGTGGGCGAGGGTGACGGCCTGGCGGTTGAGCTGGGCGAGGGTGAGCAGGCCCTGGGATTCGCGCAGGTCGTCGAGGCCGCTGAGGGCCCCGGGCGTGCCGGCGCCCGCGACGGCGAGACCGGCGACGGCGACCCCTATGACGAGGCGGTTGCGCACCCTTCGGGCACGACCCTGTGGAACAGGGGTCGGTGTGCCGTCCTGTGCCGGATACGTCTCAGAGGCCAGGGGGGCCTGAGGCCGCTTCTTCTGCACCGGTGCTCGCAATCCTGCTTGACTCGTCCACCCTTGGGAACCTGGAGCAGAGATGACGACCGGTCACACTCGGACCCCTGGACCCCAGGCACGAGATGACACCATTCCAGTGCTTTTGGGGAAGGAGGCGCGCATCGGCCGCTCTGCCACCTGAACGAGTGAACATCACTGGGGAGTTGGCGAACAACTCCTCTCGGTTGCCTCAGCAGCCGAACCGTGGACGCCGACTGGATCTTACGGCCGGGCTTTGGGAGGATGCGCGCCCGCACCCCGTGCAGACGCTCCGTCAGGCCCGGCGATGCGGCTCTGACCTGCTCGTACCTACGGTTTCCGCAGGTATGCAGGTCACGTGAACAAGTCATGCAGACTAGGGGCCATGCGTATGGATCTGGCCACTTCTTCAGGTTCACCCGAACGGCCCAACGAAGACTGGGTGTCGGCGGCACTGCCCGCATCCGGGCGGGGCGGATCGCTGGTGGTGCTGGACGGTGTCACGCCACCGGAGGGTGACTACGGGTGTGTGCATCCGGTGCCCTGGTTCACCGCGCGGCTCGGGGGCGCGCTCGTCGAACTGTCCGCTTCTCGTCCGGATACGCCACTGGCCGGGATTCTCTCCGCCGCCATCCGGCGCACCGCGGACGCCCATCGAAACACCTGTGACCTTTCTCACGTTCGAACACCGCAGACAACCGTGGCCCTGGTCCGCTGGGGCGGACCGGCCGATCCGGTCGAACATCTGGTGCTCGCGGACTCCACCCTGCTGATCGAATCGCCCGAGGGGGAGGTGCGGGCGGTGGTCGACGACCGGGTGGACCGGATCCCGCCGGAGACCCGCCGCTCCCATGCGGCGGTGGACGCCCTGCGGAACGCGGCGGGCGGCTTCTTCACGGCGGCGGCGGACCCGGCGGTGGCGGCGATGGCGGTGACCGGGTCGACGCCACGGGCGCGGGTGCGGTCGGTGGCGGCGCTGACCGACGGCGCCGCGCGCTGGGTGGACCTCTTCGGCCGGGGCGACTGGACCCAGTGCCTGGGGGTGGTCCGGAAGGAGGGCGCGCGGGGGCTGCTCGGGCGGGTGCGGGAGCTGGAGGAGTCGGGGGCTCCGGCGTTGACGGCGGCGGTGCGGTGGAAGCGGCACGACGACGCCTCGGTGGTCCTCGCCGAGCTGGAGTGAGGGCCCGTACGCCGGTGGGACCCGTACCCCGGTGGGGCCGGTGGGGCCCGTACGCCCGGAGCCCTCTCGTCTCCGTACGCCCGCGGCCCCCGGATCCGTACGGCCCCCGCCCCCGCCCCTCGGGGTACGGCGACTCAGTCCTCGGCGCGGGCGTTGAGCTGGTGGAGGAGGCGGGCCAGCTCGGCGATCTCCGCGCGGTCCCACCCGGCGAGCTTGGCGACATAGCGCTCCCGGCGGGCGTCCCTCACCCGGCGGAACCGGTGGAGCCCTTCTTCGGTGAGCCGGATGAGTGATGCCCGGCCGTCCGCCGGATCGGGCTCGCGCACCACCAGGCCGAGCCGTTCGAGCGCCCGGAGCTGACGGCTCATCGTGGCCTTGCCGACGCCGAAGTACCCCGCGAGATCCGTGGCCCGCAGCGAGCCGGTCTCCTCCAGCCGGACGAGCAGACCGTAGGCGGAGGCCTCCAGATCGGGGTGGAGCTGCCGGGCCATCTCGCCCGAGGAGGCGCGGGCGCGGCGGAGGAAGACCGCCAACTCCCGCTCCAGCGCCAGGAACTCGCGGTCGACCCCGCTCCCGCCGCCGGGGCCGTCCGTTCTCCCCGTGTCGGTTCTGTGCACGTCAGCACCCCTCGTACGCATTCCGGTTTCCCTGCATGTCCGCACCGGCGACGGCGGCGGTCGCGGCCTCATCAGTATTTCGCAGCCAGGGCCCCCGGGTGGCGGTCCGGTCCCCGCCGGAGTGGTCCTCTCCGCGCGGAGCGCCGTACCCGATGAGCCTCATGGCATGTTCACTCCATATTGCTCCATCGTTGCTCCATCCCGGTACGCCGCCGCGCCGCCGCACCGCACCGCCGCCGGTGATCGGGGGCAGGCTGGGTCCGTGCAGAGATCCGGAACTTTCCATTCCAAGTCCTTGCGGGGGAGGCCGCGCCGCCGGTCACGGGTGGTCGCCGCGCTCCTCGCCGTCCCCTCTCTCCTGTCCCTTCTGATCGCCCATCCGTCCCCGGCCGGAGCCACCGCTCCCCCGCCGACCGGAGCCACCGCTCCCTTCCCGGCCGGGGCCGCCGCTCCCCCGCCGACCGGAACCTGGTCCGCCCTGCCCTGGTGGGACGCCCCGCCGCGCGGCTCCGCCTATCTGGGCATGGGGGTCATCGCCCATGACGGCCAGGGGCCGCTGCCCCCGGACAGCCGCGCCGTCCAGACCGAGGGGGTCGATGTCTCCAGCCATCAGGGGAACGTCGACTGGCCCGCCCTGTGGGACTCCGGGGTGAAGTGGGCCTATGTGAAGGCCACCGAGGGGACCTACTACCGCAACCCCTACTACTCCCAGCAGTACAGCGGCTCGTACACCACCGGGATGATCCGGGGCGCGTACCACTTCGCCACGCCCGACACGACGAGCGGGAGCGTCCAGGCCGACTACTTCGTCGACCACGGCGGTGGCTGGAGCCGGGACGGCAGGACCCTGCCGGGCGCGCTGGACATCGAGTGGAACCCGTACGGCGACACCTGTTACGGCCGGACGCCCACCCAGATGGTGAGCTGGATCCGGGAGTTCCTGGACCGCTACCGGACCCGGACCGGCCGGGACGCGGTGATCTACACCGCGACCAGCTGGTGGACCCAGTGCACCGGCGGGTACGCGGGGTTCGGCGCGGCCAACCCCCTGTGGCTCCCCCGGTACAACACGTCTCCGGGGCCGCTGCCCGCCGGGTGGAGCGTCCACACGATGTGGCAGTACACCTCGTCGGGGCCGCTCGTCGGCGATCACAACCGCTTCAACGGGGCGCTCGAACGGGTCACGGCGCTGGCCACCGGCTGACCTGACCACCAGGGCCGCCCCCGGGTGCCGGGGGCGGCCCGCCCCAGGAGGGCCGCCGGGTCAGGACCAGTGCGCGGGGCGCTCGACGCCGGGGGAGAGCCGGGTGGCCCGGTCCCCCCGGGCCGCGTTCAGCTGCGGCCGGGTGAGGAAGAGGCTCCCCGTCAGATCGGCGCCGGACAGCTCGGTGTCGCGCAGATCCGCCCCCAGGAGATCGGCGCCCCGCAGATCCGCCCCGGTGAGATCGGCGGCGATGAGCAGGGCGCCGCGCAGGCTCGCCCCGCGCAGATCGGCGCCGCGCAGCCGGGCGCCCAGGAGGTCGGCGCCCTTGCGGTCCTTGGCCCGGCGGCCGGCCGGGGCCCGGACGAGTTCGCTCGCCCGCTGGAGCACCGCGCCGACCCGCTGCCGGTGGGCGGCCGTATCGAGGGCGGCGAGCCGGTCCGGGTCCAGGCCGGTCAGCTCCTCGGTCCGCGCCAGCAGCTCCCGGGCCCGGTCGTGGACGGGACGGGCGGCGGCGTGGGCCAGCGTCTCGCGGAGGTACCACCGCAGTTCCTGGAGGAGGCGTACGACGGGGAGGGCCGCGAAGGTGGCCGCGGCGCCGGCCCGGTCGTGCCGCCAGTCGCCGCCGGAGGTGTGCCGGGAGATCTTCTGCCCCGCCCCGAAGCAGTCGTACACCGCGCATCCGGTGAAGCCGCCCGTGCGCAGCCGGGTGTGGATGCCGCAGCGGAAGTCGCGGTCGAGGTTGCGGCAGGGCTGCCCGGCGGGCTTGTCCACGGCGAAGTCGGCGGAGGCCGCGAAGGGGAGCGCGACACAGCAGAGACCGGAGCAGCTGGCGCAGTCGGCGCGCAGCTCCGGGTCCCCCCAGGGTGGGGCGGTGGTTTCCATCCGGCCATGGTGACCGAGGAACGCCGCCCGCCGCCCGGGGATTTCCGGGCGGAGGCCCTCCCGGCGGGGCGGAGGGATTCCCGGGCGGGCTCGGGTCCCGGGCGGGCTCAGGTCCCGGGCACGTTCGGGTCCCGGGCACGTTCGGGTCCCGGGCACGTTCGGGTCCCGGGCACGTTCGGGTCCCGGGCGGGGAAACCTCCTGGCCGTTCCTCACCGGGCCGGAACCCCGGATCGGCGCGTCCCCCGCCCGGGGTTTCCCGGAGCGGGGACCCCGGACGGGGCGGGGGCGCGGCCGGAGCCCCCGGACGGGACGGGGGCGCGGCGGGGGACGGTGAGCGGGCCCCGGCCGGCGGGGGGAGGTGCCGGCCGGGGCGGGTGCCGGGCGGGGAGCCCGGCGGGAGGGCGTCAGGCCGCGGCGGGGACCGTCAGCCGGTCCGGGGCCGACGCCGGGGTCAGAGCGATCTCCAGGACCTGCCGGACATCGGTGACCGGGTGGACCTCCAGGGTGTCCAGGATCTCCGCCGGGACATCGTCGAGGTCGGCCTCGTTCCGCTTGGGGATGACCACGGTGGTGATCCCCGCCCGGTGCGCGGCCAGCAGCTTCTGCTTGACGCCGCCGATCGGGAGGACCCGGCCGGTCAGCGAGACCTCGCCGGTCATCGCCACATCGGTACGGACCGGCCGCCCGGAGAGCAGCGAGGCCAGCGCGGTCGTCATGGTGATGCCCGCGCTCGGGCCGTCCTTGGGGACCGCGCCCGCCGGGAAGTGGATGTGCACACCCCGGTCCTTCAGATCGGCGACCGGAAGCTCGGTCTCCGCGCCGTGCGAGCGCAGGAAGCTCAGCGCGATCCGCGCCGACTCCTGCATCACATCGCCGAGCTGCCCGGTGAGGGTGAGCCCGGCGGCCCCGGTCTCCGGATCGGCCAGGGACGCCTCCACGAAGAGGACGTCACCGCCCGCGCCGGTGACCGCGAGCCCGGTGGCGACGCCGGGCACGGCGGTCCGCCGCTCGGCCGGGTCCTGCGCCGACTCGGGCACATGGTGCGGCCGTCCGATCAGCCCGCGCAGCTCCTCCGCGCCGACGGTCAGGGGCAGCTCCTTCTCCCCCAGCTCCACCTGGGCCGCGACCTTGCGCAGCAGCCGGGCGACGGCCCGCTCCAGATTCCGGACCCCGGCCTCCCGGGTGTACTCGCCGGCCAGCTTCCGCAGCGCGGCGTCGGCCAGGACGACCTCGCCCACCTCCAGACCGGCCCGGTCCAGCTGGCGCGGGAGGAGGTGGTCACGGGCGATGACGACCTTCTCGTCCTCGGTGTAGCCGTCCAGCCGGACCAGCTCCATCCGGTCGAGCAGCGCCTCGGGGATGGCCTCCAGCACATTGGCGGTGGCCAGGAAGACCACATCGCTCAGATCCAGCTCGACCTCCAGGTAGTGGTCCCGGAAGGTGTGGTTCTGCGCCGGGTCGAGCACTTCGAGCAGGGCGGCGGCGGGGTCGCCCCGGAAGTCGGAGCCGACCTTGTCGATCTCGTCCAGGAGGATCACCGGGTTCATGGAACCGGCCTCCTTGACCGCCCGGACGATCCGGCCGGGCAGCGCGCCGACATAGGTGCGCCGGTGGCCGCGGATCTCCGCCTCGTCCCGGACACCGCCGAGGGCGACCCGGACGAACTTCCGGCCCATGGCGTGGGCGACGGACTCACCGAGCGAGGTCTTGCCCACGCCCGGCGGGCCGACGAGCGCGAGCACCGCGCCCCCGCGCCGCCCGCCGACCACACCGAGCCCCCGGTCGGCGCGCCGCTTGCGCACCGCCAGGTATTCGGTGATCCGCTCCTTCACGTCCTCCAGACCGGCGTGCTCCGCGTCCAGGACGGCCCGGGCGGCGGTGATGTCGGAGGCGGCGCCGTCATCGGTCCGCTCGTTCCACGGCAGTTCGAGGACGGTGTCCAGCCAGGTGCGGATCCAGGCCGCCTCGGGGTTCTGGTCGCTGGCCCGCTCCAGCTTCTCGACCTCCTTGAGGGCGGCCTCGCGGACCTTCTCCGGCAGGTCGGCCGCCTCCACCCGGGCGCGGTAGTCGTCGGACTCCTCGCCCTCCGCCTCGCCGTTCAGCTCGCGCAGCTCCTTGCGGACGGCGTCCAGCTGGCGGCGGAGCAGGAACTCGCGCTGCTGCTTGTCGACGCCCTCCTGGACGTCCTTGGCGATGGACTCGGCGACATCCTGCTCGGCGAGGTGCTCACGGAGCTGGTCGGTGGCGAGCCGCAGCCGGGTGACCGGGTCGGCGGTCTCCAGCAGCTCGATCTTCTGGGTGGTGGTGAGGAAGGGGGAGTAGCCGGAGTTGTCGGCGAGCTGGGAGACGCCCTCGATCTGCTGCACCCGGTCCACGACCTGCCAGGCGCCGCGCTTCTTCAGCCATTCGGTGGCGAGTGCCTTGTACTCGGTGACCAGCTCGGCGATCTGGCCGGGCAGCGGTTCGGGGACGGACTCCTCGACCCGGGTGCCCTCGACCCAGAGGGCGGCGCCGGGGCCGGTGGTGCCGGAGCCGATACGGATCCGGCCCACACCGCGGATCAGGGCGCCGGGGTCGCCGTCGGAGAGCCTGCCGACCTGCTCGACGGCGCCGAGGACGCCGATGGCCGCGTACCGCCCGTCGACCCGGGGAACAAGGAGCACCTTCGGCTTGCTGCCGCTGGTGGCGGCGGCCTGAGCGGCCTCCACCGCGGCGCGCACCTCGCTGTCCGTCAGATCCAGGGGCACCACCATCCCGGGCAGGACGACCTCGTCGTCCAGCGGCAGCACGGGCAGGGTGAGCGGTGTGACGGTCTGGGACTCAGCAGCCATGATCTCCCCTAGGGCAGTGAACTTGAGCGGTAGAGACTCAATGAAGGTATGTGGTGTCAATGCATGAGCCGCCGCCGATGTTCCCGGGCCCCTGTTCGCTCTGAGCGATCAGCGAAAACGGGGCGGGAACGGGGGCGGAGAACCGGGAGCGCGGTGCGCGGCGATAGAGGGGGTGTGAGATGGATCCGCCCCCGCGGGGGAGACAGGCGAGAACAGGACGACGGCACGCTGCTGCGCGCCGTCGCCCGGGGGGACGCCGACGCGCTGGCCGTCCTCTACGACCGGCACTCCGGCTGGCTGCACGCCCGGCTGAGCCGCCGCTGCGCCGACCCGGAGACCGTGCGCGAGGTGGTGCAGGACACCTTTGTCGCGGTCTGGCGGAACGCCGGGACCCATCGGGGCCCCGAGGCGGGCGGCTGGCTCTGGGTGATCGCCGCCCGGCGGCTCCTGGACGCCCGGCGCGCCGGGGAGCGGCACACGAGACAGCTGCCGCAGGCCGCCCTCCCCGCCGACCGGGTGCCCTCCGCCGAGGAGCGGGTGCTGACCGGTCTGGAGTACGGGGAGCTGGGCAGCGCCCTGGAGCGGATCTCCCCCGAGCTGCGCGATGTCCTGCGCGCCACCGTCGTGGACGGCCTCACCACCCGTGAGGCCGCCCAGGTGCTCGGCATTCCCGAGGGCACCGTCAAGTCCCGGGCCCTGCGGGCCCGCCGGGAGCTGCGCGCGGCCCTGGAACCGCTCGCCCCCCGGAACCGGCCGCTGGGAGGCACCGCGTGAGCGACTGGCATATGAGCGACTGGCATGTGACCGACGGGCTGGCCCTGCGGTACGCGGACGGCTCCGTCGCGGAGCCGGACGCCTGGTCGCTGGAGAAGCACATCGAGGGCTGCGGCGGCTGCGCGGCCCGGGTCTCGGCCGCGGTCCGGCGGGGCCCGGCCGGTCCGGAGCTGGACCTGATCCGTGCGGCGCTCCTCGACGGGGCCCGGACATCCGCGCCGTCCCGGACCGCCCCCGCGCCCGGCCGTGCCGCGTCCTCCCGGATGGCGGGGCGCGCCGCCCGGATCGCCTGGGCGGCGGGACCGGCGGTACGGGGGGCCTGGCCGCTGGCGCTGGCGGCGGTGATCGGCGTGGCGCTGCTGCTGGCGTACGGAATGGGCTCCCCCGCCGCCCGGCCGCTGCTGCTCGCCCTCTCACCGGTGATGCCGCTGCTGGGGGTGGCCCTCTCCTACGGGCGGTACGCCGACCCGCTGCACGAGATCACCGCGTCCACCCCCTCCGGCGGGCTGCGGCTGCTGCTGACCAGGGCCGCCGTGGTGCTCCTGGTCAGCCTGCCGCTGACGGCCGCGGCGGGGGCGCTGCTGCCCACCCTGCCCGCGGACGCGGCGGTGCCGGGCCCGGCCCTGTGGCTGCTGCCCGGTCTGGCGCTGACCCTGGCCGCCCTGGCCCTCGGCTCCTTCGTGGGGTGCGGCCGGGCCGCCACCGGCCTGGCCTGCGGCTGGCTGCTGCTGGTCGGCCCGCTCCTCGGCCCGGTGCCGCGCCGGGTCACCGAGGAGGTGACCGGCCTGATCGCCGGTCCCGCCGCCCAGGCCGGGTGGGCCGTGGCGGCACTGCTGAGCGCGGGACTGCTGATCCTGCGCCGTTCGTCCTTCGACCGTCTGGAGACCGTGTGAGTCCGTCTGGAGAGAGTGTGCGTCCGGCTGGAGAGAGTGGGGGTACGCGTACGGGTGCGGGAGCGGCCCGGGAGCAGGTCGCGCGGGTCACGGGGGTGACCGTGCGTCACCGGCGGACGGTGGCACTGGACGCCGTCGACCTGGAGTTCGGCACCGGTGTCCACGGTCTGCTCGGGCCGAACGGCGCGGGCAAGACCTCCCTGGTACGGGTGCTGGCCACGGTGGCCGCGCCGGCCCAGGGAAAGGTGGAGCTGCTCGGCCATGACGCATCGGACCGCCGGGAGCTGACCCGGCTGCGGCGGCGGCTGGGCTATCTCCCCCAGGAGTTCGGCTACTACCCCGGCTTCACCGTGCGGGAGTTCGTGGCGTACATCGCCTGGCTGAAGGAGCTTCCGGCGGACCGGACGCCCGCCGCCGTGGAGCGGGCGGTGGAGCGGGTCGGGCTCGGCGACCGTATCGACGCCAAGGTGGGCTCCCTCTCCGGGGGCATGGTCCGGCGGGTGGGGATCGCCCAGGCGATCGTCAATGAACCCGAGCTGCTGCTGCTGGACGAGCCGACGGCCGGTCTCGATCCGGAGCAGCGCGTCGAATTCAGAGCACTGCTCCGGGAAGTGGGCACCGCTTCCACGGTGGTGGTCTCCACCCATCTGGTCGAGGACGTGGCCACCGCGTGCTCCGAGGTGACCCTGATCGAGGCCGGGCGGGTCGCCTACCGGGGCACCACGGCCGAGCTGACCGCGCTCGGCACCCCGGCCCCCACCGAAGGACCGGCCGGCCCGGACGGCCCGCCCGACCCGGCCACCAGCCCGATCGAACGCGGCTACACCGCCGCCCTCCGCGCCCACCGCGAGCGCGGCGCCCGGTCCCGGAAGGACTCCGCACGATGAGCCGCCGCACGACTCCTCCGACCCCCCTCGCCGATACCGGCCTCCCCGGCAGGCCCGGCGGCGGCAGCTGGGACCCCGGCCTCGCCCGGACGGCCCGCACCTGCCCGACCGGACCCACCGCCGTACGGCCGGAGGCCCGCCGACCCCGCACCGGTGACCACCGGGTGATGCCCGGGTGCGCCCCGGCCCACCACCGGCCGGTCGCCACCGCCGGCGGCACCCGGGCACTCAGGGGCGGAGGGCGGCGATGAGCGGCGTCGGGACCGAGGAGCGGACGGAGAGCGTGCGCGCGGGCGGGAAGCCGGGCGGCGGGGGCCGGTGGAAGGGGCATCCGCTGCGCGGGGAGGTGCTGCGCGGCACCGGGCCGTGGACCGGGGCGCTCATCCTGGGCGTCGTCGGCCTCTCCGCTGTCTACCGGGCCGGGGAGTGGCAGGGCCACTGGGGCGAGACCGCCTCCATGCTGCATGCCACCGGCACCCTGATGGCCACCCCGCTCGCGGTCGCCGCCGGCTGCTGGCAGGGCGGGCGGGAGCGCCGCCGGGGCACCGGGGAGCTGCTGGCCTCCACCACCCGGGGCCGGCTCGCCCGCACCGTCTCGGCGGGGCTGCCCACCGCGCTCTGGGCGGCCGGTGCCTTCCTCGCCGCCGCCGTGCTCGTGCTGCTGGCCTCCTGGCCGTACACCTGGGCGGGCGCGCCCCGGCTGTCGGCCGTCGTCGCGAGCACCGCCCTGGTGCTCTCGGGGGCGATGCTCGGACATGTACTCGGGGCCCTGGCACCCTGGCGGATCACCGCGCCCCTCGCCGGGATCGGGACCTATGTGCTCCTCGGGGCCGGGTCGTACTCGACCAGTCCGCCGCACTACCTCACCCCCGCCACCTGGAGCTCGTACATCGCCGACATACCGGTGTGGTGGCAGCCCCTGGTCGCGATCGGCTGGCCGGCCGGCCTGGCTCTCGCCGCCGTCCTCGGGTACGCGGCCCGGCGCCGCTGGACCGCCGTGGTGCCGCTGGCCGTCGCCGCCCTCTGCGGTGTGCTGATCTCCGAGTACAACGAGCGGATGTGGCGGGACGACCCGCTGACCCGCCGGACGGTCTGCGACACCTCCGTACGGCCCGCGCTCTGCGTCAAGGCTGTGCACCCCGGGCTGCTCCCGGAGGTGAAGCGGGCGCTCACCCCCCTGCTCGACCGGCTGGAGGGGGTCGAGAACCTGCCCGCCCGGATGGTGGAGGGCGCCGAGTACGCCGGGATGAACCCGCTCGCCCCGTACGGCCAGACCCAGACCGTGACCCGGGGCCGGCTGGGCGACCCGGAGCTGTTCGCGTGGGCGGCGGCTGCCGGACTCATCCACCGAAGGGACGACTGCATGTCCGACGACGACCGGCTCTACCGCCTGGAGACAGGGCTCCAGGAGTGGCTCGGCTCCCCTCGTGGCCACACGGGCGCCCAGGCGGCCAAGGGGTACCGCTGGAGCGAGGACGAGGCCGCCCAAAAGGCGGAGTTCATCCGGACCTTCGACCGGTTCGCCGCGCTGGGCCCCGAGGAGCGCCGTCGCTGGCTCTCCGGCTACTTCGGCGCGCTCAAGGCGTGCGCCCCGGACCGGGTGCCCGCGCTGTGAACGGGCTGAGCGGACCTCTGCTGTACGCCCGTTCCCGCCGGGTCCCCGTCACCCTGGCGGTGCTCACGGCGGCGGCCCTGCTGACCTTCTGGTGGGGGGATCCCCCGTCGGGGCGGGGCCCGGCCTTCCCCGGCCCGGCCGCCTGGGCCTGGCTCGCGGGCCCGCTGCTGGCCGCCGTGGCCATCGGTGCCGCGCTCCACAGCGACAGCGCCGAACTGGACCGGACCGCGGCCCGCCCCGGGTGGCTGCCCCGGGCGGCCCAGCTCCTCGGCCTGACCGTGTTCGCCGTCGCCGCGGCGGCGGTGACCTCGCCGCTGAGCGAGGAGGGGGCGACCCTCGCGACCACCGCCCGGGTCCTCCTCGGCGCAGTGGGCCTCGCCGCCGCCGGGGCCGTCCCGCTCGGTGCCCGGCTGAGCTGGCTGCCCCCGCTGGCGTACCTGGTCACGGTGCCCCTCGTGGGCCCGCTCCCCGAGGGGTCGCCCGTGGTCTGGTCCTGGCCGCTGCGGCCCGACGGCGACACCGGTGCCTGGCTGACGGCCCTGGCGCTGCTCGCCGCCGGGACCGCCCTCGCCGCCTGGCGCGGACCCCGTCCCGAGGGCCGCCGCTGACCCCGGCCACAACGGCCGGGACACGCCACCGGGGGGTGAAACCCGCTGGCGCGGGCGGCGGCGGCCGACCACGATGAGCGGCGCGGGTGCGGCACGGCGGCACGATTCCCGTACCGCCGGACGGTACTCCGCCGCTCATCGCCGCACCACCGCACCGGAGGCCCGATGTTGTCCGCCGAGCAGTACCACGCCCCCGTCACCCTCGACCGCCGTGACGGCCCTTACGGGGAGGTGGTGCTGCGCCGCCGGGGCGAGGTGCACGAGATCGTCGCCAATGGGTGCTTCCTGATGGACACCTCGGACGGCCGCTCCGAACGGCTGCTGATCGACGCCGCGTACGCCGAACTCACCGGCACCGGGCACGGATCCGCCGCGCTGCTCATCGGCGGCCTGGGCGTGGGCTTCTCGCTGGCCCATGCCGTCACCCTGCCCGGCTGGCGACATATCGCCGTCGTGGAGCGAGAACCGGCCATCATCGACTGGCATCTGCGGGGCCCGCTCGGGGCCGTCTCCGCCGCCGCGCTGGCCGACCCCAGGAGCGTGATCCTCCCCACGGATCTCCTCACCCATCTCCGTGACACCGATGTCCGCTATGACGCACTCTGCCTGGACATCGACAACGGGCCGGACTGGACCGTCACCGAGGACAACGACTCCCTGTACACCCCCGCCGGACTGGCCCTGTGCCGGGCACGGTTGACCCCCGGCGGAGTCCTCGCCGTCTGGTCCGCGCAACCCTCCCCGACATTCGAAGCCACCCTGCGGAATGCCGGATTCACCGGGGTAAGAACCGAAGAGATCCAGGTTGCCCGAGGCGTACCTGACGTGGTCCATCTTGCCGTCCGGCCCGCGTAGCCCGCACCCTCCAACTGCCTTTACGCTGCTGAGCTACACATGGATCCACAACGCGCAGGCAACTCGCGAGAGCGCTTACAGGGGCGGGCGATGGAACAGACACACACCACCCACAACGGTGTCGCGGCCACACCCGGTGCGCAGCGCCGGGTGCTGGTCGTGGAGGACGACTCGACCATCGTCGACGCCATCGCCGCCCGGCTGAGGGCCGAGGGCTTTCTGGTGCAGACCGCCGCCGACGGGCCGGCCGCCGTGGACGCGGCCGAGGCGTGGCAGCCCGATCTGATGGTCCTCGATGTGATGCTGCCCGGCTTCGACGGGCTGGAGGTCTGCCGCCGGGTGCAGTCCCAGCGGCCGGTGCCGGTGCTGATGCTCACCGCCCGTGACGACGAGACCGACATGCTGGTCGGGCTGGGGGTCGGCGCCGACGACTACATGACCAAGCCGTTCTCCATGCGCGAGCTGGCCGCCCGGGTCCATGTGCTGCTGCGGCGGGTGGAGCGGGCCGCGCTGGCGGCCGTCACCCCCCGCAGTGGCATCCTCCGCCTGGGCGAGCTGGAGATCGACCACGCCCAGCGCCGGGTCCGGGTGCGGGGCGAGGATGTGCATCTGACCCCCACCGAGTTCGATCTGCTGGTCTGTCTGGCCAATACGCCCCGTGCGGTCCTCTCCCGTGAGCAGCTGCTCGCCGAGGTCTGGGACTGGGCCGACGCCTCCGGCACCCGGACCGTGGACAGCCATATCAAGGCGCTGCGCCGCAAGATCGGGGCCGAGCGCATCCGCACCGTCCACGGGGTCGGCTACGCGTTGGAGACCCCCGCGCCATGAGCGGCCCGGGGGGCCGCGAGGGCCGGACCAAGATCTCGATCAAGACCAAGCTGGGCACCCTCGTCGTGGTGTCGGTCTTCATCACCACCGGACTGATCCTGGTCGCCCTGGAGACCTCCACCGAGCTGCGTTTCATCACCGTGTTCTCGGTGATCGCGACCCTGCTGATCACCCAGTTCGTGGCGCATGGCCTGACCGCCCCGCTGGACGAGATGAACACCGTGGCCAAGGGCATCTCGCACGGCGACTTCACCCGGCGGGTGCGCGGCGCCGACCGCCGGGACGAGCTGGGTGATCTCGCCGAGACCATCAATCGCATGGCGGACGACCTGGAGGCGGTGGACCGGCACCGCAAGGAGCTGGTCGCCAATGTCTCGCATGAGCTGCGCACCCCGATCGCCGCGCTCCGGGCCGTGCTGGAGAACGTGGTGGACGGGGTCTCCGCCGCCGATCCGGAGACCATGCGCACCGCGCTGAAGCAGACGGAGCGGCTGGGCCGGCTGGTGGAGACCCTGCTGGATCTCTCCCGGCTGGACAACGGCGTCGTCCCGCTGCGGGCCCGGCGCTTCGAGGTGTGGCCGTATCTCTCGGGGGTGCTCAAGGAGGCCAATCTGGCGGTCGGCCGGCGCGGGCTGGCCTCCGGCTCGGGCCATCACACCCGTACCGATGTGCATCTGCATCTCGATGTGGCCCCGCCGCAGCTGACCGCGCACGCGGACGCGGAGCGGCTGCACCAGGTGGTCGCCAATCTCATCGACAACGCGGTGAAGCACTCACCGCCGCACGGCCGGGTGACGGTACGGGCCCGGCGCGGTCCGCATCCGGAGTCGCTGGACCTGGAGGTGGTGGACGAGGGCCCCGGCATCCCGGAGCAGGAGCGCCATCAGGTCTTCGAGCGGTTCAACCGGGGCGACGCCGGGATGCCCCCGGGGAAGGGCGACGGCGGCACCGGGCTGGGTCTCGCCATCGCCCGCTGGGCCGTCGATCTCCACGGTGGCCGGATCGGTGTGGCCGAATCCGCGAAAGGCTGCCGGATCCTTGTCACGCTTCCGGGGCTCCCCCCGCCCCGCCCTTGACGTAGGGTTCGAATCGGAAGCAACCCTTCAACCTGTGCGGGACGAGGTCCTGACCGTGCGGGACCAGGCCGGAAACCGGCAGCGCGAGATGAGCGCGACGCCCGGGTGCCGCCGCCGGTGTCATACCAGCGGCGCCGCTGAACCCTGCGTATTTCCCGCCATTCCCTTCCCCGAAACCCGTCTTTCGATGTGACTTGCGCGACTGTGACCCTTCTGGTCTGCACGTCCAGGCCAGGGAGGCGTAGCCTTGTTTCCCGCTGTCCACCACATTGTGAAGCGGAAGAGGGCGGTTGCCGCCGTGTCGTCTCAGTCCCCCAGTAGCCCCAGCTCCCCCGGTCTCCGGCCGAGCGGTGCCCCCACGACCGACCAGAGCGGGCAGGGCGCTGATCCCGCCGCCGCTTTCGGCGCGAATGAGTGGCTCGTCGACGAGATCTACCAGCAGTACCTCCAGGATCCGAACTCGGTAGACCGGGCCTGGTGGGACTTCTTCGCCGACTACCGGCCCGGCGCCAAGAACACCGCCGCGACCGGCGCCGAGCCCACCGGGGACACCCCCGCCGCGGCACCGGCACCGGCCCCCGCGGCCACCCCCGCTCCCCGGGCCGCCACCAATGGCGCCGCCCCGGCGGCGGCCCCCGCACCGGCCCAGGCCCCGGCACCGGCCGCCCCCGCGGCTCCGGCTCCGGCTGCGGCCCCCGCGGCGGCGAAGCCCGCGCCCGCCCCGCAGGCCGCCGCGCCCGCGAAGGCCCCGGCACCGGCCGCCAAGGCCGCCCCGGCGCCCGCCGCCGACGGCCCGGAGCTGATCACCCTGCGCGGCCCGGCCGCCGCCGTGGCGAAGAACATGAACGCCTCGCTGGGCGTGCCCACGGCCACCTCCGTGCGCGCCGTCCCGGTGAAGCTGCTCTTCGACAACCGCATCGTCATCAACAACCACCTCAAGCGCGCCCGGGGCGGGAAGGTCTCCTTCACCCACCTCATCGGCTTCGCGATGGTGCAGGCCCTCAAGGCCATGCCGGCGATGAACTGGTCGTACGCGGAGAAGGACGGCAAGCCGACCCTGGTGAAGCCGGAGCACGTCAACTTCGGCCTCGCCATCGACCTGGTCAAGCCCAACGGCGACCGCCAGCTCGTCGTCGCGGCCATCAAGAAGGCCGAGACCCTCAACTTCTTCGAGTTCTGGCAGGCGTACGAGGACATCGTCCGCCGCGCCCGGGGCAACAAGCTCACCATGGACGACTTCACCGGGGTCACGGTCTCCCTGACCAACCCCGGCGGGCTCGGCACCGTCCACTCCGTGCCGCGGCTGATGCCCGGCCAGTCGGTGATCATGGGCGTCGGCTCCATGGACTACCCGGCCGAGTTCCAGGGCACCTCCCAGGACACCCTGAACAAGCTGGGCATCTCCAAGGTGATGACCCTGACCTCGACCTATGACCACCGGGTCATCCAGGGCGCGGCCTCCGGCGAGTTCCTGCGGATCGTGGCCAACTTCCTCCTCGGCCAGGAGGGCTTCTACGACTCGATCTTCGAGGCGCTGCGCATCCCGTACGAGCCGGTCCGCTGGCTCAAGGACATCGACGCCTCCCACGACGACGACGTCACCAAGGCCGCCCGGGTCTTCGAGCTGATCCACTCCTACCGGGTCCGCGGCCATGTCATGGCCGACACCGACCCGCTGGAGTACCGCCAGCGCAAGCACCCCGACCTCGACATCACCGAGCACGGGCTCACCCTCTGGGACCTGGAGCGCGAGTTCGCGGTCGGCGGCTTCGCGGGCAAGTCCCTGATGAAGCTCCGCGATGTCCTCGGTGTGCTGCGCGACTCGTACTGCCGCACCACCGGCATCGAGTTCATGCACATCCAGGACCCCAAGCAGCGCAAGTGGATCCAGGACCGGGTGGAGCGCCCGCACGCCAAGCCCGAGCGCGAGGAGCAGCTGCGGATCCTGCGCCGCCTCAACGCCGCCGAGGCGTTCGAGACCTTCCTCCAGACCAAGTACGTCGGTCAGAAGCGGTTCTCCCTGGAGGGCGGCGAGTCCGTCATCCCGCTCCTCGACGCGGTCATCGACTCGGCGGCCGAGTCCCGGCTGGACGAGGTCGTCATCGGCATGGCCCACCGCGGCCGGCTGAACGTCCTGGCGAACATCGTCGGCAAGTCGTACGCGCAGATCTTCCGCGAGTTCGAGGGCAACCTCGACCCGAAGTCGATGCACGGCTCCGGCGATGTGAAGTACCACCTGGGCGCCGAGGGCACCTTCACCGGTCTCGACGGCGAGCAGATCAAGGTCTCGCTGGTCGCCAACCCCTCCCACCTGGAGGCGGTCGACCCGGTCCTGGAGGGTGTCGTCCGCGCCAAGCAGGACGTCATCAACAAGGGCGGCACCGACTTCACCGTGCTCCCGGTCGCCCTCCACGGCGACGCGGCCTTCGCGGGCCAGGGCGTCGTCGCCGAGACGCTGAACATGTCGCAGCTGCGCGGCTACCGCACCGGTGGCACCGTGCATGTCGTCATCAACAACCAGGTCGGCTTCACCGCCGCCCCGGAGTCCTCCCGCTCCTCGATGTACGCCACCGATGTGGCCCGCATGATCGAGGCGCCGATCTTCCATGTGAACGGTGACGACCCGGAGGCGTGCGTCCGGGTGGCGCGGCTCGCCTTCGAGTTCCGCCAGACGTTCAACAAGGACGTGGTGATCGACCTCATCTGTTACCGCCGCCGCGGTCACAACGAGGGCGACAACCCGCAGTTCACCAACCCGCAGATGTACAGCCTGATCGACAAGAAGCGTTCGGTGCGCAAGCTCTACACCGAGTCGCTGATCGGCCGGGGGGACATCACGCTGGAGGAGGCCGAGCAGGCGCTCCAGGACTTCCAGGGCCAGCTGGAGAAGGTCTTCGCGGAGGTCCGCGAGGCCACCAGCCTGCCCGCCCCGACGCAGGTGCCGGACCCGCAGGCCGAGTTCCCCGTGGCGGTGACCACCGCGATCTCCCAGGAGATCGTGAAGCGGATCGCCGAGTCCCAGGTGAACATCCCGGAGAATGTCGCGGTCCACCCGCGGCTGCTCCCCCAGCTCCAGCGGCGTGCCTCCTCGGTCGAGGACGGCACCATCGACTGGGGCATGGGCGAGACCCTGGCCATCGGCTCGCTGCTGATGGAGGGCACCCCGGTCCGGCTCTCCGGCCAGGACAGCCGGCGCGGCACCTTCGGCCAGCGGCATGCCGTCCTGGTCGACCAGGAGACCGACGAGGACTACACCCCGCTGCTCTACCTCACCGACGAGCAGGCCCGGTACAACGTCTACGACTCGCTGCTCAGCGAGTACGCGGCGATGGGCTTCGAGTACGGCTACTCGCTGGCCCGCCCGGAGTCCCTGGTGATCTGGGAGGCGCAGTTCGGTGACTTCGTCAACGGCGCCCAGACCGTCGTGGACGAGTTCATCTCCTCCGCCGAGCAGAAGTGGGGCCAGCACTCCGGTGTGACCCTGCTGCTGCCGCACGGCCACGAGGGCCAGGGCCCGGACCACTCCTCGGCCCGTCCGGAGCGGTTCCTCCAGCTCTGCGCGCAGAACAACATGACGGTCGCGATGCCGACGCTGCCGTCGAACTACTTCCACCTGCTCCGCTGGCAGGTGCACAACCCGCACCACAAGCCGCTGATCGTCTTCACCCCGAAGTCGATGCTGCGGCTGAAGGCGGCGCAGTCGAAGACGGAGGAGTTCCTGACCGGCGGCTTCCGCCCGGTGATCGGGGACGAGTCGGTCGACCCGGCGGCGGTGCGCAAGGTCGTCTTCACCTCCGGCAAGGTCTACTACGACCTGGACGCGGAGCGGAAGAAGCGCGGGCTGACGGACACCGCGATCATCCGCCTGGAGCGGCTGTACCCGCTGCCGGGTGCGGAGCTGCAGGCCGAGATCGCGAAGTTCCCGGGCGCCGAGAAGTACATCTGGGCCCAGGAGGAGCCGGCCAACCAGGGTGCCTGGCCGTTCATCGCGCTCAACCTGATCGACCACCTCGATCTGGCGGTCGGCGCGGATGTGCCGCACGGCGAGCGGCTGCGGCGGATCTCCCGTCCGCACGGCTCCTCCCCGGCGGTGGGCTCCAAGAAGCGTCATGAGCAGGAGCAGGAGCAGCTGATCAACGAGGTCTTCGACGCCTGATCGGCGGGATGACCCCACAGTCGACCGACTGTCGGTACGGAGGGCCGGTGCCATCAGGCGCCGGCCCTCCGGCCGTTCCCGGCCGGGTCAGGGCCCTACGGGTCCGGGGGCCCGGGGTCCCGCTCCCCCGTCGGCCGCTCCCCCGTCAGGCGTTCTCCTGTCAGGCGTTCTCCCGTCAGACGTTCCACCTCCTGGCGGATCAGCTCCGCCGAGCGGGAGCGCGCCGATGCCAGCAGCCCCAGCACCGCGCGGTGCTCCTCCAGCGCCCGCTCCGGGCCCGCCGTGCGCTCCAGCCGCCCCGCCCGCGCCCACTGGGCGGTGATCGCGCCCTCCAGCAGCCCCGGCGGGCCCTCCTCGGCCCGCCGGTAGTGGGCCACGGCCGCCCGCAGCCGGGCCGGTGAACCGGTGCGCCGGGCCAGCAGTGCCGAGGCCACCGCCCGGTACCACCAGGCGTACGCGGCCAGCTCCGGGTCGCCGGTCTCCCGGGCGGCGGCGCCCAGCGCCCACTCCGCCTCGTGGAGGTCGGCGATGGCACCGTCCGCGCGGAACCGCTCGATACAGGCATGGCCCAGGAGCGCCCGTCGGCGCGGCAGCTCGGGGTCGGCGGCGGCGGTCTCCTCGATCGCGCCGCGCAGCGCCCGTACCGCCCCGTGGACATCGGTCGGGTTCTCCTTGTCCACGCCCCGCTCGGTGAGCTGGCGGCCGAGTGCGGTGAGCACCGAGGGGCGGCCGGGGTCGGTCCAGGGGAGCAGCGGCAGGGCCTCGGTCCAGGCGGCGATGGCGGAGTCGCGGTGGGCCCAGCCGCCGGTGGTGAGATACCGCTGTTCCAGCAGGGAGGCCATCCGCAGCAGGATGTGCGCCTGGGTGTCCTCGTCGCCCCCGGCGTTGCGCCGGGCCTGGTCCAGGGCCTGGAGGATCCGGAGCCGGGTGTCGTCGTCGGGGTGTTCGTCGGCGAACTCGATGGCGTCGGCGTAGTCCAGCCAGACCCGGCACAGCTCGGCGGGGCCGACGGCGTCCCAGTCGATGCCGTCGATGCCGGTGTGCAGATCGTGGCCGGCGCTCTCGGCGTAGGCGCGGGCGGTGGCGAGGTCGGTTCTGCGGGGGCGCACCGGGCCCTCGCCCCGGTGGTGGCGGGCCAGCTCCAGCAGGAGTCCGCCCCGTATCAGCAGCGCCGACTCGTACCGTTCGTCGGTGCGCAGCTCGGTCAGGGTCTCGGGGGCGGTCTCCTCGGTCAGCAGCCGGACCACGCCGATGGCGGTGTCCAGGGTGGTGGTGAACCAGTCGCCGGGGGCGGTGGGGGTGGTAGGGGCCGTGGGATCGCTGACACCTGTGGGGCCTGTGGTGCCGGTGGGGCTGCTCAGGGCATAGGGGGCGCCGAGGACGGCGAGCCGCCGCAGGACCCGGATACGGGCGGAGGCGGCGTGTTCCCGCAGGCCGCCGTGGTGGTCCCCGGCGGGGGTGTCGGTGAGTTCGGCGAGGCTGCTGTCGGCGGCGGCGAGCAGGACGGCGGCGACCGGTTCGGGTTCGTCGCCGGCCTGGACCCAGGCCCACTCGGGGACGAGTTTGGTGGGCAGGCGTTCGCTGGTCACCTCGTCGGCCATGGCCTCCAGCACCCGGGCGAGGGTGAGATGGCCCCGGGGCGGGCCGCCCGCGATGGCGTTCTGGGCGGCGTCCAGGGCCTCGGGCAGATCCTCCGGCAGGGGCCGGACCAGCCAGCGGCGGAGCAGGGCCCCGGCGAGTTCCTCGTACAGCCCGGCGCGTTCGGTTGCGCGCCGCTCGGTCTGGGCGGCGGTGCCGAGGAGGGCGATGGCGGCGTCGAGGTCCCGTACGGTGCCGTGCTCGGTGTAGTGGGCGAGGCAGACCCGGGCGCGGGCCAGCAGTCCGGCGGGGCCCTCCCGGGCGGGCCGTCCGGGGAGGACTCCGGGGCGCTCGGTGCCGAGCCGGCGCAGGACCTGGGTGGAGATCTGGGCGAAGGAGAGCGGTCCGTGGTCGTCGGGGCCGACCGGGGCGGGCGGCGGGGGGTCGGGGTCGACGGAGCCGGTGAGGAAGGCGGCGGCCATGGCGGGGAAGTTGCGGACGGTCCGGCCGTAGCGCGCTTCGACGTACTCGGAGCAGTACTTGAGCACCAGGGCGGCGCTGCCGGGGCCGAGCCGTCCGAGGAGTTCCTCCCGTACCCCGTCGAGGAAGGTGTAGGAGGGGCCGCCGTCCTCGGGGCCCGGGCCGTCGGGGTCGCGCCGGAGCAGGCCGCTGAGCAGCACCTCGGCGAGGACGTCGGGGCCGCTGCGCTGGAGGGTGGCGCGCTGGACGAGCCGCATCACGGGCAGCATCAGCGGTGCGGCGGAGAGATGGACGACCAGCTGGGCGGCGGCGGGCGAGGCGGTCCGGCGGAAGCGGCGGACGCGTTCGGCCGGGTCGAGACGGCGGGCGGCGCGGGTGCGGGCGGTGGCGGGCCGGTGGCGGCGGAGCACGATCCCGGCGGCGGCGTGCAGGGTCTGTCCGGTGCCGCCGGCGATCAGCCGGGTCCAGGACTCGACGGAGGAGCGGCGCAGCGCCAGCACGGGTACGGGGATGCCCCGGGGGACGGCGGTGCCCTCGCGGGGGGTGAACTCCAGCCGTCCGGCGGGGCCCTCGCGGCGGCGGAGCACCCCGGGGTGGGCGGGGAGGTGGGTACGGTCCCACATCCGCTGGGGCAGCGGCTGGACGACGGCGACGGGGGCGGTGGTGGCCCAGGTGTGGAGGAGCCGCTGCATCCGGCCGCTGCGCCACAGGGGTCCGGCGCAGTCGCTGAGGACGAGGGTGATGCGGCGTCCGGTGGGGTCGCCGATGCTGCCGGGGAGGGGGGCGTCCTCGTGGACGCGGTGGACGACGACCTCGCGGAAGGCGCCGGAGCGTTCGCTGATCCTGCGGAGTTCGTCCAGGGCGTCCCGCCAGACGACGGTGGAGCTGGACTCGTCCATGACGAGGGCGAGCCGGGCCTCGCGGCGGCGGCGGCCGGTGAGGACGGGCAGGACGAGCCCGGTGTCGGCGGCGCGGTCGGCGGTGGCGGTCTCGTCGAGGATCCGGTGGGCGGGGCGCAGCGGGGGCCGGTAGCGCTGGAGGGGGCGCAGGGCGCGTTCGAGGGCGGGGGCGTCGGGGAGGGCGGCGGGGGCGGGGACCTTGATGCGGCGCATGACGGCGCCGGGGGGTGCGGTGGTGCCGGGTCCCGGCCGGCCGGAGGCGTAGAGCCCGACGGGGGTACGGGGGGAGGGCGCGGGGCGCGGTGCGGTGGGGAGTGCGGGGTCGGTGGTGCCGTCACGGACGGGGTCGGTGCCGTCGGTGGTGGCGGGGGTGCCGGGGGGTGTGCCGGGCCGGGCGCCGGTGGGTGGGGTCGGGGGGACATGGCGGGCCAGCCAGAGGGCGTCGGCGAGTTCCTCGGCGGTGGGGGCGAGCCCGGCGTCGCGCATCCGGCGGATCAGGGCGACCAGTGGGTCGGTGGGGCCGGTGGGGGCCGGTGGCCCGGGTACGGGGTCCGTGCCGGGGCCGGGAGATCCGCCCGGAGGTGGTCCGCCGGGAGATCCGCCGGAAGGTGGTCCGCCGGGAAGTCCACCGGGGCGCCGTGAACGGCGTGAGGGGGTCATGGTTCACCACCGCGGGAGGTCTCGGTACGGGGGCACGGGTCAGCTCCGGCGGGTGTCGAGGGGGCGCATCAGCAGCCCGGCGATCTCCTCGCGGCGGCCGGGTTCGGTGCGCACGGTGTGCTGGGTGAGGTAGATGGCGTTGAGGAGCTGGTCGGTGGGGCGGAGTTCGCCGTCGCCGTCCTCGCTGGTGAAGCGGCCGATCAGATCGAGGTTGCGTTCATCGGCGCCGGTGCCGAAGTGGGCCTGGACCATGGCGGCGAGCCGTTCGTCGCGGGGCGGGTCGAGATGGAGGTGGATGCAGCGGCGCAGCAGCGGGGCGGGGAAGTCCCGTTCGCCGTTGCTGGTCATGAGGATGAAGGGGAAGGCGTGGCAGCGGATCCGGCCGCCCCGGACCGGGACCCGGCGGCCGTCGTCGGTGAGGACGCGGACCTCGTGCCCGCCGGGGCGGTCGGCGGCGCGCTCCAGCTCGGGCAGGGCGAACTCGCCCTCCTCGACCACATTGAGCAGGTCGTTGGGGAGGTCGATATCGCTCTTGTCGAGTTCGTCGATGAGCAGCACGCGGGGCAGTTCGGCGGGGAGCAGCGCGGTGCCGAGGGGGCCGAGGCGGATGTAGCGGCCGATGTCGTCGCTCTCGCCGCTCCCCGGCGGGGTGTCACCGGTGGGGCCAGCAGGGCTGGTGGGGCCGGGGTGGTGGCGGCGGTCGGCGAGCTGGGCGTCCTGGAGCCGGCCGATGGCGTCGTAGGTGTAGAGGCCGTCCTTGAGTTCGGTACGGCTGACGACGGGCCACTGGAGGACCCGGCCGAGGCCGAGTTCATGGGCGACGGAGTGGGCGAGGGTGGATTTGCCGGAGCCGGGCTCCCCGGTGACCAGGAGGGGGCGGCGGAGATAGAGGGCGGCGTTGATCAGCTCCAGGGTGCGGGAGTCCTGTGCGGGCGGGGCGCCGACCCGGGCGCCGAGGCGGCGCAGCGAGGAGGCGTCGATGGGGGGTACGGGGCCGGGGAGCGGCTCCCCGGAGAAGGCCCGCCAGGGCGGGGGCGGCGGCAGGGCACGTATCCGCTGGGGATCCGGTGCTCCGACGCCCCGGTAGATCAGCCAGTCGTCCATCGCTCGCTCCTCAGTGACGGTCGGGGGACCGGACGCGGGCAACGCCGGTTATGTACCCACGCCCCCGTCCTCCCATGGCTGACGGCGGCGATCTCTTGCGGCTCTCCCCAGGGACACCTCATGGCGCCCTCATGGGGAGTCCACGGGTCCGCCGTCGTCGGCGGGGAGGGGGCGGCCCGGGTCGTCGTAGAGGAGGGCCACGGACTCGGCCCAGTGGCCGCCGTCGCGGGTGCCGCTGATGTCGTCCCTGATACGTCTGAGGCGGTCGGGGAGTTCGACGGGGTCGGCGGTCCGTTCGAGGAGCCGGGCGGCGCCGTCGTGGAAGCGTTCGCAGAAGTCGTCGCACCCGTGGTCGGGGTGGCCGTCGGTGTGCCAGAGGGCGATCCCGCAGCCGGCGGTGAGCGCCAGGCCGATGGCGCGGCGGCCGACGCCGCTGCCCGCCGGGCGGCAGAGGACGGGGACGGCGCGGGCGGACATCTCCTGGAAGTGGCGGGGTCTCGGGAGCTGTCTCGGTGGGGGCGTGCGCAGCGCGACGAGGGCTCCCGCGCGCTCCATCGCCCGCCACCGGCGGAGCCAGACGGGGTCCGGTTCGCCTCGTCTGGCGATATCACGGAGGACCACCGTCCGCCGTACCCCGACATACGCCGGTTGGTGCAGCCGGGCCATCTCGGTGAGCTGCCAGCGGTGGACGGCGGTGTCGAAGTGGTCGGCGGGCAGCGCGACCTCCAGGGGGGCCGGGGCGCCGGGCGCGTCGACGGTGGCGAAGACCTCCGCGAGCGGGCCGCGCAGCCGGCGGACGAGGTCACCGGCGGGGGTGCCCTCGCCGGTCTGGTCCTCGTGGAGGGGTTCGTTGAGATCGATCCCGTCGTCGACCCGGATGCGCCAGTAGAAGCGGGCCCCGGCGGGTCCGGCGCCCAGCACCTGGTCGAGTTCGACCACGACCACGGCGCAGCCGTCGCCGGCCCGGGGGTAGCGGGCGACGGCCGGGACATCGCCCGGGGCGACCGGGGCGGGGGTGAGGCCGGGGGGCAGGGTGGCCTGGGTGACGACGGTGTGGACGATCCGGGGGACGTCCTGGAGGCGGCGGTCCACCCAGCCGGCGAGGGCGGCGGCGTCCCCGCCCCGGGCGCGCTCGTACTCCACCACGAGCTGGAGGTAGTGGAGGGCGGCGATGGCGGCCACCGGCTGGCCGGCCTCGTAGAGCAGTCCATGGCCGTCGCGCCAGGCGTAGGGGAGCAGCTGGCCGGGGGGTGCGGCGACCCCGCCCCGGGCCTTGCGGGCGAGTTCGGCGACGGGCCGGATGCCGTCCGGCGGGGGGACGGTGGCGAGCAGCCCGAGGGCCTCCCGGCGGTCGCGGGGGCTCCACTGGTCGCCGCCGGTGTGCACCCCGGCGCCGGGGAGCTGGTGCTGGCGCTCCACCCAGTTGTGGCCGGTGATCTTCGGTGACTGTCCGTGCCAGCGGTCGTGGCCGGCGATCAGCGGCTGGTAGACGGTGCCGAAGCGGCGCAGGGCGGTGACGGCGACGGCGGTGCCGCCGTCGCGCCCGGCCCGCCGTGACTTGAGGACGCCGACGACCGCGCCGGTGTGGGCGTCGAGGACGGGGGAGCCGGAGCCACCCGGGGGGAACTCGGTCTCGGGGCGGAAGCGGAGGCCGTGGTCGTCGTCGAAGCCATTGACCCGGGCGGTGGCCTTCCAGCGGACGGCCCGGCCGCCGTCCTCGGGGCGGTATCCCTGGACGACGCCCCGGCCGCCGGGGTGGTCGGTGCGGTCGCTGAGCCAGACGCACTCGTGCTCCAGGCCCGGCTCCAGGACCCGGACCAGGGCGAGGTCCTGGGCGACGGGGATGCGCTGCTCGGGGCGGGGCTCGCCGTCGAGGAGCCAGCAGTCGAGCCGGGCGGGGAGGATCTCGCCCCCGGCGACCTCGCTGCCGCAGATGCCGAAGATCCGGGCGCGGTCGCCGCGTATCTGGGGGGCGAGGACATGGGCGCAGGTCAGGATGGTTCCGGGGGCGACGAAGAAGCCGGTGCCCCAGAGCGCGGAGCCGTCCTGGGCCAGGGCGCGCAGCTGGACGGTGGCGGCGCGGGCGAGGGCGTCGATGACGGGGTCGGCGTCGCTCATGGGGATTCCTGCGGGCCTTGCGAGCCTTGCGGGCCCGGGGTGGTGTGCGGGGTGCGCTGTACGGGCGGGGTGTGCGGCGTGTGCCGGTCGGGCGGGGGGTGCTGATCGGCCCGGTACCAGGTGAGGGTGACCTGGACGGAGGTCTTGGCCTCCCCCGACGCGAGCACCGCGAGCGCCCCACCGGACTTGGCCGCCAGCTCGATCCCGAAGGTGACGGACGCCTCGTCGGGCCGGGCGGCGGAGGCGGCGGCGAGCACCGAGGCGCCGACCCCGGCGATCAGCTCCTCCAGCTGCCGTACCCGGGCGGTGGCGGCCTGGACGAAGCCCACGTCCTCGTCGTCCTCCCCGTATCCGCCGTATCCGCCGCCCTCGGTGGAGAGCCGGGCGTGCACCACGGCGCCCCCGGGCAGCTCGATCCGCTGGACGCGTCCGCTCATGGCTTCCCCCGCCGCTCGTCGGAGAACTCCCCCGGTATGTACCGCACCTGGGCGCCGGTTGAACGGACGGAAGCGGGCGCGAGCCGACCCGGCCCTCACCGTAGGCTTCCCGGCCCTCACCGTAGGCTTGAGGAGTAGTCCCCCACCCCTTTCCAGGAGCATGTCTTGTACTTCACCGATCGCGGCATCGAGGAGCTGGCGAAGCGGCGCGGCGAGGAGGAGGTCACCTTCGAGTGGCTGGCCGAGCAGCTGCGGACCTTCGTCGACCTCAACCCCGACTTCGAGGTCCCGGTGGAACGCCTGGCGACCTGGCTGGCCCGCCTGGACGACGAGGACGACGAGGAGTGACCCGCCGCTGACCGGCGGCCTCGGGCCGGGTCCGCCGGAAGGCGTCAGCGCCAGGGGTCGCGCCGCAGGGTCAGTGCGCCGTTGAGGAGCAGGGCCGCGCCCGCGACCAGCCAGCCCGGGTCGTGGCGGCGTACCCCGTGGAGGAGGGCCGGGACCCCCGCCACGAGCTGGGCCGCGCCGAGGGCCCGTACCCCGCCGACCGGCTCGCGCTCCCGCAGCCAGTGGTCGAGCCCCTCCTCCACCGCGTGCAGCTCCGCCCGGACCGCGTCGCGCCAGCCCGCCCACTCGACCGGCTCCGCCCCCGCGCCCCGCGCGGCCGACCGCAGCCGGTCGCCCGCATCCCCGGGGGCCAGCCCGCCGGGCAGCCGCAGCCCCGTCCTGGCCAGGACCGCGACCAGACCGAGCAGGCGCGCACGGGCGTCCGAGGCGTTGTCCGCACGGGTGAGCGGTTCCAGGGACTGCACATCGAGTACGGGGTCCAGCCCCAGCCGCGCGGCGAAGGTGTGGATGGCCTCGTCCTCGCCCGCCGGAGTGCCGTCGGTGAGCCAGACGTACCCCACCGGTCTGCGGAAGCCGGAGGCCAGGGTGAATCCGGCCCGTTCGGCGTCCCACCAGAGGGCGAGCACCGGCCGGTTGGTGGCGACCGAGACGGCCGAGGCCCAGCCGCCGAGGACCCGGTCGACCGGCTCCCCCGCCTCCAGCCAGGGCTTTCCCTCCGGGATCAGGACGCTCCAGCCCTCACCCGCCGGGGCGAGCAACTGCCGCTCGCGCAGCAGCTGGGCGGGTGGCCGTACGGAGGAGGGCTCGGCCCGGCAGAGCAGCAGTGCGCCCACGGGCGTCGTGTTCTGGGAAGTCACATCCTTCACGCTAGGGCAGTTTGCCCCGCTACGGCGGCTTATGGCCGTGCGACCGGCTCCACCCGTCCCCGGCACAGCCCTGAAGGCGACCTCTTGACACGGCCCACTCGCGATATATCGTATCGAGCAGTAGACGCGATATGTTGCGTCGGTTCCAGCTGGCCGCAGAAAGGTGCTCCGCGATGCCCCCCGTATTCGCCCATGGCCGTCTGCGTCTGTATCTGCTGAAGCTGCTGGACGAGTCCCCCCGCCATGGATACGAGGTGATCCGGCTGCTGGAGGAGCGTTTCCACGGGCTGTACGCGCCCTCCGCCGGCACGGTCTACCCCCGCCTCGCCAAGCTGGAGGCGGAGGGCCTGGTCACCCACACCACCGAGGGCGGGCGCAAGGTCTACTCCCTCACCGACACCGGCCGCGAGGAGCTGGCCCGGCGCGGCGGGGAGCTGGCCGTGCTGGAGCTGGAGATCCGGGAGGCGGTCGCCGAGCTGGCCGCCGAGATCCGTGAGGACGCCCAGCAGGCCCGCCGGGAGATGCAGCGCATCACCCGGGAGCTTCAGGAGCAGGTCCAGGACCACTTCGCGCGGGGCGACTGGCCCAGCGGGATCCGTGAGGGGCTGAGCGAGCTGACGGCCAGGCTCAGCGGGCTCTCCCAGCAGGGGATGGCCTGGATGACGGAGAAGCCGGAGCCGGAGAAGCGGAAGAAGCCGGAGAAGCAGGGGGAGCAGGAGAGGCCGGAGCCCTCGGCCACCGCCGGGACGGCCCCTCAGGCGGAAGCGGAGACAGAAGCGGGGACGGAAGCGGCGGCGGGGGCCGGCTGGGCCGGGGACATCCCCGCCACCGGCGACCCGGCCCGGGATCTGGAGCGGCTGCTCGACCGCTTCCGGGACGACATCCGGGACGCGGCCCGGGACCACGGGGTGAGCGGCCCCCAGCTCGCCGGGGCCCACCGCCGGCTCGCCGAGGCCGCCACCGGGATCGTGGCGTCACTGACCCACCCCGGAGGGACCACCGGCACGGGTACGGTCGGCTGACCGGTCGGCCTGTCGGCCGGTCAGGGCCTCACCCCGTCGTCAGCACGATCTTCCCGAACAGCTCGCCGCTCTCCATCCGGACGAACCCCTCACGGGCCCGGTCCAGCGGCAGCACCTCGTCGATGACCGGCCGCACCCCCGTCGCCGCACAGAAGGACAGCAGGTCCTCCAGCTCGTCCCGGGTGCCCATGGTCGAGCCCACCACCCGTAGCTCCAGAAAGAAGATCCTGGTCAGCTCGGCATGGGAGGGCCGGTCCCCG
Source organism: Streptomyces sp. NPDC000594 (assembly GCF_040299965.1). Lineage (NCBI taxonomy): Bacteria > Bacillati > Actinomycetota > Actinomycetes > Kitasatosporales > Streptomycetaceae > Streptomyces > Streptomyces sp. NPDC000594. Next base: position 211,107 of record NZ_JBEPCY010000004.1, on the reverse strand, counting down.
CTGGTCGCCCCCGAGATCACCAGCGTGCCCCCGGGCCGCAGCGACTTCACCGAGTGGGACCAGGTGGCCGCCCCCACCGTCTCGATCACCGCGTCCACCCGGTGCGGCAGCCGCTCCCCCGGCGCGAACGCCTCCACCGCCCCGAGCTGCACCGCCCGCGCCCGCTTGGCCCCGTCGCGGCTGGTGGCGTACATCCGCAGCCCGGCGGCCCGCCCCAGCACGATCGCGGCGGTGGCCACTCCCCCGCCCGCGCCCTGCACCAGGACCGAGTCCCCGGGCCGTACCCCGGCGTTGGTGAAGAGCATCCGGTACGCGGTGAGCCAGGCCGTGGGCAGACAGGCGGCCTCCGCGAAGCTCAGCTCCGGCGGCTTGGGCAGCACATTCCACGCCGGTACGGAGACCTGCTCCGCGAAGGTCCCCTGATAGCGCTCGGTGAGGATGGAACGCGGCTCGTCCGGGCCGACACCATGGCCGGTCTGGCCGATGACGGAGTGCACCACCACCTCCCGCCCCTCGGCGTCGACCCCCGCCGCGTCACAGCCGAGGATCATCGGCAGCCGCTCCGCGGGGAGTCCCACCCCGCGCAGGGACCAGAGGTCATGGTGGTTGAGGGAGGCGGCACGGACCGTCACGGTGGTCCAGCCCGGCCGGTCCACCGGGGCGGGACGCTCCCCGAGTTCCAGTCCCCCGAGCGGGTCGTCACGGTCGATACGGGCGGCATAGGCGGCGAACATGGCCCGACCCTAGGCCGCGTCGGCGGGTGACGGAACGACGCCGGGGTGTGACCCACGCCGCGCCCCGGACCTCACCGGGCCCGGACCCCATCGCGCCCCGGGGCACGCGGGGCCCGGACCCACCACCCCGTACCGCACCGCCTCGTACCGCCCCCGCACCCGCCGCGGGGCCGTCCCCGGACAGCGGAACGGGCCCCGCCGCGTGGCGGGGCCCGTCCGGTGCCGGAACACCCCGGCTCAGCGCCGGGCCACGCCCTCGGCGCGGGCGGCGGCGGCCACCGCGGCCGTCACCGCCGGGGCGACCCGCTCGTCGAAGGGCGAGGGGATCACATGGTCGGCGGAGAGTTCATCGCTGATCACATCGGCCAGCGCAGTGGCCGCCGCGATCTTCATCCCCTCGGTGATCCGGGCCGCCCGCACCTGGAGCGCGCCCGCGAAGATGCCGGGGAAGGCCAGCACATTGTTGATCTGGTTGGGGAAGTCGCTGCGCCCGGTGGCCACCACGGCCGCGTACTTGTGCGCGACATCGGGGTGGATCTCCGGGGTGGGGTTGGCCATGGCGAAGACAAAGGCGCCCGGGGCCATGGAGGCGACGGCCGACTCGGCCACGGTGCCACCGGAGACGCCGATGAAGACATCCGCGCCCGCCAGCGCCGACTCCAGCGAGCCGGTGAGCCCGGCCCGGTTGGTCAGCTCGGCCAGCTCCCGCTTGACCGGGTTCAGGTCCTCGCGGTCCCGGCTGACGATGCCCTTGCGGTCGGCCACGGCCACATCGCCGACCCCGGCCGCCAGCAGGAACTTGGCGATGGCGACACCCGCCGCGCCCGCGCCGGAGATCACCGCGCGCAGGGAGCCCAGCTCCCGCCCGGTGAGCTTGGCCGCGTTGCGCAGGGCCGCGAGGGTCACCACCGCGGTGCCGTGCTGGTCGTCGTGGAAGACCGGGATGTCCAGCCGCTCCTGGAGCCTGCGCTCGATCTCGAAGCAGCGCGGGGCCGAGATGTCCTCCAGATTCACCCCACCGAAGGACGGGCCGAGACGGACAACGGTTTCGACGATCTCATCCGTGTCGGTGGTGGCGAGCGCGATCGGGACCGCGTCCACGCCGCCGAACTGCTTGAAGAGGATCGCCTTGCCCTCCATCACGGGGAGCGATGCCTCCGGGCCGATGTCACCGAGGCCGAGCACCGCGGTGCCGTCCGTGACCACCGCGACCACCTGCGACTTCCAGGTGTAGTCATGGACCAGCTCGGGCTGTTCGGCGATAGCGCTGCACACCTTGGCGACACCGGGTGTGTAGGCGAGGGACAGATCGTCCCTGTTCCGGACCGGCACCGTGGCCTGCACGGCCATCTTGCCGCCCCGGTGCAGGGCGAAGGCCGGATCGAAGGGCTCCTGGGGAGCGCTCTCCGCGCCGCCCTGGGTGTCCTCTTCGGCGCTCTCGCTGCCGCTCGGTGGATTGACGATCTCCGCTGCCATCTGTAGTGACCCCTTGTTTCTTCAATGTCGAGGGTTTCCGCTCCTGGTCAAGGAGGGGTGGGCGGGCACCGTGTCCGTGCCCCGCCGTCGCGGTTGAGCCGCCTGGCGGGGGGATGGAACGGACACGCGGGCACGCCGCACACGTGCCCTGAGCCCCGGATGAGGGGTGCAAGGATCCTTCTTACCCGACCTGACCGCCGGGGACGAGTCCAATATCCACAGCTGACATGACTCGTCTCCGATTTCAGGACACGTCGGCTACGCACCTTCTTTCTGGTCCGCAACACGCTACATGCCGAAGAACTTCCGGTCGGAAGCGGGCATTCCCGTGAAAGGTCCGGTCATGTGGGACCGGACACACGGAGGCCGGGGGTGTCCCGTTACCCGATTTTGACATGCTTGGCCCCCTGAACGGGCTAGTCCGAATGGCAAGATGCCGAAAACACTCAAGGTCGCACCCCTCGACGACGAGGACGCGATCGGGTTACGACCAGGAAATGGCAGCTCCCTGACACGCCGGAGGACAACCACATGACCGCACGCACCACGCGCCTGAAGACCGCCCGGGGGACCCGGAAGCCCGTGAACTCCCGGATCGCCGCGGTCGGCGCCATCGCGGTCGCCGGCGCCCTGCTGCTGACCGGCTGCGGCGACCAGACGGACAAGAACGAACCGAGCGACAAGGTCACCCCCGGGGATGCCGCGTCGGCCGAAAGCGGGAACAAGCTCCACGCGATGCTGCCGCAGAGCATCCGCGACAAGGGAGTGATCCGGGTCGGTTCGGACATTGCGTACCCACCGGTTGAATTCAAGGATGATTCGGGCAAGACCGTGGGGATCGACCCGGATATCGCCGACGCCCTCGGCAAGGAACTGGGGGTGAAGTTCGAGTTCCAGAACGGCACCTTCGACACCCTGATCACGGGTCTGCGTTCGCAGCGGTACGACATCGCCATGTCGGCCATGACGGACACCAAGGACCGGCAGAACGGTGTGGACTCCGAGACCGGCAAGAAGGTCGGCGAGGGCATCGACTTCGTCGACTACTTCACCGCCGGTGTCTCCATCTACACCCCGAAGGGCAAGGACCAGGGGATCACCACCTGGGCCGACCTCTGCGGCAAGAAGATCGCCCTCCAGCGCGGCACGGTCTCCGAGGACCTCGCCAAGGACCAGAGCAAGAAGTGCGGCTCCAAGGGCAAGATCTCCATCGAGGCGTACGACAACGACCTGGAGGCCCAGACCCGGCTGCGCGCGGGCGGCGCCGACGCCGGTTCCGCCGACTTCCCGGTGGCCGCGTACGCGGTGAAGAACTCCGGCGGCGGCAAGGACTTCCAGCTGGTGGGCGAGCAGGTGGAGGCCGCCCCGTACGGCATCGCCATCGCCAAGGACGACACCCAGCTGCGGGACGCCATCCAGGCGGCACTGGAAGCGATCATCAAGAACGGCGAGTACAAGAAGGTCGTCGACAAGTGGGGCGTCGCCGAGGGCGCGGTGACCGAGGCCAAGGTCAACGGCGGCTCCTGACGCCCCGGACCGGGCCGCCACCGCTCGGCGGCCCGGTCCGCGGCCGGGGCCCCGGGCCCGTATCCCACCGGCCCCGGCCCCGTATCCCACTCGCCATCGAAAGGCTCAAGGCTCCCTGTGACTGCCGACCTCAGAAAGACGGGCCCCGACGACGCGCCCCCGCCGCCCCCCGCCGGACCCGAGGCCATCAAGGCCATTCCGGTCCGCCACTACGGCCGATACCTCTCCGCCGTGGTCGCGATCGGCCTCTTCGGGACGATCGTCTATGCCTTCTCCCAGGGCAGGATCAACTGGGGTGCCGTCCCCGACTACTTCTTCGACGACCGGATCATCGACGGCGTCAAGGAGACCCTGTTCCTGACGGTGCTCTCGATGACCATCGGCATCGTGGGCGGCATCCTGCTGGCCGTGATGCGGCTCTCCAAGAACCCCGTCACCTCCTCCATCGCCTGGTTCTACATCTGGTTCTTCCGGGGCACCCCGGTCCTGGTCCAGCTCTTCGTCTGGTTCAACCTGGGCCTGGTCTTCGAGACCGTCAACTTCGGCTTCTACCAGGACGAGTGGTCGGACTTCATGACCCCGCTCCTCACCGCGCTGCTGGGGCTCGGGCTCAATGAGGCCGCCTATATGGCGGAGATCTGCCGTGCCGGTCTGCTCTCGGTGGACGAGGGCCAGACCGAGGCCTCCCACGCGCTGGGCATGAGCCACGCCAAGACCCTGCGCCGGATCGTGATCCCGCAGGCGATGCGGGTGATCGTGCCGCCGACGGGCAACGAGGTCATCAATATGCTGAAGACGACCTCCCTGGTGGCCGTCGTCCAGTTCACCGAACTCCTGCGGCAGGCCCAGAACATCGGCCAGACCTCCGGCGCCCCGGTGGAGATGCTCTTTGTCGCCGCCGCCTGGTATCTGGTCCTCACCTCCATCCTGAGCGTGGGCCAGTACTACCTGGAGCGGTACTACGCCCGCGGCTCCACCCGGAATCTGCCGCCGACCCCGTTCCAGAAGATCAAGTCGTCGGTGTTCTCCGTGCGCCGCCCGAAGGGAGTCTCCGCATGAGCGGTCACGCCATGGTCAAGGCGGAGGGCGTCCACAAGTCCTACGGCGCGATCGAAGTCCTCAAGGGCATCGACCTGGAGGTCGCCCCGCGCGAGGTCTTCTGTCTGATCGGCCCCTCCGGCTCCGGGAAGTCGACCTTCCTCCGCTGTATCAACCATCTGGAGAAGATCAACGCCGGCCGGCTCTACGTCGACGGCGAGCTGGTCGGCTACCGCCAGAAGGGTGACCGGCTGTACGAGCTGAAGGACAGCGAGGTCGCCCTCAAGCGCCGGGACATCGGCATGGTCTTCCAGCAGTTCAACCTCTTCCCGCACATGACCGCGGTGGAGAATGTGATGGAGGCACCGGTCCAGGTCAGGGGCGAGTCCAGGGCATCGGCCCGGGCCCGCGCCCTTCAGCTGCTCGACCGGGTGGGCCTCGGCGACAAGGCGGGCAACTACCCCGCCCAGCTCTCCGGCGGCCAGCAGCAGCGGGTGGCCATCGCCCGCGCGCTGGCGATGGAGCCCAAGCTGATGCTCTTCGACGAGCCGACCTCGGCGCTCGACCCCGAGCTGGTCGGCGATGTCCTCGATGTGATGCGCGGACTGGCCGAGGACGGGATGACGATGGTGGTCGTCACCCATGAGATGGGCTTCGCCCGCGAGGTCGGCGACGCGCTGGTCTTCATGGACGGCGGGGTGGTGGTCGAGGCCGGCCATCCGCGCGATGTGCTCACCAACCCGCAGCACGACCGGACCAAGTCGTTCCTGTCCAAGGTCCTCTGATCCACGGCCTTCCGGCCGGGGACGAACCGGACCGGGTACGGGACGCAGCGCGAAGGGCGGTACGGGAGATCCGTACCGCCCTTCGCCGTGCCCGGGGCCGGCCGCCCGGTCAGCGCACCGCCATGACCATGGTGTCGGTGGGCGAGGCCCAGACCGCCCGCGCCTCGGCGAAGCCGACCGTCCGCAGCGTCTCGGTGTGCCAGGCGAGCGAGGGGGTGTCCCCGTCGGCGTGCTCCCCGTAGATCTCGAACCGGCGGGCGGTGGGCACGGCCAGCACCGGATCCTTCCCGGCCAGCGCCCACCAGTCGGCCCAGTCCAGCGCGCCGGCCTCCTTGGCGCGCGCCTGGAGGGCATGGCGCCGGTCCCGCTCGGCGGCGTTGATCCGCGGGGTGGTGAGGTCGACCATGTGGTCCGCGTTCAGGAACACCCCGCCCTCCCGGACCACCCCCGCGATCCGCCGGTACAGCGTGGCGAGCGGACCGGAGAAGAGCCAGTGCAGGGCGGTGGCGGTGAGCACCGCGTCGTACTCCCGGTGCGGCAGCGCCTCCGTCCAGCCGGGGTCGGTGAGGTCCGCCTCGACCAGGGTGACCCGCCCGTCCCCGGCGAAGGTGCCCCGGGCGATGGTCAGCAGGGCCGGGTCGAGGTCGACACCGACGCTCTCGGCCTCGGGGAACCTTCGCAGCAGCCGGTCCGTAATACTTCCCGTACCGCAGGCGAGGTCGAGCACCCGGGGCCGGGGGCCCACGGTGGCCTCCACCATGTCCAGCATCACCCGGAACCGCTCCTCACGGTCCGGCATGTACCACTCCTGCTGCCGGTCCCAGCTCTCCTGCCAGGCCCGCCAGTCCGTGCCGTGCGCCGTTTCCGTCACCGGAACCCCTCCACTCGTAATACCCTGCAATGAGGAACGACTATTACGCCTCCCTGTCAGCACTGTCAACGCCCCCGGTAAGGACTACAAGTGGAACTGGTCTATTACTCGGACTATGCCGTACGCCTGGTCAACACCGAGGAGCCCGGCCGCAACAAGGACTCCCTCACCTCCGTCGACGCGGTACGGGAGCTGTTCGGCCCCTCCATGCAGGCCGCCCGCCGGGCCACGGACGCCGATGTCACCCGCTTCCGTTCGGTACGGGGAAGGCTGCGGGCGGTCTTCACGGCGGCGGACGCCGGGGACGAGAGCCACGCCGTCGACCTGCTGAACTCGCTGCTGCTGGAGTTCCCCGTCAGCCCGCAGATCTCCGGGCACGACTTCCGGGACGAGGACGGCCGCCCCAAGTGGCACATGCACCTCGCCGACCACCCCTCCAACGCCACCGCCGGGTACGCGGCCATCGCCGCGATGGGGCTCGCCTTCCATCTCACCGAGCACGGCGTCGACCGGCTCGGCCTCTGCCAGGCCGCCCCCTGCCGCAACGCCTATCTGGACACCTCCACCAACCGCTCCCGCCGCTACTGCTCGGACCGGTGCGCCACCCGCGCCAATGTGGCGGCCTACCGGGCGCGCAAGCGGCTGGAGGCGGAGCGGTCGCGGACCACCGGGCGCAGCGCCGAGCAGAGCCAGGACAGCAGCGCGCCCACCGAGCGCTGATCCGGGTCGCGGGGGCGGTAGCGCGCCCGTACCCGGCCGAGGAGCAGCTGTGGGGGGACCGCGCCGAAGCTCCGGCTGTCCCCTTCGGCGCCGGGGTTGTCCCCAAGCACCCACCAGCCGGCGGGGCGCCGTTCCACGACCCGTTTGACGATCAGCAGATCCTGCTGGAACGGATGGCGCAGCACGGCGATGTCGCCGGGCCGCACGGGGGCGCCGTACCGCACAAGGAGCCGGTCGCCGTGGCGGAGGGTGGGGTACATGGACGGCCCGGTCACCTCGGCGACCCCGAGGGGCACCAGGGGCTCCGTGGACGTCCCGGCCGCCGGGGGTGCCGTCGGCTCCCGCCCGTACTCGGTCATGCGCACCCACCTCCCGGCACCACCCTAAGGCCGCCGCGCGGGAGCTTCCCGGGGCGGCGGCGCGGGGCCTTCCGCCGGCAGCCGGTCCGGGCCGCCGGGTGACCGGCACGGGGGATCGGCCGTCGGTCCGATACCGTCCCGGACTTTCGGCCTAAGCATCAGGGGGCGCTCGCGAAATCGGCTCTCTCACGGAGTAATGTCCCACCTGAGAAGACGATCACGAGGAAGGACGGCGCCTATGCTCTCCCGTCTGTTTGCCCCCAAGGTCAAGGTCAGCGCCCATTGCGACCTCCCCTGCGGTGTCTACGACCCGGCCCAGGCCCGTGTCGAGGCCGAATCGGTCAAGGCCGTGCAGGAGAAGTATCTGGCCAACGAGGACCCGCACTTCCGGGCCCGCGCGACGGTCATCAAGGAGCAGCGCGCGGAGCTGGCCAAGCACCATGTCTCGGTGCTGTGGAGCGACTACTTCAAGCCCCCGCACTTCGAGAAGTTCCCCGAGCTGCACACGCTCGTGAACGACACCCTGAAGGCCCTCTCGGCCGCGAAGGCGTCCACCGACCCGAAGACGGGCGAGAAGGCGCTGGAGCTGATCGCCGAGATCGACCGCATCTTCTGGGAGACGAAGAAGGGCTGAGCTGCCTTCTCTCCGCGTGGCCGGAGCGGCCCGGTCCCCTGTCGGGGGCCGGGCCGCTCTCCGTTGTCCCGGCGGCCCCGTCCTCCGCGGTCCGTGGTTGCTCCACCCGGGTGAGGCGGGTCCGAGGGTCGGCCGGGAGCGGGGAGAGTGGGGGCCGGCACCGGAAACGGCGCCGCGATCACAAGGAGTCGGGATGCGCTGGACGGTCCACGGAGAGCGGCAGATCTACGGAAATCACTGGGTCAATCTCTGGCTGGCGGACGTTCAGCAGCCCGATGGGCTCCGTTTTGAGCACCATGTGGTGCGGATGCGGCATCTGGCGGTGGCCGCGGTGGTGGACCGGGGGCGGGTGCTGATGATGTGGCGGCACCGCTTCATCACCGACACCTGGGGGTGGGAGCTGCCGATGGGGCTGATCGAGGCGGGTGAGACCCCGCTGGAGACGGCCGCGCGGGAGGTCGAGGAGGAGACGGGGTGGCGGCCCGGTCCGCTGCGGCCCCTGGTGTACGCACAGCCCGCGAACGGGATCACCGACTCGGAGCACCATGTCTTCCGGGCCGACGGCGCGCACTGGTCGGGTCCTCCGGTCGAGCGCAATGAGTCGGACCGGATCGAGTGGGTGCCGCTGGGCGAGGTGCGGGGGATGATCGACCGGCGGGAGATCGTCAGCGGCGGCAGTCTGCTGGGGCTGCTCTATCTGCTGCTGGACGAGGCCCAGAAGGCCCAGGAGGGCGGCTGAGCGGCCGGCGGGCCCGGGGTGGCGGCCCGGTGGCCTCCGTGGGGCCCGGTGGCGGCCGGGCGTACGGGGTGGGTCGTACGGGGTGACGTCGTACGGGGTTGTACAGGGGTTGTACGGGTCGGGTTGTACGGGTCGGGTTGTCCGGGGGTTCAGGCCGCGGGGGCGGTCAGCAGCGGGCTGCGGTGGCGCAGCAGCCACTGCCGGTAGGCCACGGCGGCCGCGGCGACATCGCGATAGGCGGCGAGGAGGTCCTCGTACACCTCCACGTACCGCTGCTCGGTCTCCTGAGGGGTGCACAGCAGCAGCCGGACGGCGAGCGGGTCCCCGCGCAGCGGCCGGATCGCCATGTTCTCGCCGGCGCCGGAGGTGGGCTGGCAGGGGGCGACCACCTCGCCCGCGGCGACCAGGGAGGCGGCCGTGTGGTAGTCGCCGTGGAGGATGAACGGGTCGATACCGGCCTCATGGAGCACCCGGCGCAGTCCGTCCCACTCGCCGTCGACGGTGGGGTCGACGATCCAGCGGTCCTCGGCGAGGTCGGCGAGTTCCACCTCGGGCGCGGCGGCGAAGGGGTGGTCCCGCGCCAGACAGACGAACTGGGGTTCCCGCTCCACCAGGACCCGGACCGCGAGTCCGTCGGGGATGGTGAGTGGACAGCCCTCCACCTCATGGACGAAGGCGACGTCCAGCCGTCCCGCCGCGACCATCCGCAGCAGGGAGTTGGCCGAGACGTCCATATGGAGGGAGATATCGGTACCGGACAGTCGTTGCCGCAGTCGGCCCAGCCAGCCCGCGAGGGCGCGGCTGGCGGTGGAGCCGATGCGCAGCCCCGGGTCTCCGGAGCGGGCGGCGGCGGCCTGGGCCTCGACAACAAGGGCGGTCATATCGGCCACCAGGGGCCGGGCGCGGGTGAGGACGGCACGGCCCACCGGGGTGGGCCGGCAGCCGGAGCGCTCGCGCCAGAAGAGTTCCGCGCCGAGCGCGTTCTCTATCCGTCTCAGCTGGGTGGTCAGTGAGGGTTGACTGACGCCCAGTTGTCGGGCCGCCTTGTGCAGACTGCCGGTGTCCGCGATGGCGCACAGGGCGCGCAGATGCCTGACTTCGAGCTGCATGACCAGAGAGTAGGTCTGGTTCCAGCCGTCACACCAGAGACATGGTCCGGGCACCACGGGAGGACATTGGACGACATGGACATGACGATTCTCTGATGTTATCGCTGGTTGGCATCTCCCGGCCCGGGGTCGGCTCCTTGAGACTCGCCGTACCGAATCCGTTCGGACCACAAGGAGTACCCCCCACATGCGTCACACCAGAATCGCCCTCTCCGCCGCCCTCGGTGCCGCGCTGGCCGCGTCGCTGGGCGCGGTCCCCGCCTCCGCCGCCACCGCGCCCGAGGCCGGTCCCTCCTACGCCGCGTACGAGGGCTCCAAGGAGGACCGCAAGGCGACCGAGGCGTTCTTCAAGGCCGTCGTGAAGTCGGTGGCCGAGAAGCGGAAGGCCAACCCGGCCGCCCGGGTGATCACCGTCACCTACAACGCGTCGGGTGCCCCCACCTACCGCGCCCAGATAGCCCGTTCCACCCACATATGGAACAGCTCGGTCAGCAACATCCGGCTCCAGGAGGGGGCCAACCCGAGCTTCCGCTACTACGAGGGCAATGACTCCCGGGGCTCGTACGCGAGCACCGACGGCCGCGGCCGGGGCTACATCTTCCTCGACCACCGGCAGAACCAGCAGTACAACTCGTACCGCGTGACCTCCCATGAGACCGGCCATGTGCTCGGCCTCCCGGACAACTACCGCGGCCCGTGCTCCGAGCTGATGTCGGGCGGCGGCGCCGGCACCTCGTGCACCAACGCCACGCCGAACGCGGCCGAGCGCAACCGCGTCAACGCCCTGTGGGCCCGTGGTCTCGCGGGGGCGCTGAAGCAGGTCTCCTGACGACCTGACCCCTTCCTGACCGGAGGGCGCCCCGCCGAAGCCGCGGCGGGGCGTCCTTCCGTGCGTTCTTCCGTGCGTTCTTCCGTACGCTCTTCCGCGCGCCCTTCCGTGCGTTCGGGGCGCCGCCCCTCAGGCGTCGGCTCAGGCGTCGGCCGGATGGAAGGCACCCGGTTCGACACCCGCCGGGAGCTGCTCCCGGATCCGGGCGAACGCCCGGTCGAAGTCGCCCCCGGCGACACCCGCCTCAAAGGCCGCCCCGCCGTAATGGAGGGTCAGATTGAGGTCGGCGCGGTCCAGCGCGCCCTCGGAACGCAGCTCACCGAGGGTCAGCAGACAGCTGAGCGTGGCCCGTTCGACGGCGCCGTCCGCATGGAGCGGGACGGGTATGTCCCACTCCAGTACACAGGCGGAGAGCAGTACGCCCTCCGCTCCGACGGCCTCCAGGGCGGACAGGCTCGCCCCTTCGTACTCAACACCCCTGATGCGCGTACGCAGTTGCGGTCCGCGCGCCGCGATCGTGACCGCTTCCGCGCCCCGGCGGTCGCGGTACCAGCCCGCCCAGACTTCAGTCGACTCCGATGACATGGCGCGGACTGTAGCGGTACGCGCGGCCACGCTGAACAGCAGGGATGGTTCAGACCACGTTGGGGCCCGCGCCGGGGGGCGCGCCGGAGCCCTTCCCGGGCGGCCCGGACCGGCCTCCGGAGCCATGGGCCGCCTCCCGGGGGGCCCGGACCCCCGCCCGTGCGGGCGGGAGGTCGAAGGCCGTGCAGTCGGCGTTACGGCAGGGGCCGGGGCCCCAGGAGGGGACAAAGGCCCCCAGGGTCTTGCGTCGTGTGATGACCGTGCCCACGGGCTCTCCGCAGACCGGACACTGCTGCCCGGCCCGCGGCCCGCGTCCATCGCTGCCCATGCGTCCAGCGTACGGCGGCCGGACCGCGACGGACAGCCGACTCCGGTGTCGGCGCCGGCGCTGGTGCCGGTGCCGGTCAGCGCTCCCGGCGGTAGGTGCGCAGGACCACACCGTTGTCGAAGGAGCGCAGCGACTCCAGGGCGAACTCGTCGATCCGGAAGTCCGCGGCGAACATCGGCATACCGGTGCCCAGGATCACCGGATAGGTCTTGATGATCAGCTCGTCCACCTCGTCCCGGAGCTGTCCGGCGAGGTTCGCCCCGCCGCAGAGGTAGATGTCGAGGCCGTCCTCGGCCTTCAGCTCGCGCACCCGGGCGACGACATCGCCGCAGACGATCTCGATCGCCGGGTCGGGGGCCTCGGTGATGCTGCGGGAGACCACCAGCTCCCGCAGATGGGCGTAGGGACGGACAATGCCCTCCGCCAGGCCGACGTCATAGCTGCCACGGCCCTGGATCACCGTGTCGAAGCGGGTGACCGGCTGGTCGTCGACACCGAAGAGGCGCCGGGCGGCGGTGGGCAGGGTGTCGGCACTCTCGGTCCGCACGAGGTCGAGGTACTCGCCCTTCACAAAGCGGCTGAAGAAGGAGGCTTCCCCGTCGGGGGCGCCGATGAAGCCATCGATGGAGACGGCGACGTAGTAGCTGAGCTTGCGCAAACCGGTCCTTTTCATCGGGGAGCAGTGGGTGCCGCCGGGAGGGGCGGCGGTGGCCGGAGACCCCCCGAGGAGTCCTCGCGGACTCCGGAGGCATCCGACCACTCCGCATATAGTGCTTCACCCGTAGTGGTTTGACAAGAGGGGCACACGAGGAAACGGCGACCGGTCCAGATGCCCGGCCCGGAGACGGGCTCGGGCGACCGACCCGGCGCCCGCCCCCGGGGCGTGCGGCCGGTCAGCGATTACGGCCGGTCAGCGATTACGGCGGGTGACGAACTCGGCCAGGGCCAGCAGATCCTCCGCCGCCGCCGGGTCGGGGACCGCCCGGGACAGCTGCTGCACCGCCCCGGCCATCCGGTCCGCCGCCTGCGCCTGGGCCCACTCCCGGGCCCCCGCCCGCTCCACCGCGTCCGCGGCGCGGCGGATGTCCGGGCCGGTCAGCGGGGTGCGGTACAGCGCGGCCAGCTCCTCCCCCGCCGGGGTGCCGGAGCAGAGCGCGGCCACCACCGGCAGCGACTTCTTGTGCGCGGCCAGATCCGCCCCCGCGGGCTTCCCGGTCCGCCCCGGGTCGCCCCAGATGCCGATCAGATCGTCGATCAGCTGGAAGGCCAGCCCGGCCTCCCGGCCGAAGCCGTCCATCGCCTCGGTCCGCTCCAGGTCCGCCCCCGCGTACAGCGCCCCCAGCGCGCAGGCGCAGCCCAGCAGGGCGCCGGTCTTGGCGGTGGCCATCTCCACACACTCGTCCAGGGTGACCTCCTGGGGCCCGCGCTCCTCGAAGGCGCAGTCGGCCTGCTGGCCCGCGCACAGCTCGATGACACAGGTGGAGAGCCGCCCGGCCGCCGCCGCCGAGGCCGGGTGCGGATCCTCCGCGAGAATCCGCAGCGCCAGGGAGAACAGGGCGTCACCGGCGATGATGGCGTCCGCCGTGCCGAAGACCGTCCAGGCGGTGGGGCGGTGTCTGCGGGTCGGGTCCCGGTCGATGACATCGTCGTGGAGCAGGGTGAAGTTGTGCGCCAGCTCCACGGCGACGGCGGCGGAGACGGCCCCGGCGGGATCCCCGCCCAGCGCCCGCGCGGCCGCCAGCACCAGCGCCGGCCTGATCGCCTTTCCCGCCGAACCGGCGGTCGGGGCGCCCTCGGCGTCCTCCCAGCCGAAGTGGTACATCGCGATCCGGCGCAGCGCACCGGGCAGGGTCTCCAGGGCGGAGCGCAGCGCGGGATCGACGACCCCCCGGGCACGGTCCAGCAGATCGAGGGCGATACGGGCCTCAGCGGCCTCCGGCATGGTCAACGGGGTGTCCTTCCGTACGCGCGCGGGACGGGTTCACGGTCCACGACAGGGTGCGGGGCCCTGCCCCGGCCACCGGCGGCGCCGGCCGAACCGACCGACATGGCCGGACCAACCGGCACGATCGAACCAACCGACATGGGGCGCTCCTCTCGATCACGCGTTTGGGCAGCGGGTCACACGTTCGCCGTCGACCCGCGAGAGAAGCCTTTCAGCACGGAGAGTTCTCGCACCATTACACAAACGGATGGGATTACTTCCCCACCGGCGGGGCAGTCACATCAGAATTCCGCGAATCTCCCAGTGAATGACCGGATCGGCTCGCACGTAAACCGAACACACGGCTCCGGATGGGGAGTTGCAGTAAAAGCTGTAAATGCACAGTACGGGCGTTTCTGTACACCCCTCCGCACCCCAGGGAGCCGGAACATGTCCTCACCCATGTCCGCGGACCTCTTCCTCGAAGCCCTGCGCCACGAGGGCGTGACGGTCGCCGAGGTCGGCGACTGGCGCAATCACCACCGCGACGCCCAGGGCCCCTGGGGCCCGGTGCACGGCATCATGATCCATCACACGGCCACCAGCGGCACCGCCGACACTGTGGCCCTGTACCGGAACGGGCGCGGCGATCTGCCGGGGCCGCTCTGCCATGGCGTCATCGACAAGCGGGGCACGGTCCATCTGGTCGGCTACGGGCGGGCCCATCACGCGGGCCCGGGCGACGGCGACGTGCTGCGCGCGGTGATCGCGGAGCAGCCGCTGCCCGCCCACGACCCGGCCGATGGGACCGGCACCGACAGCACCGACGGCAACCGCCACTTCTACGGCTTCGAGTGCGTCAACCTGGGGGACGGCGTGGACCCCTGGCCGGGGGCACAGCTGGACGCCGTCGAAAGGGTCGGCGCGGCGCTCTGCCGTCACCACGGCTGGACGGAGCGGTCGGTCATCGGCCACAAGGAGTGGCAGCCGGGGAAGATCGACCCGCTGGGCTTCTCCATGGACGCCATGCGCGAACGGATCGGCGAGCGGATCGGGTAGCCCCCGGGTCCGAGCGGTGGAGCGCCGGCGGCCGGGCGGCGGGAACCCCAGGCGGTACCGACCGGACGGCAGAAGCCCCCAGGGGGTGCGCTCGCCCCCGCCCGACACCCCGACGACAATGGGCATATGCCTCCGGAAGCGTCCGACCCCGCCGCCCTGCGGCCCCGGCTGCCCTCGCCCCTCCAGCCGGTCGAGGACGACCGCTTCACCCGGCGCGGGCTGCGGCTGCTGCTCAAGCGGGACGATCTGATCCACCCGGAGCTGCCCGGCAACAAGTGGCGCAAGCTGGTGCCCAATCTGCGCGCCGCCGGCGACCGCCCCCTGCTCACCTTCGGCGGCGCCTACTCCAACCATCTGCGCGCCACCGCCGCCGCGGGACGGCTGCTCGGACGGACGACCATCGGTGTGGTCCGCGGCGACGAACTGGCCTCCCGGCCACTCAACCCCTCACTCGCCCGGTGCGCCGCGGACGGCATGCGGCTGGTCTTCACCGACCGGGGCACCTACCGCCGCAAGGACGAGCCGGAGGTGCTCGCCGCCCTGGTGGCACGGGCCGCCCCGGACGGTGATCCCTACGTGATCCCCGAGGGCGGCAGCAATGCCCCGGCCGCCCTCGGCTGCGCCGGACTCGGCCGGGAGACCGGCGACGACCTCGCCCGCGAGGGTGCCACCGGCCCCGCCGTTGTCGGGGTGGCCTGCGGCACCGGAGGGACCCTCGCGGGGCTGGCGGCGGGGGTGCCACCAGGGGTCCGTACCATCGGCTTCCCGGTCCTGCGAGGGGGCTTTCTCGCCGACCGGGTCCTGCTGCTCCAGCGGGAGGCGTTCGGCGGCCGCCGGGGCGACTGGTCGACGGAGGACCGCTTCCACGCGGGGGGCTATGCCCGTACCACCCCCGGACTCACCGGCTTCGCAGACGAGTTCGAGACCCGGCACGGGATCCCGCTGGAGCGGATATATGTGGCCAAAATGCTACAAGGCCTGACCACCCTGGCCGAGGAGGGCGCCTTCGCGCCCGGAACGACCGTCGTCGCCGTGGTCACCGGCCACCCCGACCCCCTGGGCAGCCCGCACGGGAGCCCCCGGGAGAGCCCCGGGGAGACCCCTCGGAAAGGCCCCCGGGAGGACCCTCAGGAGGCGTCCTCCTCGCGATAGGCCGCCGCCTCCTCCAGATCCAGCCTGCGCAGCAGCGTCCGCATCATCTCGTCGTCGATCCGCCGCTCGTCCCGCAGCCGGACGAACTCCTGGCGCTCCGTCTCGATCAGCTCCCCGGCCAGCCGCCGATAGGTCGTGTCGGCGGTCTCGCCCGTCTCCTCGTTCACCGCGCCCAGCCGCTCCCAGACCGCGTTGCGCCGCCGCTCCAGGACCGTGCGCAGCCGCTGCTCCAGGGGCTCCGGCAGGGCGTTGCGGCCGTCCCTCAGCAGCTCGTCCAGCCGTTCGTCGGCCGCCCGGGACGCCTCGCTCTGCGCCTGCGCCTCCGCCAGGGTCTCCGCCTGCGCGTCCGGCTGGGGCAGCCGCAGCGCCCGGATCAGCGCGGGCAGGGTCATCCCCTGCACCACCAGGGTCCCGATGACCGTGGTGAAGGTCAGGAAGAGAATCAGATTCCGCGCCGGGAAGGGGTCCCCCGCGGTCGTGAGCCGGGGAATGGAGAAGGCGATGGCGAGCGAGACCACCCCGCGCATCCCGGCCCATCCCACGATCGTCGGCGCCTTCCAGGTGACCCCCGCCTCCCGCTCCCTGACCCGGGCGGAGAGCAGCGGCGGCAGAAAGGTGGCCGGGAAGACCCAGATGTACCGCACCGCCACCACCAGGACGAAGACCACGAGGGCATAGCCGAGGGCCTGGGCGACGCCATGGTCGCCGAGTCCTTCGAGGACATACGGGAGCTGGAGCCCGATCAGCAGGAACACGGTGGACTCCAGCAGGAAGGCGACCATCTTCCAGACCGCCCCCTCCTGGAGCCGGGTGGCGAAGTCGACCTGCCAGCGGCGGTGGCCGAGATAGAGCCCGACGACGACCACGGCGAGCACCCCGGAGGCATGGACCTGTTCGGCGGCGGCGTAGGCGACGAAGGGGATCAGCAGCGAGAGGGTGTTCTGGAGCAGGGGTTCCCGCAGATGGGTGCGGAGCCAGTGCAGCGGGACCATCAGCACCAGGCCGACGGCGACCCCGCCGAGGGCGGCGACGGCGAACTCCCGGATCCCGCCGGCCCAGCTCGCGCCCTCCCCGACCGCGGCGGCCAGCGCGACCTTGTACGCGGTGATGGCGGTGGCGTCGTTCACCAGGGACTCGCCCTGGAGGATGGTGGTGATCCGGTGGGGCAGCCGCAGCCGGCGGGCGACGGCGGTGGCGGCGACGGCGTCCGGGGGCGCCACCACCGCGCCGAGCACCAGCGCCGCGGTCAGCGGCAGTTCCGGGATCAGCAGATGGACCAGGAGGCCGACGACGACGGTGGCGAAGAGGACATAGCCGACCGAGAGCAGGGCGACCGGCCGGGCGTTGGCGCGCAGATCCAGATAGGAGGCGTCGAGCGCGGCCAGGTGCAGCAGGGGCGGCAGCACCAGCGGCAGCACGATGTGCGGATCGAGGACATAGTGCGGTACGCCCGGCAGATAGGCGCAGACCAGCCCGGCGGTGACCAGGAGCAGCGGGGCCGCCACCGGGGTCCTGCGGGCGGCCCCGGCGATGACGGCGCTCGCCGCGACCAGGGCCACCAGGGGAAGTGCGTCGTCCATGCTCGGTCCCTCGCCAGTCCCTCGTCGGTCCCTCGGCGTCCCGGTCGGCCCCTCGGCGGTCCCGGGCGGTCCTCACCCATGGACCCGGTCCGCCGTACCGGAACGCGCGTGCCAGGGGCCCGTACCGGCCCGGCGGGGACCGTACGGACCGCTCGGCGGGACGCTACGCGGTGCGGCGCCGTAATCTGGCCATCATGAGCGAGTGTCCGCATGTCGCCGCTTTGCCCCGCCCCGAGCCCGCGGCGGCCTCCGAGACCTGTCCGGAGTGTCTGGCCGCCGGGACCACCCCGGTCCATCTGCGGCTCTGTCTGCTCTGCGGGCATGTCGGCTGCTGTGACTCCTCGCCGCTCCAGCATGCGACCGGCCATTTCCGGGCGACCGGTCACGCGGTGATGAGGAGTTTCGAGCCGGGCGAGGACTGGCGCTGGTGCTTTGTGGACGGCGCCCTGGTCTGAGCCGTCCGGCGCGGGGACCCCCGGGGTCTCCCGGGTCGCCGCCGGGGGCGGTACCGTGCACACGGCGCGGCCTGACAAGGTGACGCAGTGCGATGATCCGACCGGTTGCGCATTTCTGGCGTGCGACGGTTCGACGGCCCCACGTGCGGGTACGTCAACCATCCATCTCTTCCTTACCGGGGCCACCCAACCCCTAGCCACCGTATGTGGTCATATGCTTACCATGAGTGATGGAGCCGAAGGGGAGGGGGCCCGGCGACAGCGCACCATGGATCGCGATAGCGTCGCCGGGCCAGTACCGGCTACGTACGGACTGCGTAGCGACGGCCTCGGGACCTTTCCCCCGTGGCCGGAAAGAGCTTGTGCCACCTTGGAGGTGAGGGTGTCCCAGATCGCAGGCCAGCCCGGGACCCAGGACTTCGTGGAAGTCCGGCTGCCCGCTGCGGGTGCCTATCTGTCGGTGTTGCGGACGGCCACGGCCGGACTCGCCGCACGATTGGACTTCACCCTCGACGAGATCGAGGATCTGCGGATCGCGGTGGACGAGGCGTGCGCGATCCTGCTGCAGCAGGCGGTTCCCGGCTCCGTTCTCAGTTGTGTCTTCCGGCTCGTCGACGACTCGCTGGAGGTCACCGTGTCCGCCCCGACCACGGACGGCCGGGCGCCCGAACGCGAGACCTTCGCCTGGACCGTGCTCTCCGCGCTGGCCGGCAAGGTCGAGTCCTCGGTCGCCCCCGACCGCACGGTCACCATCAGCCTGTACAAACAGCGCGGCGCGGGCCCCGGTCCGGCGTGAGGAACGGGGACGGTCCGGTGCGGAACGAGGACGGTCCGGTGCGGAACGAACCACCCCCGGTGCACGGCTTCCCCGAGCAGCAGGCCCGGCCGCACCCGGTGGACCAGGTCGTGGGAGGCGGGGCGGCCGACGCGGATCGGGCGCGGGCGGGGGGTGGTCCTCCCGGCGGCGCCGGGGACGCCCCACGTGAGGCGGAGGGCCGGAAGAGGGCAGGCCATATGAGCGAGCACGGACACGACGGTCACCATCAGCCACAGGACCGGGGCGGCGCGCGGGCGCTCTTCGTCGAGCTGCGCGAGCTGCCCGACGGCTCCCTGGAACGGGCCGAGCTGCGCAACCGGCTGGTACGGATGCATCTGCCGCTGGTGGAGCATCTGGCCCGGCGGTTCCGCAACCGCGGGGAGCCGCTGGACGATCTGACGCAGGTCGCCACGATCGGCCTGATCAAATCGGTGGACCGGTTCGACCCGGAGCGGGGCGTCGAGTTCTCGACCTATGCCACCCCGACGGTGGTGGGCGAGATCAAGCGCCACTTCCGGGACAAGGGCTGGGCGGTCCGGGTGCCCCGCAGGCTCCAGGAGCTGCGGCTCGCGCTGACCACGGCGACGGCCGAGCTGTCCCAGCTGCACGGCCGCTCCCCCACCGTGCATGAGCTGGCCGAGCGGCTCGGCATCTCGGAGGAGGAGGTCCTGGAGGGCCTGGAGTCGGCGAACGCCTACTCCACCCTGTCGCTGGACGTCCCCGACACCGATGACGAGTCCCCCGCCGTCGCCGACACCCTCGGCGCCGAGGACGAGGCGCTGGAGGGTGTCGAGTACCGGGAGTCCCTCAAGCCGCTGCTGGAGGATCTGCCGCCGCGCGAGAAGCGGATCCTGCTGCTGCGGTTCTTCGGGAACATGACCCAGTCGCAGATCGCCCAGGAGGTCGGCATCTCACAGATGCATGTCTCCCGGCTGCTGGCCCGCACCCTGGCCCAGCTGCGGGAGAAGCTGCTGGTGGAGGAGTAGCCACCGGCAGGCCCGGCCCTCAGGCGTCGCGGGCGCCGATGCCGAGGGCCCGGGTGGTCTCCTGGCTGACGATCAGTACCAGGCCGGTGACGGCGACCGCGGCGACCAGGATCCCCAGCGGGATCAGACCGCCCGCCGACTTCAGCAGGGTGTACGCCGGGATCAGCGCCATCAGATGGGTGATCATCGCCGGGCCCCGGCTCCAGCTGCGGCAGAGCAGCAGGCCGCGCGCGGCGGCGAGCGGGATCAGCCCGAGTGCGATGAGCGTCACTCCGCCCGTCCACGCCTGGACCGCGTTGTCGAACGTACCGAGCACGCCCATCACCAGGAGGTAGACGCCCAGGCCCACCAGGGCCAGACCCTCCAGGCCGGACACCGCCGCGGCGGCGGTCAGACGGGCGGGACGCGGGGTCGGGGTGGGGTCGTCGCTCACACCGGCAAGGGTAGCCGCCGCCCCGGGTCGTCGACGGCCCGGTCCGCGGGGCCGGGGCGGCCCCGCACCCCCGGACTGGGCCGCTGTCACCCTCAGTGGGTACGCTGCTGCGCATGCGCGCACTCCTCGTGGTCAACCCGGCAGCTACCACCACCAGTGCGCGGACGCGTGACGTCCTGATCCACGCCCTTGCCAGCGAGATGAAGCTGGAGGCCGTGACCACCGAGTACCGGGGGCACGGCCGGGACCTGGCCCGCCGGGCGGCCGAGTCCGACGACATAGACCTCGTGGTCGCCCTCGGCGGCGACGGCACCGTCAACGAAGTGGTCAACGGTCTGCTCCACGACGGCCCCGACCCCGAGCGGCTCCCCCGGCTCGCCGTCGTCCCCGGTGGTTCGACCAATGTCTTCGCCCGCGCCCTCGGTCTGCCCAACGACCCCGTCGAGGCCACCGGCGCGATCCTGGCGTCGCTCGCCGACCGGAGCGAGCGGACGATCGGGCTCGGACTCGCCTCCGGCACCCCGGGCACCCCGGACGAGGGGACCGAGCCCCGCTGGTTCACCTTCTGCGCCGGCGTCGGCTTCGACGCCAGTGTGATCGGCCGGGTCGAGCAGCAGCGCGAGCGCGGCAAGCGCTCCACCCACGCCCTCTATCTGCGTCAGGTCGTCCGGCAGTTCCTGGGCGACCCGCACCGGATACACGGCCAGATCACCCTGGAGCGCCCCGGCCATGAGCCGATCACCGATCTGGTGCTCTCCATAGTGGCCAACACCTCGCCATGGACCTTCCTCGGCAACCGCCCGGTGTACGCCTCACCGAAGGCGTCCTTCGACACCGGACTCGATGTGCTCGGGCTCTCCCGGCTCTCCACCCCGGCGGTGGCCCGCTACGCCACCCAGCTGCTGACCTCCACCCCCGAGCGGGGACCGCAGGGCAAGCACGCGATTACTCTCCATGACCTCACCGACTTCACCTTGAATTCAAAGGTTCCACTGCCTTTCCAGATGGACGGTGACCACCTCGGACTGCGTACCAGCGTGACGTTCACAGGCGTACGCCGTGCACTGCGTGTGATTGTGTGAGTAGAAGGCTCAAACGGCCTTTATCTCGAACGTACGGACTGGCATCCACCCCATGGAATGACGGCTGTGACCTAGTCGACACCGTCGAATCAAAAAAAACTTTCCAGAAGGGGTTGTATCCGTCGCCGAGGTTTGCGAGTCTCTTCATGGCGATCGGGACGGCCCGCTGGAACGGGTGACCGCAGATCGCCGGATCCCCCTCTGAAAACCCTGGACCACACGTCGACGTGTCGGCGGTCGGCCCTTCCCTTGCGGGGGGATTCGTGAAAGCGTTCACATTCACAAGCACGTAATACCAAGGAGAGGTAGCAGCCATGGACTGGCGTCACAACGCCGTTTGCCGCGAGGAAGACCCCGAGCTCTTCTTCCCCATCGGCAACACCGGTCCTGCGCTGCTGCAGATCGAGGAAGCCAAGGCCGTCTGCCGCCGCTGCCCCGTCATGGAGCAGTGCCTGCAGTGGGCGCTTGAGTCCGGCCAGGACTCCGGCGTCTGGGGTGGCCTCAGCGAGGACGAGCGCCGCGCGATGAAGCGCCGCGCCGCCCGCAACCGGGCGCGCAACGCCAGCGCCTGAACCGCCCCGCGACGAGCCTGAGGCGGCGCGTACAGCGAGTACGCACTCACCGCCCCCGAGCCGCAGCGCGCAGCAGTGACCCACACAGCATTCGAGCCCCGGACCGATTCCCTTCGGTCCGGGGCTCGCTGCTGTGCACACCGGTTGCTGTGAACACCGGCTGCCGTGAACACCGGTTGCTGTGGACACCGACAAGAGTCTGACGGTAAATCACCTCAACGGCACGGAATTCACGGCAGGGCGCGTACCGGGATATCGAGTACCACCCGTGTACCGCTCTCCGGTCCGGGTACCGGAAGCATGTCGAAGCTTCCGCCCAACTCGCCTTCCACCAGCGTTCGTACGATCTGCAGACCGAGATTTCCGGTGCGCCGCGCGTCGAATCCCTCGGGCAGTCCGCAGCCGTCGTCCTGGACGGTGATCAGCAGCCGGGCCGCGCTCTCGTCGAGCCGGCGCTCACCCCGTACCGCCGACACCTCGACCGAGCCCCGCTCCCCCGCCGGGAAGGCGTGCTCCAGCGCGTTCTGGAGCACCTCGGTGAGGACCATCGACAGGGGGGTCGCCACCTCGGCGTCGAGGACCCCGAACCGCCCGGTACGGCGGCACTCCACCTTGCCCGGGGAGATCTCGGCGACCATGGCGATGACCCGGTCGGCGATCTCGTCGAACTCCACCCGCTCGTCCAGGTTCTGCGACAGGGTCTCGTGGACGATGGCGATCGACCCGACCCGGCGGACCGCCTCCTGGAGGGCCTCGCGTCCGCCGACCGAGTCCATCCGGCGGGCCTGGAGCCGCAGCAGGGCGGCGACGGTCTGGAGGTTGTTCTTGACCCGGTGGTGGATCTCCCGGATGGTGGCGTCCTTGGTGATCAACTCACGCTCGCGGCGACGCAGTTCCGTCACATCGCGCAGCAGGACCAGGGAGCCGATCCGGGTGCCCTTGGGCTTGAGCGGGATGGCCCGCAGCTGGATCACCCCGCTGTTCCCCTCCACCTCGGTCTCCCGGGGGGCATAGCCGCTGGCCAGCTTGACCAGGGCCTCGTCGACCGGTCCCCGGGAGGGGGCCAGCTCGGCGGTGACCTGCCCCAGATGGTGGCCGACCAGGTCGGAGGCGAGCCCGAGGCGGTGATAGGCGGAGAGGGCGTTGGGGCTGGCGTACTGCACCAGGCCGTCGGCGTCCAGCCGGATCAGTCCGTCGCCGACCCGGGGCGAGGCATCCATCTCGACCTGCTGCCCGGGGTAGGGGAAGGCCCCGGCCGCGATCATCTGGGCAAGGTCGGAGGCGGACTGGAGATAGGTCAGCTCCAGCCGGGACGGGGTCCGCACGGTCAGCAGATTGGTGTTCCGGGCGATCACCCCGAGGACCCGGCCGTCACGGCGGACCGGGATGGACTCGACCCGTACCGGGACCTCCTCCCGCCACTCCGGGTCGCCCTCGCGCACGATCCTGCCCTCGTCCAGGGCGGCGTCCAGGAGCGGCCGGCGCCCGCGCGGGACCAGATGGCCGACCATGTCGTCCTGGTACGAGGTGGGGCCGGTGTTCGGGCGCATCTGGGCGACGGACACATAGCGGGTGCCGTCCCGGGTGGGGACCCAGAGCACCAGATCGGCGAAGGACAGGTCGGAGAGCAGCTGCCACTCCGAGACCAGCAGATGGAGCCATTCGAGGTCGGATTCGGTCAGCGCCGTGTGCTGGCGTACGAGGTCGTTCATGGAGGGCACGTGTGCGAGCGTACCCGCGTGATGGACCGGTGATGCGGGGTGGCCGTGCCAGGGGGGCGGGAAGGGCCCGTCCGGGAGGTGCGCCGGGCGCCCGGGGCGCACCCGGCGGGCGGGCGAGTGCGCCAAGCAATCCCCGTCGATCCATGGACATCCGTGAATGGTCTAGTCCACAATGAAGAGGCACGCCGAACTTCCGTTCTCCACCGCACAGGAGAGCGGAAACGAGGTCGCGGCGCTCTCTGCCCTGACTGCGCCGAGTCCTCCCATACGGCCGCGCGGGCCCGCACACTCGCGTCGGCCGGAGCACTCCGGGCTGCGGTGCCGGACGGGTTGAGGGTCCCGTCAGGCGCCGCGGCCCGCGGGTATGTCCGGGCCCGTACGCAGGGCCCTTCCGCGCGGTGTCAGGCCTTCCCGTGCCAGGCCTTCCCGTGCCAGGGCTTCCCGTGTCAGGGCTTCCCGTGCCAGGGCCTCCCCTGTCAGGGCCTCCCCTGTCAGGTCCGGCCAGCCGTGTCAGTGGGTCTCGGTGACCTTCGCCAGCGCCCGGGGCGCGTCGGGGTCCTGCCCCCGGGCGATGGTGACCTCGTACGCCAGCAGTTGCAGCGGCAGGATCTCCAGGATCGGCTGCAACTCCTCCGGCACCCCGTCCGTCGGCAGCACAAAGCCCGCCGATGCCGCCGCCACCTGCGCGGACGGCCCCACCACCACCAGGTCCGCGCCCCGCCCGCGCAGCCGGTCGAGGACCGGTTGCAGGGCCTCGCCGCCCCGGCCGTCGGTGACCACGGCGATCACCGGGGAGATGTTGTCGACCATGGCCAGCGGGCCGTGGAGCAGGTCCGCCCCCGAGTACGACAGGGCCGGGATGTAGCTGGTCTCCATGAGCTTGAGCGCGGCCTCCTTCGCGGTGGGATAGCCGTAGCCGCGCGAGGTGATGACCATCCGCTCGGCGAAGCGGTAGCGGGAGGCCAGCCGCCGTACCTCGTCCTGCCGCTCCAGGATCCGGCCGGCCAGCCCGGGCAGGGCCCGCGCGGCCTCCACACCGGCCCCGCCGCCGTCCCGGTCGCTGTCCGTGCCCATCCCCGCGACCAGCAGATACAGGCTGAGCAGGGAGGCGGTGTAGGTCTTGGTGGCGGGCAGGGCCTGCTCCGGGCCCGCCAGGACGTCGATGTGGTACTCGGAGACCGCCGCCAGCGGTGAATCGGGGTTGTTGGTGACCGCGAGGGTCAGGGCGCCCGCCTCGCGCGCCGCGCGGGTGGAGGCCACCAGATCGGGCGAGCCGCCCGACTGGCTGACGGTGATGACCAGCACATCCTCGAAGCGGGGCCGGGCCCCGTACGCCGTGGTGGTGGACATGGAGGTCAGCCCGCACGGCAGGCCCAGCCGGATCTCCAGCAGATACTTCGCGTACAGGGCCGCGTTGTCGGAGGTGCCACGGGCGGTGAGCAGGACGAAACGGGGCCTGCGGGCGGCGACCCGCCGGGCCACCTCATGAATCTGCGGCGCACCCTCGTCGAGGATGCGCCGCAGTACCGCGGGCTGCTGTGCCATCTCGCCGGACATGATCCGGCCGGGGCGTTCGC
The DNA here is from genome assembly GCF_040299965.1 of Streptomyces sp. NPDC000594. NCBI lineage: Bacteria > Bacillati > Actinomycetota > Actinomycetes > Kitasatosporales > Streptomycetaceae > Streptomyces > Streptomyces sp. NPDC000594. Next base: position 186,015 of record NZ_JBEPCY010000004.1, on the reverse strand, counting down.
TCCGGTCGGCCGGGTGCGTGGTGGGCATGATGCCTCCCGCTGTCGTCCGTGCGCCGGGGCGGGCGCTCCCGCCCCGGCGTCCCGCGAGGGGGGTCAGGGCCTGTCGGTCAGCCGCCGGCTCCCTGGCCGGTGATGACCTCGACGGCGGCCTCTCCACAGACCCGGGCCGCGCCGTGGGTGGCGATGTGGAGCGCGCCCCGGGGCTGGGCCCGGTTGAGGCCCATCTCGACCACGACCGTGTCCGGGCGGGCCTCGACCAGCGCGTCGAGGGCGGCCGTCATCCAGCCATGGCGGTGCGCGTCACGTACCACTGCCACGATCCTACGGTCACCCGCCCGCGCCAGCACCTTGCCGACCAGGGCGGCGGCGTCGGTCTCGGAGGCGTCGTAGGTGTCCTCCTCGGTCCCCGGCAGCACCTTGGCCAGCTCGGGTCCGACACCCCAGGGGGTCTCGTTGCTGACCGCGATGTTGTTCACCGGGGCGAACGAGGCGACGTACGGGGCGCTGGTGACCGGCTCGTAGGGCAGCTCACCGGCGGTGACCCGGACGGCCCGGCGGGCGGCGACCAGACCGACGCCGGGGCCGGACGCGGTCCCCTCCTGCGCCGCGCCCGGCTCCGGCGGGGCCGTCCTGGCCTGACGGGTCCACTCGGCGAGGGAACGCACCCGCGCCGCCGCGTCCGCCAGCCGCTCCTCGGGCAGGTCGCCGCTGCGGACCGCGGCCACCAGGGCGTCACGCAGTCGCAGGACGGTGCCCTCGTCGCAGAGTCCGCCGCCGACGCAGATCGCGTCGGCACCCGCGGCGATGGCGAGCACGGTGCCGCGCTCGATGCCGTAGGTCGCGGAGATGGCCTTCATCTCGATGCCATCGGTGATGATCAGCCCGTCGAAGCCCAGCTCCTCACGGAGCAGACCGCCGAGGATCTGCGGGCTGAGGGTGGCCGGGCGCTCGGGGTCGAGCGCCGGCAGCAGGATGTGCGCGCTCATCACGGCCTTGGGGCCCGCCGTCAGGGTGTCCCGGAACGGCGGCAGGTCCCGTACCCGCAGGGTGTCCATGCCGACGTCGATCCGGGGCATGGCGTGGTGCGAGTCCACATTGGTGTCGCCGTGGCCCGGGAAGTGCTTCAGACAGGCGGCGACGCCGGATGCCTGCATGCCCTCGACATAGGCCTGGGTGTGCCGGGTGACCAGCCGGGCGTCGTCGCCGAAGGCGCGGACACCGATGACCGGGTTGTCCGGGTTGGCATTGACGTCGGCGGTGGGCGCCCAGTTGAGGTTGACCCCGCACTCGGCGAGACGGCGGCCCAGCTCACGGGCGACCTCACGGGTGAGGTCGGCGTCGTCCACGGTGCCGAGCGCGTAGTTGCCGGGGAAGGAGGAGCCCTCACGGACCTCCAGCCGGGTCACATCGCCGCTCTCCTCGTCGATGGCGACAAGGATGTCGTCCCGCTCGGCGCGCAGCTGCGCGGTGAGCGCGGCCACCTGCTCGGCGGTCAGGATGTTGCGGCCGAAGAGTCCCACGGCGGCCAGGCCGTCACCGATGTGGCGGAGCAGCCAGTCGGGGGCGGTGGTGCCGACGAAGCCGGGCTGGAGCACGGCCAGGGCGTCACGGGTCAGGGTGTCGGAGGTACCGCGTACCACAGTGGTCATGGTTGGCGTTATCCCTTCACGGCGCCGGAGGTGAGACCGGCGGCCATCTTCTTCTGGATGATCATGAAGAAGATCACGACCGGAACGGCGACGATGACGGAGGCGGCCATGAGCGCGCCGTAGTCGGTGCCCCGGGAGGTGGTGAAGTTCGCCAGCCAGATGTTGAGCGTGTACTTGTCGTTGTCCTGGAGAACGATGTACGCGAGCATGTACTCGTTCCAGGCGTTGATCAGCGAGAAGATCGACGCGGCGGCGAGACCGGGGGCGAGCAGCGGGAAGATGATCCGCCAGAAGGCGCCCATCTGGCTGCACCCGTCCACCATCGCGGACTCCTCCAGCTCCTTCGGGATGTTGATCACGAAGCCGCGGATCATCCAGGTCGCGAAGGGGAGCGTGGAGACCATGTAGATGATGATGATGCCCCAGAACTCGTTCAGCGCGCCGAACTCGTTGAGCTGGAGGTAGATGGGGATCAGCATCGCGGTGGGCGGCAGCAGCTGGACCACGATGAGCACGATCATCAGCGCGCGCCGGCCGGTGAAGCGGAAGCGTCCGATGGCGTAGGCGGCGATGGTGGCCAGCAGCATGGCGCCCGCGACGGCGGTGACGCTGATGATGAGGCTGGCCTGGATGGCGGTGTCGAAGTTCTCGTACTTCACCGCGCGCTTGAAGTTGTCGAAGGTCAGCGAGGAGGGCCAGAGGGTCTGGTCCCAGCTGCGGATCTCCCGGTTGGGCCGCAGGGAGCTGACGACGAGCCAGTACACCGGGAAGGCCATGACCACGAGGGTCAGCATGCCCAGGGCGTTGTAGAGGTGACGGCTCTTCTTCTTGCGGTCCGTCGAGCGCTTGCGCTTACCGGTGGGCACGGTCTTCACAGTGGTCACGGGTGTCTCGGTCTTCGGCGCGGAGGCAGTGGTGCTCAATCGACCTCTCCGATCTTGAGCAGCTGGCGCAGGTAGTACACGGCGACACCGGAGAGCAGCAGAACGGTGATCAGGGAGATGGCCGCGCCCTGGCTGAAGGAGTTGTTCTCGAACGCCTTGTTGAAGGCGTAGAGGCCGATGATCTCGTACTCGGGCTCGGGCTTGCTTCCGCGCATCAGCCATACCTGGCCGAGGACGTTGAAGTCCCAGATCACCGAGAGGGTGGCGACCATCTGGAAGACGGGCTTGATCACCGGGAAGGTCACATAGCGGAAGTTGCCGAAGGCGTTGACACCGTCGATCGCGGCGGCCTCCTCCAGCTCCTTGGGGACCTGGGTGAGGGCGGCGTAGAGGGTGATCGCGACGAAGGGGATGGCACCCCAGACGACGACCGCGCCGATGATGAGGAAGCCCTGCTTGTAGTCGAGCCACCAGTTGTGGCCCTGGAAGTCCAGGCCCAGGTACTTGGTCAGGACCATGTTGATCACGCCGTAGTCCGAGTCCGCCAGCCAGCGGAAGATCGACGACGCGACCAGCAGCGGGATCGACCAGGCGGCGATCAGGGCGCCGGTCAGGGCCAGGCGGGCCCAGTCGGACATGCGCTGCATCATCAGCGCGATGCCCAGACCGAAGACGAGCGTGGTGACCACACAGGCGATCATGAAGATGACGGTCAGGGTGACCGAATCCCAGAACGCGCCGTCGGTGAGGATGTCCTCGAACTGCTTGAAGCCCACCCACTCGGGGTCGGTGCCGAGCCAGAGCTCCTTGCGGCCCACTTCCTGGAACGACATGATCACGGTTCTGATCAGCGGCCAGACGAACACCGCCGCGATCGCGATGAACGCGGGCGCGATCAGCAGGTAGGGCAGCAGCGCACCCTTGCGTCTCCGCCGACCACCCCCGCCGGGCGTCTTGGGTTCGTGGACTTCGCTCGGCCGCTTGTCGGCCGCCGCCGGGGAGGCGGCTTGGGGGTCAGGTCCCCCGGGGGTCTTGAGCTCGGCGGCACTCATGGTGCGTGGCCTTCCGTTCGGACTTTTCACCTGAGGCGGGGGTGACGGCCCCGGCGCCATCGCGCGGGACCGTCACCCCCCGGGGAGATCAGAGGCTGGTGACCGGAAAGGTCAGGCGCCTTCGTTGTTGATCAGCTTGTTGATCTCCGCGTCAGCCTTCTTCGTGGCCTCGGCGACCGACTTGCCCTTGATGATGTCGAGCAGCATCAGCTCCAGGACCTCGGACTTCTCGATCGCGGCCCAGCCCGGGGCGATCGGGGTGAACCAGGAGCTCTCGACCGCGTTGGCGGCCGGGGCGGTCTCCGGCTTGGCCTTCAGCGGCTGGAGCTGCTTGGTGTTGTTCGGCAGGGTGTTCTTGGCCATCAGGCCTTCCTGCGACTTCTCGTTCGTGTAGAACGAGATCCACTCCTCGCCCAGGTCCTGCTTGTCGGACTTGGCGATGGTGGCGAGGTCCGAGCCACCGATGAAGGTCGGGAGCGGCTTGCCCTCGGGGCCGGGCATACCGGCGGCGAAGACCTTGCCCTCGAGCTTCGGGTTGCCGTTCTGTCCACCGACGACGCTGCCGGCCTCCCAGGCGTTGCCGTAGATCACGGCGGCCTTCTCGTTGGACATGACGTTGGCGTGGTCCTGCTCGTCCTTGGTCTTGTCAGCCTTGTTGTACTTGTTGACCAGGTCGATGTAGTGCTGGATGCCCTTCTGGGACTCCGGGCTGGAGAGCGAGGCGGTCCACTTGCCGTCGCCGTCCACCTCCGCGATCTTCCCGCCGTACGCGGCCACGTAGGACATGGCGGCGTACCAGTACTTGCCCGGGAGGTAGAGCGAGGAGTAGCCCTTGTCCTTGCCGTACTCCTTCTGGACCTTGTCCAGGGCGGCGGTCAGCTCGGCCTCGGTCGTCGGGAGCTTGTCGACCTTGGCACCCTTCTTGAACATGTCGGCGTTGTAGACGGCGACACGGGCACCCGCGTAGTAGGGCACGCAGTACATCTTGCCCTCGAACGTGCAGGTGTCCTTCAGACCCTTGATCCAGGTGTCCGAGTTCTTGTACTTCTTCGGGTCGATCTCGCCGAGGGCGCCACCGAGGATGTACGTCATCGTCTCGGTGTTGCCGAGCTCGACCACGTCCGGGAACTTGTCACCGGAGAGGGCGGCGTCCAGCTTCTTGGTCTTGTCGCCCCACTGCTGGTACTGGACGTTGACCTTGACCTTCGGGTACTTCGCGTTGAACTGCTTCGTCGCGTCGGCCACGACCTCGGGCCAGGTGGACTGGGCGTCGTTCATCAGCCACACGGTCAGGTTGCCCGTGCGGTCCGCCGGCTTGGCGTCGTCGTTCCCACCCTTGTCGTCCGACCCACACGCCGCGACCGAGACCATCATGGCTGCCACACCGACAGCAGCAATGAGCTTGCGCTTCACGCCACCCTCCTCAGGGATGCAAGATTTCCCCCCACCGCCCGGGTGTCGCACAACACGCAGTGCACGCAGTGACAGCGCTTCAGGTCTGCCCGTGGGGCTGGGACCTGGTCTTTAATGGTTTAGACCAGTACCCGGGAGCTTGGCCTAGACCTTTTGGGGTGTCAAGGGTGTATAAGAAGGGCAGTCGCGTCCGTTATAGGACCGACACCTGAGGGAGGGCGACGACCCGTGACCGGACCGTGCCACCATGTGAGCCGCTACAGACGGAGGAGCCGGTGACGGCAGCAGCGCAGGAGTCGGGAAGGCTGGGCATGACCACGGACGGGGTGGGGACGGAGAGCGAGGGCGGGGCTCAGACCCGCATCGCGCGTGTTCCCAAGTACTACCGGCTCAAGCGCCACCTTCTGGACATGACAGAGACTATGCCCCCGGGGACGCCCGTGCCCCCCGAACGTACACTCGCGTCCGAATTCGACACCTCACGGACCACCGTACGGCAGGCACTTCAGGAGCTGGTGGTCGAGGGACGGCTCGAACGCATCCAGGGCAAGGGCACCTTTGTGGCCAAGCCCAAGGTGTCGCAGGCGCTCCAACTCACCTCCTACACCGAGGACATGCGGGCCCAGGGGCTCGAACCCACCTCGCAGCTCCTGGACATCGGCTATGTCACGGCCGATGACACCCTCGCCGGGCTGCTGGACATCACCACCGGCGGCCGGGTGCTGAGGATCGAGCGGCTGCGGCTCGCCAGTGGCGAACCGATGGCCATCGAGACCACCCATCTCTCGGCCAAGCGCTTCCCCGCGCTCCGGCGCAGCCTGGTGAAGTACACCTCGCTCTACACGGCGCTGGCGGAGGTGTACGACGTCCATCTCGCGGAGGCGGAGGAGACCATCGAGACCTCGCTGGCGACCCCGCGCGAGGCGGGGCTGCTCGGTACGGATGTGGGGCTGCCGATGCTGATGCTCTCGCGCCATTCGCTGGACGCGCGGGGCGAGCCGGTGGAGTGGGTGCGGTCGGTCTACCGGGGCGACCGCTACAAGTTCGTCGCCCGCCTCCAGCGCCCGGCCCGCTGATGTCGTGCGGGGGCAGCCCCGCCCCCGCACGTCTCAGTCGCGCGCCTCAGTCGGCGGTCCCCCGGGGCACGATCCACTCCGTGGGCTGCCCGGTGACCTCGGCGATCTGATCGAAGTCACCGTCGTAGTGGAGCACGGCCAGCCCATGGCGCTCGGCCGTGGCCGCCACCAGCAGATCCGGGATGGAGAAGGCCCGGTGACTGCCCTTCTGGGCGCAGATGCCCTGCACCTCGATGGCACGGCCCACGATCTCGTCCGTCGTCGGGAACCACTCGAAGGAGCGGCGCCGGCCGAGCATGCGCTCGTAGTCGTCCGCGTTCCGCGCGCTGTAGAGCATTCCCAGATCGATGATCCCCGATGTACCCACGAGCCCTCTCAGCAGCAGGGGCTCCAGGGCCGCCCGCACACCGGGCTTCCCGGCCCGCGCCCAGGCGCTCTTGTCGACCAGGTATCGCGCTACCGCCATGCCTCTGCCATCGTCTCGGGGTCGGACAGATCCGGATAATCTCCTGCGGCCAGCTCATCGAGATGCCGCAGCTGGGTCTCCAGCGCCACCAGCCGCCGGAGCGCCTCGTTGACCGTCGCCTTCTTGGTTCCGGTGCCCAGTATGGCGGCGGCCTGCGCCAGGAGTTCGTCGTCGAGGTCGATCTGTGTCGTCGTCATGATGACCTCCCGTTTCACATGCGAGCATGTATGCGAATTCACCCAGAGCGCATACATAAATGCTGCCGTCCAGCATACACACTCGGGGTGATTTCCCCCATCCAGCGGACTCCATCCCTGAATGGCCGGACCCGCGAAGCCCCTCCGGACGCTTACGCTCAGCTCACCCACCGCCACCCCCACGACACAACATCTGGGGGGCATCACCACCCATCGCCACCACATGTATGCTCATCTCGCTGTCGACGCAGAGGAATCCGGTGAGAATCCGGAACTGTCCCGCAACGGTGTGCCGTGGTGCCTTTGTCGTACCCGCCAGTCCGAACGTCTGCCGACGGCGCGCCCGGGTCGACCGTCCCGGGCGCCGATACGTCCGGGCCTCGCGGTAAGGGCTGGGGACGCCGACAGGAACGCGGCCCGCGCAGGGGTGCGCGCCCTGCGGCCTGCCCTCCCACCTCCTGGCCCGCGAGCCGAGCGAGGGAGAGCCCCACGTGACCATCGCGCCAGCCGATCCGGCTTCGGACAGCGCCGAGCAGATCTCCGGGGTCAAGCGCCCCCAGGTCGCCGGAGGGGCATCCGTGCCCGTCCCCGGGCAGAGCGAGGACGGCCCCGGAACCGCCCTGCTGCGGACCCTCACCGACCTCACCGTCGATCTGCCGGACACCGACCCCGGACGGGTCGCCGCCGCCGCACTCCGCGGCCGGCACCCCGGATCGGACACGGCCGAGCTGCGTGGACTGGCCACCGACGCCGCCGCGGGCCTGATCTCCGAGGACCCCGCCTACTCCCGGCTCGCCGCCCGGCTGCTGACCATCACCATCGCCGAGGAGGCCGCGAGCCAGGGTGCCGTCTCCTTCTCCGCCTCGGTCGCCGTCGGCCATGCCGAGGGCCTGATCGCCGACCGGACCGCCGACCTGGTCATCCGGCACGCCGCCCGGCTCGACGCCCTGATCGACACCGCCGGTGACGACCGCTTCGGCTACTTCGGACTGCGCACCCTCTACAGCCGCTATCTGCTGCGCCACCCCATCACCCGCAAGGTGGTCGAGACCCCGCAGCACTTCATGCTCCGGGTGGCCTGCGGACTGGCCGAGGACGACTCGGAGCGGGCGCTGGACGAGGTCGCCGCGCTCTACGGGCTGATGAGCCGGCTGGACTACCTGCCGTCCTCGCCCACCCTCTTCAACTCGGGCACCCGCCACCCGCAGATGTCCTCCTGCTACCTCCTGGACTCCCCCCAGGACGAGCTGGACTCCATCTACGGCCGCTACCACCAGGTCGCCCGGCTCTCCAAGCACGCCGGCGGCATCGGTCTGTCGTACTCCCGGATCCGCTCCCGCGGCTCCCTGATCCGCGGCACCAACGGTCACTCCAACGGGATCGTGCCGTTCCTGAAGACCCTGGACGCCTCGGTCGCCGCCGTGAACCAGGGCGGCCGTCGCAAGGGCGCCGCCGCCGTCTATCTGGAGACCTGGCACGCGGACATCGAGGAGTTCCTGGAGCTGCGCGACAACACCGGCGAGGACGCCCGGCGCACCCACAACCTCAACCTCGCCCACTGGATCCCGGACGAGTTCATGCGCCGGGTCCAGGACGACACCGAGTGGTCGCTCTTCTCCCCCGCCGACGTTCCCGAGCTGGTGGACCTGTGGGGCGAGGAGTTCGACGCCGCCTACCGCAAGGCCGAGGCCGCCGGGCTCGCCCGCCGGACCATGCCCGCCCGTGAGCTGTACGGCCGGATGATGCGCACCCTGGCCCAGACCGGCAACGGCTGGATGACCTTCAAGGACGCCGCCAACCGCACCGCCAACCAGACCGCGCTGCCCGGCCACACCGTCCACTCCTCCAACCTCTGCACCGAGATCCTGGAGGTCACCAACGACGACGAGACCGCCGTCTGCAACCTCGGCTCGGTCAACCTCGGCGCCTTCGTCAGCGGCGGGGACATCGACTGGGAGCGGCTGGACGCCACCGTACGGACCGCGGTGACCTTCCTCGACCGGGTCGTCGACATCAACTTCTACCCGACCGAGCAGGCGGGCCGCTCCAACTCCACCTGGCGCCCGGTGGGCCTGGGCGCCATGGGCCTCCAGGACGTCTTCTTCCAGCTGCGGCTGCCCTTCGACTCCGCCGAGGCCCGCGCGCTCTCCACCCGGATCTCCGAGCGGATCATGCTCGCCGCGTACGAGGCCTCCACCGATCTCGCCGAGCGCAACGGACCGCTCCCCGCCTGGGAGAAGACCCGTACCGCACAGGGCGTGCTCCACCCGGACCACTACGGGGTCGAGCACCACTGGCCCGAGCGCTGGGCCGCGCTGCGCGAGCGGATCGCCACCACCGGTATGCGCAACTCGCTGGTCCTGGCCATCGCGCCGACCGCGACCATCGCCTCCATCGCCGGTGTGTACGAGTGCATCGAGCCGCAGGTCTCCAACCTCTTCAAGCGGGAGACCCTCTCCGGCGAGTTCCTCCAGGTCAACTCCTATCTGGTGGCGGAGCTGAAGCGGCTCGGTGTCTGGGACGCCCAGACCCGTGAGGCACTGCGCGACGCCAATGGCTCCATCCAGGGCTTCGGCTGGGTCCCGGACGAGGTGCGCGACCTGTACCGCACGGCCTGGGAGATCCCCCAGCGCGGTCTGATCGACATGGCCGCCGCGCGGACCCCGTACATCGACCAGTCGCAGTCGCTGAACCTCTTCCTGGAGACGCCGACCATCGGCAAGCTCAGCTCGATGTACGCCTACGCCTGGAAGCAGGGGCTGAAGACCACGTACTACCTGCGGTCCCGCCCGGCGACCCGGATCGCGCGCGCCGCCGGTGCCAGCACCGTGCCCGCCGCGACGGCCACCGTCCCGGTGCAGCAGGTCTCGCAGGACGACGCGGTCGCATGCTCCCTGGAGAACCCCGAGTCCTGCGAAGCCTGCCAGTAAGCCCCCTCCCCGCCCCGCTCCCCACCTCTGGAGGACGGCGCCCCGCGCCGCCGACTGTCATGACCGAGAAGAATCTGCTCGACCCCGGCTTCGAGCTCACCCTCCGCCCGATGCGCTACCCCGACTTCTACGAGCGCTACCGGGACGCGATCAAGAACACCTGGACCGTCGAGGAGGTGGACCTCCACTCCGACGTGGCCGACCTGGCCAAGCTCACCCCCGGTGAGCAGCATCTGATCGGCCGGCTGGTGGCCTTCTTCGCCACCGGTGACTCGATCGTCGCCAACAATCTGGTGCTGACGCTCTACAAGCACATCAACTCCCCCGAGGCCCGGCTCTACCTCAGCCGGCAGCTCTTCGAGGAGGCCGTGCACGTCCAGTTCTATCTGACGCTGCTGGACACCTATCTCCCCGACCCGGAGGACCGCACGGCGGCCTTCGCGGCCGTCGAGAACATCCCCTCCATCCGCGAGAAGGCGCAGTTCTGCTTCAAGTGGATGGACTCGGTCGAGAAGCTGGACCAGCTGGAGACCCAGGCCGACCGCCGTCGTTTCCTGCTCAACCTGATCTGCTTCGCCGCCTGTATCGAGGGGCTGTTCTTCTACGGGGCCTTCGCCTATGTGTACTGGTTCCGCTCGCGCGGGCTGCTGCACGGCCTGGCCACCGGCACCAACTGGGTCTTCCGTGACGAGACCATGCACATGAACTTCGCCTTCGAGGTCGTGGACACGGTCCGCAAGGAGGAGCCGGAGCTGTTCGACGACGCCCTTCAGCAGCAGGTCACCGACATGCTGCGGGAGGCCGTCGAGGCCGAGCTGCAGTTCGGCCAGGACCTGTGCGGCGACGGTCTGCCGGGCATGAACACCGAGTCGATGCGCGAGTACCTGGAGTGCGTCGCGGACCAGCGGCTGGTACGGCTGGGCTTCGCCCCGGTGTACGGCTCGGAGAACCCCTTCTCCTTCATGGAGCTTCAGGGTGTCCAGGAGCTGACCAACTTCTTCGAGCGCCGTCCCTCCGCCTACCAGGTGGCGGTCGAGGGTTCGGTGGACCTCGGCGAGGACTTCTGACCGTCTGACCCGGCCGGACCCGTCGGTTCGGTCGGGCCGGCCCCGGCCACAGCGGAAGGGCCCCGCTCGCGATGATGCGAGCGGGGCCCTTCCGCATGTCGTCCCCGGGGGTGGCCGGGGTCAGTCGTTGGCGACGACCGGGTAGCGGGGGGTGCCCTCCGCCATCTGCCGCAGCGCGTCCTTGCGGTCCCGCTTGGAGAGCCGGTCGATGTAGAGCTGACCGTAGAGGTGGTCGGTCTCGTGCTGGAGGCAGCGGGCGAAGTAGCCGGTGCCCCGCACCTTGATCGGGTTGCCGTGCAGATCCACGCCGCTGACCTCGGCGTAGTCGGGGCGGGCCAGCTCGGCGTAGGCGGTCGGCACGGAGAGGCAGCCCTCATTGGAGCTGTCGAGCGCCCGGCGCTCCGGGGGCAGCTCGGCGAGGACCGGGTTGATCACATAGCCGACATGGCGGACGCCGTCGTCGTCCGGGCAGTCGTAGACGAAGACCTTGCGGCCGACGCCGATCTGGTTGGCGGCCAGGCCCACGCCCTCGGCGGTGCGCTGGCTGGCGAACATGTCGTCGACCAGCCGGGCCAGCTCCTCGTCGAACACGGTGACGTCCTGGCACTCCTGGTGGAGGACCGGATTGCCGACGACCGTGATGGGACGCGAGGTCCCGCGCTCCCGGAAGGCGGCCTCACGCGCCTCGCAGTCCTCCGTGTCCACGACAAAGCCGTCGTCGTCCACGGCAAAGGTCTCCTTGACCTGCTGGTCGGTCTCCTGCTGCGACGCCATGTCTGCCGTACGCCTTCCTCGGTCCTCGGTGCTGGGTGAGCGACCGTCCCCGGCCGGCCGACGGCCGACCGGGCACACGCTGTCCGTACAGCCTACGGGCAGTCGTCACCGGCGCGTCGCGGAAGAGCCCGGAAGGCCCCGGAAGGAGTGGGGAGAGACGGGAAGGAGCGGGAAGGAGCGGGAAGGGACAGGGCGGGGCATCGGGTACGGAGGGCGAGGTGCGGGGCGGACCGGGACGCGGAGGCGGACCGGGACGCGGAGGCGGACCGGGACGCGGAGGCGGACCGGGACGCGGAGGCGGACCGGGACGCGGAGGGTCAGCACACCTCTTCGAGATCCCGCCATTCCCGGGTGTCCGGACTGTCGGCGACCCAGCCGTCGAGCAGCCCGCGCACCAGGGAGGCGGGGGCGGCTATCCCGCACTCGCGCTCCGCCGACCACAGCTCCCCGGCGGTGCGATGGCCCAGCGGCCCCGGATGGCCGGGCTCGCTGTGGTCATGCGGGTCCAGATGCTCCCCCTCGCCCTCCGCGCTCGGCATCCGGCTCTCGGAGCAGGAGCGGCAGAGCAGCCGTACGGAGGAGGACCAGTCCTCGGCGGCACAGCCCGCGTCGGAGGCGAGCCGCTCCAGGGCGTCCCGGTCGGCCTCGGTGGCCGCCTCCAGCAGAACCACCCAGGTGGGTACGGGTGAGGGCGCCCACAGCTCGATCTCGTCGAAGACCGGGTACGAGGGGCCGGCGGCGGTGGTCCGCTCCCCGTTGGGGACGCCGTCGTGCAGGACGACCTCGCCCCAGCGGCGGCCGGAGGAGGGCAGCGGGATGGAGAGCACCTCGATCCGGGCCGGGTCGAGCCGGCGGCCCCAGACCACCTCGGCCTCGCCCTCGGGGGAGAGCCGTACGGCGGCGCTGCCGAGGTCCATGGCGAGCGGTTCCCGGTCGGGGGCGAGGGCCGGGCCGCCCCGGGCGGGCAGGCCGGGGACCTTCAGGCCGTACGCCTGCCAGGCGCGGCGGGCCAGCGGCCAGTCCTGGAGGGCGGTGGCGGCGATCCCGACATTCCACCAGTCGGGGGCGCCGGCGCTCCGGTCGAGCAGGGCCACGGCCCGCAGTCCGGCGGCCCGCGCCTGCTCCCAGTCATGGCGGAACTTGTGCAGCAGGGCGAGGTTGAACCAGGACTCGGAGAGCCAGGGCTCCAGATCCGCCGCTCTGGTCAGCAACGCGCCCGCGTCCTCGTACCGGCCGTCGCCGATCAGGGTGAACGCGCGGTCGGTGGCCTTCCGCCACGAGGCGGACGGTCGATGCCGTACCTTCCCGAAGATCTTCACGATTACCGCCTGCCGGTCGTTCGGGTGATGTTCCCGGACGCTGTTGGTGTACTTCCTGACGTTCGTTCGTGTGCCCGCTTGACGCCGACCTTCTCTCTCTTCGCATCCAACCATGCCCGCCTTAAGGCTGGCTCATTACCCATGGGTTACCCCTGGGGGCAGGGGCGCAGACGCCTGTCGGAGGCACAGCGGGGCGGATCCCGCGACCGGATCGGCTCAGGATCGGCTCCGGATCCCGGCCGGATCAGTCCCCGGCGGTGCCCGGGACGCCCCGGGAGCCCGGAGCACCCGGGTGCGCGCCGGTCCCCCCGGCCTGGAAGGGGGCGGGGACGGCGGGGCGGGAGCGGCGGGGCGCGACCGGCCCGATCCGGGCGAGGACCCGGGCCAGGGACTCCACGACCTCCGGCTCGTACTCCCGCCCGGCGCCGAGCCGCAGCCGCTCCAGCGCCCCGAGCGGACCACCCGGGGTAGCGGCACCGGAGAGATCGTCGTACGCGTTGACCACCCGGACGATCCGGGCGGTCAGCGGCTGCTCCGGGTAGGGATCGGCCATCCGCTCCACCACCACGGCGACCTCGGCGGGGACGCCCGTCTGCCGGACCACGGCCCCGCCGAGCCGGGCGATCCGGCGCTGTTCGGCGGGGCGGAGCAGCGCGGTCGCCCCGTCGGGCACGGGGTCGACCAGGGAGAGCTGCCCGATGTCATGCATGAGGGCGGCGTACTCCAGCACGGTCAGCTCCTCCCCGGTGAGCCCCATCTCCCGGCCGACGGCGAGGCTGAGCGCGGCGACCCGGCGGGAGTGGCCGGGCGAGGTGTATCCGGCGATCTCGGTGGAGCGGGCGAGGGATGCGATGGTCTGGCGGTAGGTGGCGCGGACCGCCTCGTACCGGCGGAAGGAGAGCTGGGTGAGGAGGAGCGGCACACAGAAGACGGGCAGCGCCCAGAGCCCGGCGACGGCGACGGCGAGGGCGATGACGGCCCCGGTGGCGCAGACCGCCGAGCCGATGCCGCGCAGCGCGCGCAGCTCGTCCCGCAGGAGGGGGCCGTAGGGGAATCCCGTGCGGGCGCGGAGCAGCAGGGCGACGACGACGGCGTCACAGAGCGCGGTCAGGACGGTGAGGACCAGCAGGAAGAGGGCGTACGAGGAGCCCTGCGCCCACTGGACCAGCTCGCCGGAGTTGTAGATGGGCTGGAAGCAGACGGCGGCGAAGGTGGCGGTCATGACGCGCCGGACGGCGTGGTCCAGGGCGGGTCCGGGGGTACGGGCGAGCTGGGGCAGGGCGCCGGTGAGGACTCCGGCGGCGACGACGGTGACGACCTGGGGGACGCCATGGCTGGTGGGGGTGCCGCCGCATTCGCCGAGGAGGGCGTAGGCGAGGACCCCGGCGGCGCCCAGTGGGGCGGGCTCGCGCTCCCCGGGGGCGGCGCCCCAGCGGGCCAGCTCCCCGACGGCGATGAGGGCGCCGAAGGCGAGGGCCTTGCCGGGTGCGTGGAGGCCGTCACGGAGGGTGGCGGCGAGGGCGGTGACGACGAGGAGTGCGGCGCCGGTGTGGAGCAGGGCCAGGACGACGGTGCCGGGGCGGGGGAGCATCCGGGCCCGGGGCCTGCGTGGGCGGGGGCCCGCACAGGGCCTGGTCCGATTCCGGTTCCAGGGCCGGGGCCGGCTCCGGGGCTGTTTCCGGGGTCGGGGCAGGGAGGGGCGGGGGCTCATGCGGGACCGCCCCGGGTGGGTGCGCGCCCGGCGACCCGCACGGGCTGGGAGGGGATGCCGGGGCCGGTGGCCCCGCCCGGTCCCGTGCCGCTCCGTCCCCCCGGTCCGGAGCCGCTCCGCCCGGCGGGCTCGGCCCTGCCGCCCTGCTCGGTCTTGACGTACGGCTCGGCCCTGGAGCCCTGCTCGGTGCGGGCGGCGGGGTCGGTCGGTCCGGCGTGCTCGGTCCTGGCGTACGGCTCGGTGCGGGCGGCCGCATCGGTCCTGCCGCCCGGGTCGGTGGTGTCGTCGGAGGTGACCTCCGTCTCCCAGCCGTGCCGCTCCAGCGCGCGCACCAGCGCCTCCACCATCCGGGAGTCGAACTGGGCACCCGCGCACCGCCGCAGCTCCGCCAGGGCGACCGGCACCGGCCGGGCCCGGGAGTAGGAGCGGGTCGAGGTCATCGCGTCGAAGGCGTCGGCGACCGCCACCACCCGGGCGACCTCGGGGATCCGCTCCCCGGCCAGCCCGCAGGGGTAGCCGGTACCGTCCATCCGTTCGTGGTGGTGGAGGATGGCCGAGCGCGCCTCGCCCAGGAAGCCGATGCCGCGCACGATCTCATGGCCGTACTCGGGGTGCAGCTGGATCACCCGGCGTTCGTCGGGGGTGAGCGGCCCCTCCTTGCGCAGGATCCGGGTGGGTACGCCCAGCTTGCCCACATCGTGCAGGATCCCGGCGAAGCGGATGACCTCGGTACGGCGTTCGTCCCAGCTCAGCTCGCGGGCGATCAGCACGGAGGCCCGGCCGACCCGCTCGCTGTGGCCGCGGGTGTAGCGGTCCTTGAGGTCGACGGCCTGCACCAGGGAGCGGATGGTGGCCTGATGGGCGAAGCGCTCCCGGTGGTACTGGGCGAAGAGCCAGCACGAGATGTACATGGGCAGCAGGACGAAGAGGGCGGAGACCGGGCCGTAGGGGCTGGTCCACAGGACCGCCATCATCAGCCCGGCGAGCCCGTGCACCAGATGGGGCACCAGGGAGCGCAGCAGCAGCCCGCGCCAGGCGGTGCGCGCCCGCTGGCGCTCGGCGGTGGCCAGGATCCCGGCCTCCAGCACGGTGAGGACCAGGCAGAAGACCAGGGCCGCGGCGGCGGCGGGGAGCAGGGCGTGGGGGAAGCGGGGGGCGGCGGTCCCGCCGAGCGCCACCTCGCCGCCGAGCAGCGCGTCGGTGGTCGCGGCGGACCAGGTGGCCAGGGCGAGCTGGGCGGCGCGCCAGATCCGGCGGAGCGTCACGGGGGCGCCGGTGACCTGTCCGAGCAGCGCCCCGGGGACGGCGACCAGCGCGGCGGCGGCCGGGGGCAGCAGAAAGGCGGCGGCGAGCAGGACGGGGAAGAAGGAGCCGGCGCTCACCGGGACGGAGGGGCCGAGATGGCGGCAGCGGGAGGGCAGCTCGCACCCCGCGTAGAGCACGGCCAACAGCCCCACGACCGTCCAGCCGGTCCAGCCCGCCTGGCTCTGCTGCCGGAGCGCGGGCAGTGCGCACGCCACCGCGCACAGCGCGACGCAGAGAATGTACGCGCGTGCCGTCGCCGGTACAGCCCTCACGGCGCCGCCCCCCTTCGCCTCTCGCGCGTCACGCTAGCGAGTCGGGACGGGTGGTGCCGCCGCGTCGGCCGTTGTTCGCACAGACGAGTGACAGCGGGTACGTACGAAGAGGGCGCGCCCGGTCCGGCCGGGCGCGCCCTCTTCGTACAGACGCGCGTACAGATCCCCGTACATCCATATCCCGCGTGCGGGTGGTACGGGTACGGCGGCGGGTACCGGTCCGGGTACGGCTACCGGTACGGCGGGCGGTCAGTCGCCCCGGGGGGCCTCCGCCGTGACGGTGACGTCCTCGTCCGGGACGGTCTGTCCGGAGCGGATCAGATCGATCCGGCCCATGACCTTCGCCCGCAGATCGGCGGGGACGTCGTCATGGCCGCAGCACCGCTTGACCAGCTTCTTGACGGCCTGCTCCAGACCGTACTTCTCCAGGCAGGGGGAGCACTCCTCGAAGTGCGACTCGAACTTGGTGCAGTCGCTGTCCGGCATCTCCCGGTCAAGGAACTCATAGAGATGGTCGAGCACCTCCGAGCAGTCCGTCTCGTGCGGGTCTCCGCAGCTCATGAGCCCGAACCTTTCGCTTTGTCCGACTCCCCGGCACCGGCCGGTACGAGTCCGCGCTCACGCGCGTAGTCCTCCAGCATGCCGCGCAGCTGGCGGCGGCCCCGGTGCAGACGGGACATCACCGTACCGATGGGCGTACCCATGATGTCCGCGATCTCCTTGTAGGCAAAGCCTTCGACGTCCGCGAGATAGACGGCGATCCGGAACTCCTCGGGGATCGCCTGGAGCGCGGACTTCACATCGGAGTCGGGCAGGTGGTCGAGGGCCTGGGACTCGGCGGAGCGCAGACCGGTCGACATATGCGACTCGGCGCGCGCGAGCTGCCAGTCCTCGATCTCCTCGGCCGCGCTGCGCTGGGGTTCGCGCTGCTTCTTGCGGTACGAGTTGATGAACGTATTGGTCAGGATCCGGTACAGCCACGCCTTGAGGTTGGTGCCCTCACGGAACTGGTGGAAGGAGCCGTACGCCTTGGCAAAGGTCTCCTGCACCAGGTCCTCGGCGTCGGCGGGGTTGCGCGTCATGCGCAACGCTGCGGAGTACATCTGGTCCAGGAATCCGAGAGCGTCCCGCTCGAAGCGGGCGTTGCGCTCGGCAGCCGTCTCCGCGGGCTGTGCCGTCTGGCCGTCGTCGGTCCCAGTGACCGGACCCACCTCCTCCGATGATCCGGGTCCGGGTGCGGACCCGTTCGCTTCGGAGAATAGTCGACCTGTGGCCTGGGGATCCTGTCGGCCGAGTCCGCGGGGGGTCCGGCCGGGGGCCGTCCGCGCCGCGGTGAGCACGGTCCACTCCAGCTCGGCCGTGCCGGTGCGGCGGGGGCAGATGGTCGAACCCATGCGCGGGACTCCCTACTCCATGCTCTGCTGCTGACGTCCTGACACTCGGTGCAACAGGGTGGAGCGCCGGGTCATTCCCCCAGGGTCCGGGCCCAGGCACGGACCGCTTCCGTGATCGTTGTCACAGTGGTCTCCTCGGTGATACCCGCCCGCCGGGGGACGGCGAAGCCATGGTCGGCCTCCGCGATCTCCACCAGGTCGTACGCCCCTTCGGGGAACTCGGCGGGCCGGCCGAAGGGATCGTGGCCGCCTTGGACCACCAGGGTGGGCAGCCCGGTGGAGAGCAGCTCGTCGGCGCGGGAGCGCTCGGGGCGGCCGGGCGGGTGAAGGGGGAAGGAGAGCGCGAGTACGGCGGTGGCGCCCAGCTCCCGGCCGGTGCGGCAGGCGACCCGGGCGCCCGCGCTGCGCCCGCCCGCGATCACCGGGAGGCCGGGGCGCAGCAGGGCGGGCCAGAGGCCGCGCCAGGCGGTGTCGAGGGTCTTCGGGGCGGGGGCGACCTTCTTTCCGGCGACCCGCCAGGGCTGCTCCACCAGGGCGACGGTGATCCCGTCGGCGGGGAGGGCGGCGGCGAGGGCGAGGAGATCACGGGTGGCGGTGCCGCCGCCCGCGCCATGGCCGAGGGCGAGGACGCGGCGGGGGCGGTCGGCGGGGTGCCAGAGGATCCGGGCGGGGCCGGTGGGGCCGGTGTCGATGATGTCGACGGTGTCAATGGGGTCCGTGGTCACGGGGTCATCCTGCCCCGAGGGGGCGGGCGGGGGCGGCGTCAGAAGAGTGTTTCCTCCTCCGGGCCCTCCAGCTCGGTCAGCAACTCCGGTCCGTTGTTGCGGACATTACTGACCGCCGTGGTCACCGGGTATGCCCTCATCAGCCCCTCCGGCGGGGGCGCGAGCAGCGGTACGAGCCGTTCCACCTGGGTCGTCCCCGGGTCCAGCCAGGCGTCCCAGAGGTCGGGGGTGAGCATCAGCGGCATCCGGGGGTGGATCTCCGCCAGGGAGTGCGGGCCCTGGGCCGGTGCCACTCCGAGCGGCCCCTTCTCCGCCTCGGTCGTCAGGACGGTGCAGGTGGCCCACCAGGCCCGGGGGTCGTCGTCGGGCAGGGTCCGGTCCCGCCAGAACTCGTACAGTCCCGCCATCGCGAAGACCGAGCCGTCCGCCGGGGTGACGAAGTACGGCTGCTTGCGGGGCCGTTTCCGCTTCCCCTGTTCCTCCAGCTCCCGCTCCCCCTCCCCGGTCACCCACTCGTAATAGCCGTCGGCGGGGACGATGCAGCGCCGGGCGGCGAAGGGGCGCCGGAAGGAGGGCTTCTCGTGCACCGTCTCCGACCGGGCGTTGATCATCCGGGCGGCGCCCTCGGGGGTCTTGGCCCAGGACGGCACCAGTCCCCAGCGGAGCCGGCGGAGCTGGCGAACCGGACGGCGGTCCTCCGCGTCTTTCAGGGGGCGTTCCAGAACCGCGTAGACCTCTTTGGTGGGGGCCACGTTCCAGTCGGGGGCCAGGCTCTCCGTACCGAAATCGGGGTCCCACTTATCCACGCCGAAGAGGTCCACCAGGTCCTCCGGCCGCCGGCTGGCCGCATACCGTCCACACATGAGTGCCACACTGCCACTCCCGCCCGCCGCACAAGGAGTCACCCCAGAAATGGCCCCAGAAATAGAAAGCGCTCATTCCGTTTTGACCACGCTCGGTAGCGCTTCCCTCGGCGGGCTGTGGGACCGGCTGACCGGCACCCAGCCGGCCCCGGAGCAGTGGCTGATCGTGGCCACGGCGGTGGCCGCCCTCGCCCTCGTCCTCCCCCGGCCGCTCTGGCGGCTCTCGCGCAATGCCGTCACCATCGCCCACGAGGGCGGCCACGGTCTGGTGGCCCTGCTCACCGGCCGCACCCTGGAGGGCATACGGCTGCACTCCGACACCAGCGGACTGACCGTGAGCCGGGGCCGGCCCACCGGACTCGGCATGGTCCTCACCGCCGCCGCCGGCTACACCGCCCCGCCCCTCCTCGGCCTCGGCGGCGCCTGGCTGCTCGCCTCCGGCCGGGTCACCCTGCTGCTCTGGGCGGCGACCGCCCTGCTGCTCGCCCTGCTGGTGCGGATCCGCAACGCGTACGGGATGCTCACGGTCGTCCTCACCTCGGCCGCGTTCCTGCTGGTCTCCTGGCGGGGCACGGCCGACGCCCAGGCGGCGTTCGCCTATGGGTCGGTCTGGTTCCTGCTGCTGGGCGGGGTGCGCCCGGTCTTCGAACTCCAGGCGACGCGGCGGCACGGCGGCGCCCCCGACTCCGACGCCGACCAGCTCTCCCGCCTCACCCAGGTGCCCGCCGGGCTCTGGCTCCTCCTCTTCCATGTGTTCTCCCTCTCCTGCCTCATCGGCGGCGCCCGCTGGATGCTCGACCTCTGACCGGGCCGCCGCGCCCCGGACACCCCTTCGTCACCTCCCTGCCGCTTTGATCAAGATCGTGGCTTCGGCCGAGCCACGGTCACAGCACTAGAGTGGGGCGCATGACCGAAGCGCCCGTGCACCCCGTCCTCTGGCCAGCCCCCTACGCGAGGGGAGCCGTCGACGCGACGGTGACCGTGCCGGGATCGAAGTCGGTCACCAACCGCGCCCTCGTCCTGGCCGCCCTCGCCGCCGAGCCCGGTGTGCTGCGCCGCCCGCTGCGCTCCCGTGACAGCCTGCTGATGGCCCAGGCCCTGCGCGCCCTCGGCGTCGGCATCGAGGAGACCACCGGCGACGACGGGGACGAGATCTGGCGGGTCGCCCCCGCCGGTCTGCACGGCCCCGCCACCGTCGACGTGGGCAACGCGGGCACCGTGATGCGCTTCCTGCCCCCCGTCGCCGCCCTCGCCGACGGCCCCGTCCGCTTCGACGGCGACCCCCGCTCGTACGAGCGCCCCCTGCACGGCGTCATCGACGCGCTGCGCGTCCTCGGCGCCCGCATCGACGACGACGGCCGGGGCGCCCTGCCCCTGACCGTGCACGGACACGGCGCCCTCAACGGCGGCCCGGTCGACGTCGACGCCTCCTCCTCGTCGCAGTTCGTCTCCGCGCTGCTGCTCTCCGCGCCCCGCTTCAACCAGGGCGTCGAGGTCCGCAACACCGGCGAGCGACTGCCCTCCCTGCCGCACATCCGGATGACCGTCGACATGCTGCGCGCGGCCGGCGCCCAGGTCGACGTGGAGGAGTCCGGCGGTGAGCCGGGTGTCTGGCGGGTCGCCCCCTCCGCCGTGCTCGGCCGGGACATCACCATCGAGCCCGATCTCTCCAACGCCCAGCCCTTCCTCGCCGCCGCCCTGATCACCGGCGGCCGGGTCACCGTCCGTGACTGGCCCCGGCACACCACCCAGCCCGGTGACGCGCTGCGCGGGATCTTCACCGACATGGGCGGCTCCTGCGAGCTGACCGACGCGGGCCTGACCTTCACCGGCACCGGCCGGATCCACGGCATCGACGTCGACCTGAGCGAGGTCGGCGAGCTGACCCCGGGCATCGCCGCCGTCGCCGCCCTCGCCGACTCCCCCTCCACCCTGCGCGGGGTGGCCCATCTCCGGCTGCACGAGACCGACCGGCTCGCCGCGCTGACCAAGGAGATCAACGGGCTCGGCGGCGATGTCACCGAGACCGAGGACGGTCTGCACATCCGCCCCCGCCCGCTGCACGGCGGCGCCTTCCACACCTACGACGACCACCGGATGGCCACCGCGGGCGCCATCATCGGTCTCGCCGTCGAGGGTGTCGAGATCGAGAATGTGGGGACCACCGCCAAGACCCTGCCCGATTTCCCCCGGATGTGGACCTCCATGCTCGGAACGGAAGACTGAGCGGGGCTCGGCATGCGGCGCTACGGCAAGAACTCCGACGAGGACGACATCCGCGTCCGCCCCAACCGCAAGGGGAACCGACCGCGGACCCATATCCGCCCCAAGCACGAGGACGCCAGCGAGGGCATGGTCCTCACCGTCGACCGGGGCCGGCTCACCTGCCTCGTCGAGGACCGGCTCGTCGTCGCGATGAAGGCGCGGGAACTCGGCCGCAAGGCCGCCGTCGTCGGTGACCGGGTCTGGCTGGTCGGCGACACCTCCGGGGCGAAGGACACCCTGGCGCGGATCGTGCGGATCGGCGAGCGCGCCTCCGTCCTGCGCCGCACGGCCGACGACGACGACCCCTACGAGCGGGTCGTCGTCGCCAACGCCGACCAGCTCGCCATCGTCACCGCCCTCGCCGACCCCGAGCCCCGGCCCCGGCTCATCGACCGCTGTCTGGTCGCGGCCTACGACGGCGGGCTCGAACCCCTGCTGGTGCTCACCAAGTCGGATCTGGCCCCGGCGGACGACCTGCTCCAGATGTACGGGGCCCTGGGCGTGCCCCATGTGGTCACCACCCACGACGAGTTCGTGGACGGGGCCGCCGCCGACCGGGTGCACGAGTATCTCGCGGGCCGGACCACGGCCTTCGTCGGACACTCCGGAGTGGGGAAGACCACCCTGGTCAACGCGCTGGTGCCGGAGGAACGGCGCCGGAGCACCGGCCATGTCAACGCGGTCACCGGGCGCGGCCGGCACACCACCACATCGGCGCTCGCCCTGCCGCTGGCCGACGCCCGGGGCGGCTGGGTCATCGACACCCCCGGCGTCCGGTCCTTCGGTCTGAACCATGTGGACCCGACCCGGGTGATCCACGCCTTCCCGGACCTGGAACCGGGTACGGAGAACTGCCCGCGCGGTTGCAGCCACGACGAGCCCGAGTGCGCGCTGGACCAGTGGGTCGCCGAGGGGCACGCCGATCCGGCCCGGCTCCACTCACTGCGCCGGCTGCTCGCCACCCGCGAGCGGCACGAGGGCGACTGACCGGCCCGCACCACCGCCCTCCCCGCCTTCCTCCCCGGGCCCGGCCCGGTGTGATGACGCGCCCACCCGACAGGGGGACATTTCCCCCTTTCGGGGTGTCCGGGTGCCTACAATCGCGCCACATCCGCCGGAGCGGTCGCCCGGAGCGGTCATCCGGAGCGGTCGTCGGCCGACAGGGAGGCACTGCCCATGGCGTGGCTGCTGGTGGTGATCGCCGGACTGCTGGAGACCGGGTTCGCCGTCTGTCTGAAGCTGTCCCACGGGTTCACCCGGCTCTGGCCGACGGTCGCCTTCGCCGCCTTCGCCCTGAGCAGCTTCGGGCTGCTGACCCTGGCCCTGAAACGGCTCGACGTGGGGCCGGCCTACGCGGTGTGGACGGGGATCGGGGCGGCCGGTACCGCGATCTACGGGATGGTCTTCCTCGGCGATCTGGTCTCCGCGCTCAAGATCGTGTCGATCAGCCTGGTGATCCTCGGGGTGATCGGGCTTCAGCTGTCCGGCTCGGCCCACTGAGCCGGAGGCGATGCGGAGCGGCTGCCCTCCGGCACCGGGAACCCTGCGGAGCGGCTCTCCTCCGGCACCGGGAGCCCCGGGGAACGGCTGCCCTCCGCCGCCCCGACCGCCCGGCGCACCAGCGCGCCGACGCCGTCCGGGGCGGGGGCCACCACACAGGAGAGCGCGAGCCGCAGGGCCAGTTCGCAGCGGTCCGCCAGCCCACCGGGCCCCGCGCACGGAGTCACGGTGGCGGTCCCCCAGCGGCCCCGGGGCAACAGCGCCGCCAGCGACCGGTCCCGTACCAGCGCCACCACCTCCGCCGGGCCCGGCAGCCCGGCGTCGGCCCGGCGCTGCGCGGGGGAGACGGCGGGGACGGCACCCGTCCGGACCGGCCGGGGTACGGGGAGCCGCTCGCCCCAGCACCCAGTGAGCAGGGCGTGCAGCAGGGGCCGGGCGCGGGCCTCGCCGACGGTCCACTCGGCGAGCGCCACCACGGTGTCGAGCGGCCCGGCCGTCCGTTCCAGCACCCGGTCCACACCATGGAGATAGGTGTCCGCCTCGCGCCGCACCAGGGCGCGGGCGAGTCCGTCCTTGCTGCCGAACTCGTTGTACAGGGTCTGCCGGGAGAGCCCGGCGGCGAGGGCGACATCGACCATCCGCACCCCCGACCAGGGAATGCGGGCCAGCGCCGTCTGCGCGGCATCCAGCAGGGACTCACGGGCCGTGGGCATCGCCGCCTCCCCGGCCGTCCGGCGCTCCCGGGCCCGATGCCCTCCGCCGTACGGCGCTCCGCCCAGATTTGACGCGCCGTCCGTCACTGTCAAGAGCCATGGGGCGGCCCTGTCCGGCGGGCCGCCGTCCGGTCGCTAGAGTGACGGCCATGCTCGACTACGACGACGATCTGCGTCTCGCCCACGCCCTGGCCGACGCCGCCGACGCCCTCACCATGGACCGCTTCCAGGCGATGGATCTCGCGGTCGAGACCAAGCCGGACATGACCCCGGTCAGCGAGGCCGACAAAGCCGCCGAGGAGGCCCTGCGCGACCGCCTCCAGCAGGCCCGGCCGCAGGACGCGATCCTCGGCGAGGAGTACGGCATCGAGGGGTCGGGGCCGCGCCGCTGGGTGATCGACCCCATCGACGGCACCAAGAACTACGTCCGGGGGGTGCCGGTCTGGGCGACGCTGATCGCGCTGATGGAGGAGGGCGAGGACGGCTTCCGGCCGGTGGTCGGCGTGGTGTCCGCCCCGGCACTGGGCCGGCGCTGGTGGGCGGCGCGGGGCGCGGGCGCGTACACCGGCACCTCGCTCGACTCCGGCACCCGGATCCGGGTCTCCGGGGTGAACCGGCTCCAGGACGCCTCCTTCGCCTACTCCTCACTCAGCGGCTGGGAGGAGCAGGGCCGGCTCGGGGGCTTCCTCGATCTGACGCGCGCCTGCTGGCGCACCCGCGCCTATGGCGACTTCTGGCCGTACATGATGGTGGCCGAGGGATCGGTGGACATCTGCGCGGAGCCGGAGCTGTCGCTGTGGGACATGGCCGCGCTCGCCGTGGTCGTGGAGGAGGCGGGCGGCTTCTTCACCGGCCTCGACGGTGTTCCGGGGACGAACAGCGGAAACGCGGCGGCGTCGAACGGGCTGCTCCACGGTGAGCTGCTCGACCACCTCGACCGGCGCTCCTGACCCCTCAACCGGCGTGACGACCGTGTCATCGGCGGGGGCGGCCCGGGAGCTTCCCGGAAACCGTTCCCGCCGGGGCTCTTGCCGGGACCGCCATGGGCTGCGACTCTGAGGATTCCCCCACTTGTGAACTTGTGAATCGGTTCTCCAGGGGAGCCCCCGGGAGGCCGGTCACCAAGGAGGTGGCTCCATCCATGCTCGTCCGTGACGCCATGAGCACGGTGGTCCTCACTGTCGGACCCGCCCACACCCTGCGCCAGGCCGCCCGGCTGATGGCCGCCCGCCGGGTCGGCGCGGCGGTCGTCCTCGACGGGGAGAGCGAGGGCGGCCCCGGCATCCTGACCGAACGGGACATCCTGGTCTCGGTCGGCGCGGGGCAGGACCCCGACCAGGAGACCGCGGGCTCCCACACCACCACCGACGTCGTCTTCGCCGCCCCGTCCTGGACGCTGGAGGAGGCCGCCGACGCCATGTCCCGGGGCGGTTTCCGGCATCTGATCGTGCTGGACGACCGGGGGCCCGTCGGGGTGGTCTCGGTGCGGGACATCATCCGCTGCTGGGCACCGGTCCGGGACCGGCGGGGCGCCCTGGTGGGCTGAGCCCCGTAGCCCCCGTAACCGCAACCCCGTACCCGTAACCCCGTAACCGCAATCCACAATCCCGTACCCGTGACTCC
This sequence comes from Streptomyces sp. NPDC000594, assembly GCF_040299965.1. Taxonomy (NCBI): domain Bacteria; kingdom Bacillati; phylum Actinomycetota; class Actinomycetes; order Kitasatosporales; family Streptomycetaceae; genus Streptomyces; species Streptomyces sp. NPDC000594. The sequence goes on along the minus strand of NZ_JBEPCY010000004.1, from coordinate 160,817 downwards.
GCCACCGACCCCGTCCCGGACGGGCCCGTACCGCCCGTACCGCCCGTACCGCCCGTCCGGGACAGGACCCCGGGTACACCGGAGGGCCGGACCCCCCTGGACAGTGGATCCGACCCTCCTTCTACGACAAGCGCCCGTCAGCCACGCAGGGCCTGGACGGCGGCCTCCAGCCGCTTGCCGAAGTCTCCGTCGGCCTGACGGAAGTTGTTGATCGCCCGCTCGGCGATGTCATCGCGGGAGACCTTGGCGATGAAGCCGGAGAGGTTCTCGACCAGACGGGACTTCTCGTCCTCCGACATCAGCCGGTAGAGATTGCCCGCCTGGACGAAGTCGTTGTCCTCGGCGTGGGCGGGGGCCACCTGGTCACCGGTGACCCCGGAGACGGCGGTCGCCGACCACAGCGGCTTGTCCGTCTGGAACGGTCCGCCGAAGCTGTTGGGCTCGTAGTTCTTGGTGCCCTTGTGGCGGCCGTCGTACAGGAAGCCGTCCCGGCTGTTGGTCCGCGCCTCGGTGGCGTGCGGGCGGTTCACCGGCAGATGGTCGGCGTTGATCCCGACCCGGTAGCGGTGGGCGTCGCCGTAGGCGAAGAGCCGGCCCTGGAGCATCTTGTCCGGCGAGGGTCCGATACCCGGCACGAAGTGCGCGGGCGAGAAGATGGACTGCTCGACCTCGGCGAAGATGTTCTCCGGGTTGCGGTTCAGCTCCAGCCGGCCGATCTCGATCGGCGGGTAGTCCTCGTGCGGCCACACCTTGGTGAGGTCGAACGGGTTGAAGCGGTAGGACGCCGCGTCCGCCGCGGGCATGATCTGCACCTGCACGGTCCAGCTCGGGTGGTCGCCGCGCTCGATGGCCTCGCGCAGATCCCGCTGGTGGCTGTCCGGGTCCTCACCGGCGAGGCGGTTGGCCTCGGCCTGGGTCAGGCTCTTGATGCCCTGGTCCGTCTTGAAGTGGTACTTCACCCAGAAGACCTCACCGGCGGCGTTGTTCCACTGGTAGGTGTGGGAGCCGTAGCCGTTCATGTGACGGTACGAGGCGGGAATGCCCCGGTCACCGAAGAGCCAGGTCACCTGGTGGGTGGACTCGGGGGACAGCCCCCAGAAGTCCCAGACGTTGTCCGCCTCCTGCGAGCCGCTGTACGGGTCGCGCTTCTGGGTGTGGATGAAGTCGGGGAACTTGATGGCGTCCTTGATGAAGAACACCGGGGTGTTGTTGCCGACGAGGTCGTAGTTGCCCTCCTCGGTGTAGAACTTCAGCGCGAAGCCCCGGGGGTCGCGGACCGCGTCCGCGGCGCCGAGGTTACCGGCGACGGTGGAGAAGCGGAGGAAGGTCTCCGTCTCCTTGCCGACCTCGGAGAGGAAGGCCGCCCTGGTGTACCGCGTGACATCCGCGGTGACGGTGAAGGTGCCGTAGGCGCCCGCGCCACGGGCGTGCACGACTCGCTCCGGGATGCGCTCGCGGTTGAAGTGCGCGAGCTTCTCCAGGAGGGACTGGTCCTGGAGCAGAACCGGGCCGCCGGCGCCGGCGGTCTCGCTGTTCTGGTTGTCGGCGACCGGCGCTCCGGCCTCCGTGGTGAGCGGTCCCTGCGTCACGTGTAACGCCTCCATGATCGTCGTCCTGGCCCTTGTGCCGATCCGATCCTACGATGGACTTTGTCTAAGTCAAGTGAGCATCCAAAGTCACACCCGTTCGGGATCACGATCCCCCGCTGTTAGGCTGGTCCTATGAGTGACCTGTTGGAACGACTCCGCGGCCGAGGCTGGCGCATGACGGCGCAGAGGCGTGTCGTGGCCGAAGTTCTCGACGGCGAGCATGTCCATCTGACGGCCGACGAGGTGCATGCGCGGGCGGTGGAGCGACTCCCCGAGATCTCGCGTGCGACCGTCTACAACACCCTGGGTGAGCTGGTCACGCTCGGTGAGGTGCTGGAAGTCGCCACCGACCGCCGCGCCAAGCGGTACGACCCGAACGCGCACCGGCCCCATCAGCATCTGGTCTGCGCCCAGTGCGGTGCGATCCGCGATGTCCACCCGGCCGGGAATCCCCTGGCGGACCTGCCCGACTCCGAGCGGTTCGGGTTCACCATCTCCAATGTCGAGGTCACCTACCGGGGCATCTGCCCCTCCTGCGCCGGCGTCTGAGCCCCGCTCCCCGCTTTCGCCGGGGGCGGGCGGTTCCGGCCATCCCCGTGCGCGCACATGCCGAAGGCCCGGATCCTGAGGATCCGGGCCTTCGTCATTCAGTAGCGGGGACAGGATTTGAACCTGCGACCTCTGGGTTATGAGCCCAGCGAGCTACCGAGCTGCTCCACCCCGCGTCGGTAAACCCAACCTTACGGGAGCCGACCACCCAGTGCAAATCCCGTCCCCCGGACCCCATCCGTGCCCTACGCGTGCCGCGCCCGAGCCCCACGCTGAACCCGTCCTGACCTGGTCAGGCCCCCGTCAGGCCCCCGTCCCGGGGCACGGAGGACCGCCCGTACGCCTGTACGCCCTACCGCGCCGGCCGCGTCAGGACGTGCGGGAAGGACGCCTCCCGGGGCGCCGGTCCGGCGGAGGTCCCCGTATCGAAGCCGTTGGCCCTCCAGGGGGCACCAGCGGCCCCCGGGCGGTACCCGGAGGAACCGTCCGCCGGTACGGGGAACCGTCCGCCGGTACGGGGAGCGGTGGCCACCCGCCGGACCGGAGGGCGGGCCAGGGGGCGGGGGCGCTGTCAGGAGTGCGGCGACCCGGGCGCTCGGGCCGGGCCCCGCGGTACGGGACAGCGCCCGCCGCAGAGGGTCACGCGGTCAGTTCCTGGTGGAGGGCCTCGCGGAGGCGGGCCGCGCGTTCGGCGACCTCGGCCGGGCCCAGCTCCACCGCGCGGGCGCACCAGCGCTGCCCCTCGGTCAGCTCGCCCCGGCGCGCGGCGAGCAGGGCCAGCCGCAGGGCGGCGCGACCGTGCCCGGCGCGGGCCGCCCGGCTCCACCACAGGGCCGCCTCGCGCTCATTGCCCTCCCGCGCGAGCAGCAGCCCGAGGTTGAAGGCGCCGTTGCGGCTGCCCGCCTCGGCGGCCTCCCGGTACCAGCGGGCGGCCCCGGGCATGTCCCCCCGGGCCGCCGCGAGCATGCCCACCCGTACCTGCGCACGGCGGTGGCCCTGCTCGGCGGCCCGCTCGTACCACTCCTCGCACTCGGTCTTCTCGCCGACCGGCTCACCGAGCACCGGCGCGCCCGCTGGCGGCTGCCGGGAGTCGAGCAGCGTCGCGAGGCGGAAGGCCGCCTCCGTGCTGCCGCCCCCCGCCGCACAGCGCAGATGACGTTCGGCACCGTGCTCGTCGCCGTCCCGCAGCCGCGCTATGCCGACCTGGAGGGCCGCCTCGGTGTGTCCGCCGGCCGCCGCGCGCTCGTACCACATCAGCGCCGTACGGTCGTCGTCCCGGCCGACATGCAGGATGCCGAGGTTGAACGCGGCGTCCACACTGCCCGCCTCGGCCGCCTTGGAGAACCAGGGCTCCGCGCCGGTCGCGTCCCCCGCCTGGAGCAGCAGGACGGCGAGGGCGTTGGCGGCCTCGCGGTGACCGGCGTAGGCGGCCTGGCGGTACCACTGCTCGGCCTGCTGCACCCGGTCCTGCGCGGTGCAGAGCAGCCCGAGGTTGTACGCGCCGTTCACATCGCCCGCCGTCAGGGCCGCGCGGTACCAGCGCTCGGCGGTCTGCGGCTCGCCGCGCTCCGCGTGCAGCGCCCCGAGGGCGTTGGCCGCGTTGCCGTCGCCCTCCTGGGCGGCGCGCAGCCACCAGACGGCGGCGCTCTCCTCGTCCCCGGCGTCCCGCAGCAGAAAGGCGAGGGCGCAGGCGGCCCGGGTCTCGCCGTCCTTGGCGGAGCTGAGGTACCAGCGGCCGGCCTCCTTGAGGTCGCCGCGCTTCTCCAGGATGGCGCCGAGGTGGAGGGCGGCTCTGCGGTGGCCCCGGGCCGCCGCCTGCCGGTACCACTGGGCGGCCTCGTCCAGGGTGGAGAGACGGAGCCGGGTCACGCTGTCGACCATGCCCCCGGCGGCGCGGGCGGCTCCCGCCGCTGCCGGAACCCGGTGTGCGCCGGTGTCGACGGGGGCGCGGTGCGCAACCGCGCGGTGCGCGCCCCGGTCCCCGGCGGCCCGTACGCCCGGCGCTCCTCCGGCGAAGCCGTCCCGGCCCGCGCCGTGGTCGCCCATCCGCAGCCGGGTGCCCGAGTGGGGGCCGGTGTCCCGGTGTCCGCCGGGCCGCTCCTCGTCGGCGGCGCGCAGCTCCAGCATCCGGGCGAGCCGGTAGGCGGCCTCCCGGTGCCCGCGCTCGGCGGCGGCGCGCAGCCAGCGCTCGGCGCCGACGTCGCTGCGGTGCTCCAGGAGGTCGGCGAGGGCGTAGGCGCCCAGTGCGTGGCCCTGCTCGGCGGACTGGCGGAGCCAGTACTCGGCGGCGGGTTCGTCGCCGCGCTCACGGAAGTGCCGGCCGAGTGCGTGGGCGGCCGCCGCCGATCCGGCGACCGCGGCGACCCGCCACCATGTGGCGGCTTCCTCGGCGTAGCCGCGCTGATGGAGCAGGACCCCGAGGTTGTTGGCGGCGGCCCGGTCCCCGGCGGCGGTGGCGCCGCGCAGATGCGGCTCGGCGCCGTCCAGGTCGCCCCGGCGCAGCAGGAGGGAGCCGAGGGCGCTCATGGCGGCGATGTCACCGGAGGCGGCGGCCCTGCGGTAGCGCTCCTCGCTGCCGGCGGTCTCCACGGCGTCGGCGCCGGGGGCCCCGTTTCCCTCACGGACCCCGGCGCTCAGGGCGTCCGCGGTGTCCGTGGCGTCGGTGGTATCCGTGGTGTCGGCGCCGATGTCGGTGCCGCCCCTGCCGATGCCGGTATCGGTGTCGGTATCAGTGCGGGTGCCGGGGCCGGTGCCGACCGTACGGGCCGCCATCGGGCGCCGGTCCGCGGTGGCCATGGCGGTGGCGGCGGTGCCGTCCGGCGCAGGGGAGTCCGCTCCCGCTGCGCTCCCGGCATGTCGCTGCACAAACCGCCCTGTCTCCAACAGAGTTGCCCTGTCCCCCATATATTCCATCGTCGCACCACCTGCAACCGGCTCACACCCGGTATACCGCAACCGGGAAGGTCACTTCGGCGTTTTGTCGACATGCCCACAGAGAGATAAGTCAAACGTGCGCACCCCCTTCGCGCCCGGTCCCGCGCCCCCGCCGCACCGAGGTCCTCCACACCACCCATACGCACGGAGAGGGCCCGGATCCTCAAAGGATCCGGGCCCTCTTCGTCATTCAGTAGCGGGGACAGGATTTGAACCTGCGACCTCTGGGTTATGAGCCCAGCGAGCTACCGAGCTGCTCCACCCCGCGTCGTTGTGTTCACACACTATCACGGCACGGGATGTGTCCAGCTCAGCGGTGCCGCGGCGGGCCTGCCACCGCCGACCGGCCCGGTGTCCCCACCGGGCCCGGCCCGGCCGCCCGGACCCTCGCGGGGTCCGGGCGGCGGAGCCTCATGACAGGAAGGCAGTCACGACGGGAAGACCGTCACGACGAGGGCCGTCACGATGGGGAGGTCGTCTTCGGCGGTGACGAGGCGGGCCGACTCTCCTTGCCCTCGGCCTCCTCCAGCCGCTCCAGCGCCTTCTCCAGCTCCTCCTGGGCCCTGCCGTACGCGCCCCAGTCCTTGGGTTCCTTGTCCAGGGCTGCGTTGGCGTCCTCATTGGCCTTGAGGACATCGGCGATGGCGTCCCTCAGCTCCGATTCCCCACCGGTCGGGGGCTTGGGCTTGGTGGGGGTGTCGCCTTCGTCCTTCTCGGGCGGCGGCGGAGTGTCCGAACCGCCCTCCTGGGCGAAGACCGCGTCGAGCGCCTCGTCCAGGGTGTCCTTGAAGACCGGCTTGCCTCCGCCGTAGGCGGCGGCCACCTTCCTCAGCAGCGGATAGTTGGCGCTGCCACCCCGGGCGTACACCGGCTCGATGTACAGGAAGCCGCCGTCCAGTGGAATGGTCAGCAGATTTCCGTACTCGATGTCCGAGTCGGTGCCCCTGAGGTCCCGCACAAAGGTCGCGACCTCCGGCACACCATTCAGCTCGGACTGCACCTGCGACGGTCCCTGGACCGTCTCGGTGACTCTGAGCAGCCTTATCGAGCCGTAACCCTTGCTGTTCGCGTCGGCGTCCACCGCCATGAACGCGCCCAGGTTGGGCCGGCCCGCGGGGGTGAAGGTCGTCGTGAGCGAGAACCTCTGCGCGCTCTCGCCGGGCATCTTCAGGCTCAGGTAGTACGGCGGGACCGCACTGCCCTTCTTGTTCGTCGGGTCGTCCGGCACCTGCCAGGCGTCACTGCCGCTGTAGAACTGCTCGGGCTCGGTGACGTGGTACCGGGTCAGCAGCTCACGCTGGACCTTGAACATGTCCTGCGGGTAGCGCAGGTGCGACCGCAGCTCCGGGGAGATGTCGCCCTTGGACTTCACCGTGCCCGGGAACGCCTTCATCCAGGTCTTCAGGACCGGGTCCTCGGTGTCCCACTGGTAGAGGTTCACCGTGCCGTCGTAGGCGTCGACGGTGGCCTTCACCGAGTTGCGGATGTAGTTGACCTGGTTCTGCTGGGCGACGACCGCGCGCTGGTTGGTGGTCAGCGAGTCCGCGGTGGTGTCCCCGAGGGTGGTGCGCGAGGCGTACGGGTAGCTGTTGGTGGTGGTGTAGGCGTCCACGATCCACTGGATCCGGCCGTCGACCACCGCCGGGTAGGCGTCGCCGTCGATGGTGAGCCACGGCGCGACCGCCTCGACCCGCTCCTTGGGCGTGCGGTTGTAGAGGATCCGCGAGCCCTCGCCGACAGCGCCCGAGTACAGGATCTGCGGCTCGCTGAAGGCGATGGCGTACGCCGCGCGGTTCAGCGTGCCGGAGAGGCTGACCCCGCTGTCGCCCCGGTAGCTGGTGTACTTCGGACCGCTGGTGTTGGACTCGTAGTCCAGCTCCTTCTGCGGGCCGCCGACGATCGAGTACTGCTCGGTCTTCTCGCCGTAGTAGATCCGCTGCTCGTACTTCTTGCCGGGGTTGTCCTCGCTCAGCTGGCCCGAGGTCGGCAGCCCGGACTCGGTGAAGTCCGGCGAGCCCACCGTGCCGTCGTTCGGGTCGGTGACCACACTGGTGCCCTTGGCCGCGATGGCGCCGTAGCCATGGGTGTAGGTGAAGTGGTCGTTGATCCAGTTGCGCTTGGGGATACCGCTGAGGTCCAGCTCACGCAGACCGATGACGGTGTCCTGCGGCTTGCCGTCGGGGCCGGTGTACCGGTCGACGTCCAGCGTGTCCGGGAACTGGTAGTACTTCCGCTCCTGCTGGCGCTGCTGGAAGGCGGGCGACACGATGTTCGAGTCGACCACGCGATAGCTGGCCGCCGACTTGGCGTCCTCCCGCTGCTCCGCCTTGCGGGTGGGATCACTCTTTCCGGCGTAGTCCTCCTGTTTCGCGCTGTCGATGCCGTACGCCTTGCGGGTGGCATCGATGTTCTTCTGGATGTACGGGCTCTCCTTGGCCTGCTCGTTCGGCTGGACCTGGAACTTCTGGACGATGGCCGGGTAGAGGCCACCGATCAGGATCGCCGAGAGGACCATGAGGCCGAAGCCGATCATCGGCAGCTGCCAGGTGCGGCGCCAGAGCGTCGCGAAGAAGAGCACGGCGCAGATCGCCGCGATACAGAAGAGGATCGTCTTCGCCGGGAGATAGGCGTTGGCGTCGACATAGCGCAGGCCGGTCCAGTTCCCCGTCGCCTTGAAGTCGCTGGACTTCACCGCGAGGCCGTACCGGTCCAGCCAGTACGCCACCGCCTTCAGCGAGACGAAGACACCGAGCAGCACCGAGAGGTGTCCGGTGGCCGCGCCGGTCGCGCGGGCGCCGGGGCTGGTGATCCGCAGTCCGCCGTACAGATAGTGGGTCAGCGCGGCGGCGATCAGCGAGAGGACCACGGCGGCGAAGCCGAAGCCCAGCAGGAAGCGGTACCAGGGCAGGTCGAACGCGTAGAACGACACGTCCATCTGGAACTGGGGGTCCTTCTCACCGAAGGGCACCCCGTGGATCCACATCAGCCAGGTCCGCCACTGACCGGTGGCGGAGGCTCCGGCGATCAGCCCGACGAGTGCGGTGATCGCGAGGAGCACCCACTTCTTGTACGGGGCGATGCCCATGCGGTAGCGGTCGAGGCTCTGCTGCTCCAGCGACATGGCGCTGAGCGGCGGCCTCAGCCGGTGGGCGAGCCAGATGTTCACCCCGACGGCCGTGGCCATCAGCAGACCGAAGACGGCGAAGAGGCCGATCTTGGTCCAGAGAGTGGTGGTGAACACCGATGAATAGTTGACGGAGCGGTACCAGAGCCAGTCGGTCCAGAACCCGGCGAACATGACGAACGCCATGGCCAGGACAGCCAGCACCCCCAGTGTCATCAGCAGGGTGCGGACCCGCCGGGAGGGGCGGCCCACTCTGATCCGTGGCCCGGTCGGGGGGCCTCCGCCGCGGTCCGGCATCTGGAAAGCCAACGTGCGCACCTCGAAGTTCGCGGTCGGTGAAATATTCGCGGTCTGTGAAACGGGCCCCCGCGATCCTAGAGCCCCACCCATGCAACTTACCGAGGCTTTACCTAGTTCCCGACTGGGGGCCCGGAGGAGGCAGGATATTGGGCATGTCCAATGTTTCCCCTTCCACCCCCTCCGCCGACGGCCCCTCCGGGGGCCCGGCCGACGGCTCCGGCACCACCCCCACCGGATCCGGCCCGATCGCCGCGAGCCCGCTCACCCGTGCCGTGCTGGAGATCGACGAGTACGCCTCGGGACTCGGCTGGGACCTTCCCGCCCGTCTCTTCGCCCTGGTCGACACCGCACGGCTGCGCGGCCAGGAGCCCGAGCTCGCGGCCCAGCTGGGGCTCGACGGCGACGACAGCGCCGCGCCGCTCACCCCGATCGAACAGGACGAGATCCCGGCGGGCACCGCGCTCGACGAGTTCCTCGCCACCATCGCCTGGCCCGACGCGGTCGCCGGATGCGCGCTGACCGTGGAGCGTCAGATGCTGCCGCCGTCCGCCGAGACCCAGGTCCCCGACGGCCTGGACGAGCGGGCGCTGGCCACGTGGGTGGCCTCCCACCCCGACCGCCAGGAGGTCCGGATGACCGTGGCGGTCCTGCGCGACGGCGCCCGCGAGTCGGCCCTGCGGCTGCGGGCGAAGGACTCGCCGACGGAGGTGCTGACCGGACCGGACCTGGTCCCGGGCCTCGCGGACGCCCTGGCGGCGACCTTCGAGTCCTAGGTCGTTTCCCTCCAGGGGCTCCCGTTCCTTCCAGGGACTCCGGGGCGCGCTACGCCGAGAGCGGAATCAGCGCGCCCCGGGCCCTGGGCACTCGGCGATCGGGGATCGGGGATCGGGGTCAGCTCGTGGAGCAGGAGGGCAGCCCGTCCGTCCGCCCCGACGCGATCTTCTTCATCGAATCGGTCGCGTCGGCCATGGTGTCGACCTTCACCAGGGTCAGCCCCTCGGGGATGTCCGAGGCCGCGGTGGCGCAGTTGGCCTTGGGCACCAGGAAGTACTCGGCCCCCGCCTTCCGCGCGCCGACCAGCTTCATCTCGATCCCGCCGATCGGCCCGACCGTGCCCTCGTCGTCGATGGTGCCGGTGCCCGCGATGAACTCGCCGCCGGTCAGATCGCCCGGGGTGAGCTTGTCCACGATGCCCAGCGCGAACATCAGCCCCGCGCTCGGCCCGCCGACATCGGCCAGATTGATGTCGATGGTGAACGGGAAGGTGTGGTCGAGACCCGCCTGGATGCCGACCATCGCCTTGCCCGTCTCCTCGGACTTCGCGGTGGTGACGGTCACCTTCTCGGTGGCGGTCGGCTTCTTGCCCGCCTTCTCCGCCGCCGCGGCCTCCTTGGCGGGGACGATGGTGAAGACGACCTTCTCGCCGGGCTTGTGCCGGGTGACCCGCGCGGCCACATCACCGGGTTCCTCGACGGGGTCGCCGTCCACCGCCCTGATCACATCGCCGGCGTGCAGCCGGTCCTCGGCGGGGGTGTCCTTCACCACGGTGGAGACCACGACCTGCGAGCGCACCGGGATCTTCAGCTCCCTGAGCGCCGCCACCTTGGCGCTCTCCTGGGACTGGGTGAACTCCTCGGCGTTCTCCTGGGTCGACTGCTCCTCGGTCTTCCCGTCCGGGTAGAGGGTCTCGTGCGGGACGACCACCTGGTCGTCGGCGAGCCAGCCGTACACGGACTCCACGAGATTCATCCGGTAATCGGCCCCGGTGACCCGCACCGTGGTCATGTTCAGATGGCCGTTGGTGGGGTACGTCTTCCGCCCCGAGATCCGCAGAACCGGTTCGCCACCCGCGTCGCCGAGGGTGTTGACCGTCGGCCCCGGGGACATCTCCGAGTAGGGCACCGGGATGAGGACCCCGGCACAGAGCAACGCGATGAAGACCAGAGTGGAGGCGAGCATCGTCGCGGTGCGGCGTGGCATGGAACGACAGTACGGGACAGGGCCCGGGGCGCACTGTCGGGGCCGGTCCGTCCGGGGCGGGCCACGGCCGCCCCGCCGTCTACTTCGCCGGGGGACCGCCCGAGGCGGCCTTCTCCATCGCGTCCCGGAAACGCGCGTAACCGGCCAACTCGGCGACATCGCCGGTTGTCCGGTTGCGTGAGGCCCAGCCTCCCCATATCGCCGCGCCGACGACGGCGAACAGCGGAATCAGCAACCAGGCGAGCGCTGCCATCGTGACCTCCCTACCCCATGACATCCGCAACTGAGTGATCAGCAGATTAATCATCCGCCAGTTCAACGCTCGGGCCAGGGGGGCGGTTACGCAAATCGGGGCGCATGGTCACCCGGTGGGTTTCCCCGGGTCCCCGTCCCCCGGAAGACGGCCAGGGGCGCCCCGTGGGCGTGCCCCGGGCGCCCGCTCCGTCAGGCGCCCACCCACTCCTCGCCGCCGTCGGTGAAGAGCTGGTGCTTCCAGATCGGCACCTCTTCCTTGAGGGTGTCGATGAGCCGGCGGCAGGCGTCGAAGGCATCACCCCGATGGGCGCATGCCACGGCGACGACGACCGCGAGGTCGCCGACCTCCAGATCGCCCACCCGGTGGACCGCCGCCAGCGCCCGGACCGGGTATTTCGCGGTGATCTCCGCGGCCGTCCGGCGCAGCACGGCCTCGGCCGTCGGATGACCCGTGTAGCCGAGGCCGCGGACCGAGGCGCCGCCGTCGTGGTCGCGGACGGTGCCGACGAAGAACGCGGTGCCCCCGGCGGCGTCGTCCCGTACCGCCGCGAAGACCTCGTCCAGGGAGAGCGGGGTGTCGCGGATGGCCAGGAGACGGATCGGGTCGGGGCCCGACCGCTCCCCCGGGTGCTCGTCAGTGATGCCCATGTGTTCATCGTGCCGCACCCCGCGGACACTCCGGCCCGCGCCCCCGTCCCGGGCCGGGGTTCCGGGGGCGCCGGGATTCCGGGGGCGCCGGGATTCCGGGGGCGCCGGGGGCGCCGGGGGTTGCGGGGCCTACATCCGCCGCCGGGCCTTGCGGGCCCTGCGGACCAGGGCCGCCGTGCCCAGCAGGGCGACCGTCGCGCCCGCCGCGCCCGCCGCCGTGGCGTCCTTGCGGCCCAGCCGGCGGCCCGCGAGGGTGTGCCGCCCCTCGACCTCCTCCAGCAGCGCGGCCAGGACCTCCTCATTGGTCCACCCCGGCCGCCAGCCCGCGTCGTGCAGCCGGCTGACGCTGACCACCCAGGGGTGCATCGTGTACGCCAGGTCACCGGCGGGGGACGGAGTGAGGCCGATCCGGTGGAGCCGGGTGGCGGCGCCGAGCGCCACGGCCGAGGGGAGCTCCATGCGGCGGATCCCGCTCAGCTCCTCCACCTCGTCCTGCTCCAGCCAGCCGTCGCAGCCGACCGCCAGCTCACCGTCCACCTTCTCCAGCGCCGCGTACTCCAGGGCGCTCACCAGATCCTCGACATGGCAGAACTGCCAGGTCGGACGGGATCCGGCCACCACCAGCAGCCGCGGGGACTCGAAGTAGCGGGTCAGCGCGGTGTCGGTGCCGCCCACCAGCAGGGCGGGCCGGACCACGGTGACATTGAGCCCGGGGTGCGCGCGGGGCGCGCGGCGGCCCAGCCGCTCGATCTCCAGCAGATCGCCGACACCGGTCGCCTCCGCGGTGGCCCGCAGCTCGGCGTCCTCGGAGAGCGGAATGTCGTTCTCCGGTAGCGCTCCGTAGACCATCGCGGAGGTGCACAGCACGACCCGCCGCACCCCGGCCGCCGCGGCGGCGGTCAGCACGGTCTGGGTGCCGCGGACGTTGTAGGCGGTCCGGGCGGCGGCGTCCGTCTCCAGGTCGAGGTCGAGCGCGAGGTGCACCACGACATCGGCGCCGCGCAGCTTCTCGGCGATGGCCGGGTCCCGGACATCGAGGGTGTGCCACAGCGCCTCGGCGACCTCCCCCCGACGCTCGTCGATGGCGACCACCTGCTTGACCTCGTCGGACGCGGCGAGCCTGCGCGTCAGCAGATCACCGACGCCGGTGGCGGCGCCGGTGACCGCGACGACGGGGCCGCGGCGTGCGGACCCGCCGCCGGCGGACGGGGTCGATCGGTTTCGCGCTCCGCGAACCTGTGGATCTGGGGAACTCACCAGGTGTCTCCAGCGGTTGTCTTCAGTACGTGAGCGTATGACGCGTACGTACCAGGTGGCGTCCATCCTGCCCCAGGCCACGAGTCGGCGGAGCACCGAGCCCACACCCGGGCGCGGATGTCTACGCTGGGTGTGTTGTCGGGCATTCGCCGTCGGTAGAAGCCGGCGGCCCTACGAGCCGAGGAAACCCGTGAGTGACACCCCATTCGGATTCGGCCTTCCGCCGGAGGAGCCGGAGAACGGCGACGAGGGCAAGAAGAAGGATCCCGCCGGCGGTGGCCACGGCGCCGGCGGCTCCTCCCCGGCGAATCCTTTCGGATTCGGCCCCGGGAGCGGCGCGGACAATCCCTTCGCCGCCATGTTCGGATCGCTGAACCCCGGCGACCTGGGCGCCGCCTTCCAGCAGCTCGGCCAGATGCTGAGCTATGAGGGCGGCCCGGTGAACTGGGACATGGCCAAGCAGATCGCCCGCCAGACGGTCTCCCAGGGCACCCCGGACGGCACCAAGGACGAGAGCGTCGGTCCCGCCGAGCGCACCGCCGTCGAGGAGGCGCTGCGCCTGGCCGACCTGTGGCTGGACGGGGTGACGTCGCTGCCGTCCGGCACGACCACCGCCGTCGCCTGGAGCCGTGCGGAGTGGGTCGAGGAGACCCTCCCCGCCTGGCGGCAGCTGGCCGACCCGGTCGCCGAGCGTGTCGGGGTGGCCATGGGCAGTGTGCTGCCCGAGGAGATGCAGGCCATGGCGGGCCCGCTGATCGGCATGATGCGCTCCATGGGCGGCGCGATGTTCGGCCAGCAGATCGGTCAGGCCGTGGGCGTGCTGGCGGGCGAGGTGGTCGGCTCGACCGATATCGGTCTGCCGCTCGGCCCCGCGGGCAAGGCCGCGCTCCTCCCGCTGAATGTGGCCGCCCTGGGCAAGGACCTCGGTGTCCCCAAGGAGGAGGTCAGGCTCTATCTGGCCCTGCGCGAGGCCGCTCACCAGCGGCTCTTCGCCCATGTCCCGTGGCTGCGGTCGCACCTCTTCGGAGCGGTCGAGGGATACGCCCGGGGCATCACGGTCGACACCTCCAAGCTGGAGGATGTGGTGGGCCAGTTCGACCCCACCCACCCGGAGCAGCTGCAGGAGGCACTCCAGCAGGGCATGTTCCAGCCGGAGGACACCCCGCAGCAGAAGGCCGCGCTGGCCCGTCTGGAGACGGCGCTGGCCCTCGTCGAGGGCTGGGTGGACGCGGTGGTCCACGAGGCCGCCTCGTCGCGGCTCACCGCCGCCCCGGCGCTGCGCGAGACCCTGCGCAGGCGGCGGGCGTCCGGCGGTCCGGCGGAGCAGACCTTCGCCACACTGATCGGTCTCCAGCTGCGTCCGCGCAGGCTGCGGGATGCCTCCCGGCTGTGGGCCTCGCTCACCGACGCGCGCGGGATGGACGGCCGGGACGCCCTGTGGGAGCACCCGGACATGCTGCCGACCGCCTCCGACCTGGACGACCCGGATGGTTTTGTCCACCGGGAGCACCTGGATTTCTCCGAGCTGGACAAGATGCTCGGCGAGGCCGCGTCCCAGGGCTCCGGCACGGGCACCGCCACCGGCAAGGGCACCGAGGGCGGCACGGGCGGCGGCAAGGGCCCGGAGAGCGGCCCCGAGGGCCCCGGTACCGAGGAGCAGGACGGCCGGGACGGCCGGGACGGCCGGGACGGTGGCTCCGGCCGGTGAGTCTGCACGACGACGCCGTACGGACCCTGCGGGAGTACACGGACCCGATGGGCCCGGCCGCCGGTCAGGAGGGGCGGGAGGAGCAGGAGGAGCTGCGCCGCGCCTATCTGGACCATCTGGCGGCCCGGCCCGACGGCCTGTGGAAGTCCTGCTCCGCCGGTCACCTCACGGCCAGTGCCCTGATCGTGGACCCGGAGCGGGAGCGGGTGCTGCTGACCCTCCACCGCAAGCTCGGTATGTGGCTCCAGATGGGCGGCCACTGCGAGCCGGGGGACGGGACACTGGCCGGGGCGGCGCTGCGGGAGGCCGCCGAGGAGTCCGGTCTGACCGGCCTGACCCTGCTGGGCGCGGGCTCCCCGGTGCGGCTGGACCGGCATCCCATCCCGGCACCCTGCCACTGGCATCTGGATGTGCAGTACGCGGCGCTGGCCCCGGCGGGGGCCGAGGTGCGGATCAGTGAGGAGTCGCTGGATCTGCGCTGGTTCCGGTACGACGAGGTGGCGGAGGTCGCCGACGGTTCGGTGCTGCGGCTGCTGGAGGGGACCCGGGCGCTGCTCGGTGCCCCGTCGCCGCACCCGGCCTGACCTGCGCCGCACCGGCCTGACCCACGACCCCGGGACGGGGTCACCGGTCACCGGTCCCTCCGGCACTCCGGCACGGCCCCGGACAGGGGTAAGGGGCGGTCTCCCGGGAGACCGCCCCTTACCGTGCGTCAGCTCCAGGAGTTGTTGGCGTTCTGTCCGCTGTTGCCGAACCGTCCGCGCACGCCCTCGCCGATCTGCGCGTGCTGCGGCGGCATGACCTCGCTGGGCTGGACCAGGGCGAAGCCCTGCCCGAGGAAGCTCAGCTCCCAGCCCTCCCCGGTGGACCCGCGCCGCCGGTGGACGGGGGAGGAGTAGGTCTGGGCCTGCATCTGCACCCGCAGCGGGGTCGACCAGGCGACGATGGCGTCGGCGTCCACATTGACGCTGGTCTCCGGTGTGACCCGCATCATCAGCGGCCGGCCCGAGGTCATCAGCGCGACCTTGCCCCGGCCCGTGATGGTGAGCTGGTACTTCCCGGAGCCCGAGATGCCGTACTGGCTGTCCACGGCGATGACCTCGGTGTGCAGCCCGGCGTCGAGCGCGAGGACATAGGAGCTGTCCACGGTGAGGCCGTCCCGGTCCACCTCCACGACATGGACGTACTGCGCGAGATTGGCGAGATAGACGGTGCCCTGGCCGGAGCAGCGCATCAGCTCCAGGCCCTCCCCGGTGCGCTTGCGCTCCCGGCGGCGCCCGGCCGACTCGTACTCCCCGTCGAAGTCGATCATCCCCTGGTAGGCGACCATCGATCCCTTGCGGGCGAGGATGTCGTCGCCCTGGAGGGCCACCCGCAGCAGCTGCGGGTTCTGGAGGACATAGCGCTCTTGGGACTGCTGTTCCGCATGGTGGAAAAGTGAACTCTGCATGATGTGTTCCCGCTCCCCCTCAGCCCCGGATCCGCAGCCGGTCGGTGCTGTCCTCGCTCGGCTGTACGACGACGATGCCCTGGCCCGAGAAGGCCATCTGATACGCCTCGCCGCTGCCCCGCCCGACCAGGGACGAGGCCGTGAAACTGCGCTTGCCCTTCACCTTGAGCTGCGGTGACCAGGCGACCAGGGCGTCCGGGTCGACATAGGTCTCGTCCTCGCCCCGGCCGCAGTCGACCACGATCGGGACGCCCCGGGAGGTGAGGGCGACCCAGCCGGTGCCCGCTATCTCCACATTCCACAGGCCCTGTCCGGCGAGCTTGGCCAGGCCCTTGACCTTCTCGACGCCCCACTGGAGATGGGCGTCGAAGGCGAGCACATTGGTGCCGTTGACCGAGATCGAGTCATTGTCGAGATGGAGGATGACCACATCGGCGCCGTAGTCGGCGAGATAGAGCACCCCGTCCCCGGCGCACTTCATCACGGGGGAGCCCTCGCCGCTCACCCACTGGGCGGCGGCCTGACGGGCGGCGGGCGGGTCCGGCTCGTACTGGATGAACCCCTCGTACGACACGATCGAACCGCTCCGTGCGAACAGGTCGTGGCCGGTGGCCATGGCGACCTTGAGCATGGTGGTGCCGTGGTTCTCCATCCGGGCGGCCATCGGGGCGGGGATATGGCCCGCGAGTTGCTGTTCCATTTCGGGCTCCCTCAGACCTCGTAGGGCTGGACGACGACGAAGTTCCCGGGTGCTCCCCGGAACTGGAGGTTGACCGTCTCCCCGCTGTGGCCGGGGTAGGCGTTGCGGCGCAGTCTGACCTGGCTGGAGAGGATCACCTGGGACCCGGAGGACCAGGCCACCACGGCGTTGGCGTCGGCGAAGGTGGTGGGCGTGACGGGCAGGACGACGGGGAGGCCCCGGGTCTTGACGACGACGGTCCCGGTGCCGCTGAACTGGAGCGTGAAGAGGGCCCCACCGGGGATGCCATGACCCTCGATCCGGCGGATCTCGTACTGGAGGGCCTCGTCGAAGGCGAGGACGTTCTCGGCGGAGACACAGATGCCGTCACCCTGGAGTTCGATGGCGTGCAGTTGGGCGGCGTCCTCCGCGAGGAAGACCTGACCGCGTCCGGTGCAGCGCATCAGCTCCAGCTCCTGGCCGGTGGCGGAGCCGACCCGGCCGCCGATGAGACCGGCGCTCTTGTGACTGAAGTCGATCTTGCCCTGGTACATCACCATGCTGCCCTGGCGGGCGAGGACACCCGGTCCGCCCTTGCGCAGCTCCACCCGGACGAGCTGATGGTTCTGGGCCGCCCAGCGCTGACCGTCGGGGGTCTCGCGATAGGGCTGGAGGGCTGCCTGGAGGCCCGCGCCGTTCGCGGGGAGCCCCTGGGGTATCCCCTGGGGGGCGACACCGGGGGGCTGGGGCGCTCCCGGGGGCGAGCCGAACGGCATCGGGGCGGGCACGGGCTGCCCGAAGGACGGCGCGACCGGCGGGGCGGGTGGTACGGGAGCGCTGGGTGGTACGGGAGCCTGCGGGGCCACAGGGGCGGCCGGGGGTACCGGTGCCACGGGGGCCTGCGCGGGCGCGTAGTGCGTCGGCTGCGGCGGTGCCGGTGCGACCGGCGGTACGGGAGGTGCCGGTGCGACCGGCGGGGCAGGCGCCACCGGGGCAGCCGGGGTCGGCGGTACGGGTGGTGCCGCCGGCGCGGCGAACGCCGGCGGGGCGGCGGGCTGCGCCGGGGGCGCGAAGGCCGGGGGCGCGAACGCGGGGGCGGCCGGCGGGGCGGGCTCGGCGGGCTGCTCCTCCGCGACCTCGCCGCCGAAGTTCTTCAGCAGCGCCTCCAGACCCCCGTCGAAGCCCTGTCCGACCGCGGCGAAGCGCCAGACGTCCTTCAGATAGAAGTCGCCGATCATCAGCGCGCGCTCGGTGCTGAACTCGTTCCCGGTGAACGGATAGCGGGCGACCTCCTCGCCCCCCGCGACGATCCGCAGATATCCGGGGCCGATCCGGGACATCTCCCCGTCGCCGTCGACGGTGGCGGTGAAGGAGAGCCGGTGGAGCCGGTCCGGCAGCCGGTCGAGGGTGACCCGGAAGGACTCGGTGTCACCGGCCTGCGGCCCGAGAAGCTGAATGGCTCCCTCGGGCGAGGCGGGCTGATTGAAGAAAATGAAGTACCGGTCGTCGGTCAGCCGCTCCTCGGCATCGAGTCCGAAGCAGCTGATGTCGAATGTGAGCCCCGGAGCGGAGATCTGGACACCCACATACAGATCCGTTCCCGCCGTCAGATCGCCGACCTTGGCCTTGTGGCCGCGTTGGAATTCCCTGGCCATACGTAACGACCGTCCCCCATCCTCGATCACGAATACATCGCGCCAGGCTAACCGTCCCCCCGGACACCGGGCCAAGACTCGAACGAAGCCTGGAACAGATTCGATACACGACGGACGGGATTTCTCCCCAGGGGTTGTCGCGGCGTTTCTCCGTGGTCACTCTCCGTCGGGTGCGGCGGGGTGGGGCAACCGTGCCGCGGCCACCACCCCCTCCAGATATCCCCGGGCGCGTTCGGTGCGCGGATACGCCTCCAGAAGACGCCAGAAACGAGGTCCATGGCCGGGCACCAGAAGGTGGGCCAGCTCATGGACGAGGACATAGTCGAGGACGTACTCCGGCATGCCCTGGAGCCGGTGGGAGAGCCGGATACTGGCCTCGGCGGGGGTACAGGATCCCCAGCGGGTGTTCTGATTGGTCACCCAGCGCACGGAGGCCGGGCGCGCCCGCCCGCCGAGGTACTGGGCGGACAACCGCTCCGCGCGCTCCGCCAGTTCGCGGTCGCCCAGGGTCCGTCTGCTCTCCTGGGCCGCGAGTTTGTCGAGCATCACGCCCACCCAGCGCTCCTCCTCCGCCTCGGACATCCGGGCGGGGATGAGGACGATCGTACGGTCGCCCTCGCGATAGGCGGATACGGTTCTGCGGCGGCGCGCACTTCTGCGGACCTCGACCGCACTCGTTCCCGATCGGCGGGACGGCCGGGGCGGGGTCTCCCCCGCGACACTGGGGGACGGCTCGACGGACACGACCCGACGTTACCCGCTGGCCCTTGGATAAGTCCCGCCCCCGGATCGGGTTGGGGCGTGATCCATCATGATCCACTCCTTGGGCGCGCCATTCATATGACTAATGGGACTCGCCTGTGGACAACTTTCCGCGGCGATGGAGCGGTCGGTGCATTCTGAGATCGGACGCGGACCACGGGCGGGACCGGGACCACGACAGCAGGTACAGCACGTACAGACAGAGCGACAACGGGGGGACGATATGCATCCCATGCTGAAGCCCGCACTGCGGCGGGCCTGGCGGGAGCGGCAGAGTGTGCAGTTCGGGGTGACCCGCGCGGTGGCGGTGACCCTCGGCCCGGTGGACACGGCGACAGGCGCACTGCTGGAGCTGTTCGACGGGACCCGGGGGCTGCCGCTGCTGCGATCCGAGGCCCGGTCGATGGGGTTACCGGACGGGCATGTCGATGCCCTGGTGCGACGGCTGACGGTGGCCGGGCTGCTGGACGACGCCACGGCGGGCGGGCCTCAGGCGGAGGCCCTGCGGCGGCGCCCCGGCGCCCTGGACCGGCTGCGTCCGGATCTCGCGGCGCTCTCGGTGGTCCATCCGGAACCGGGCGCCGGGCTGCGGCGGCTGGCGACCCGGCAGGCCACCCGGGTCCAGGTCAGGGGCGCGGGCCGGGTCGGGGCCGCGGTGGCCGCGCTGCTCTCCGCCTCCGGGGTGGGGCTGGTGGAGGTGGTGGACGGCGGCCGGACCGAGCCCTGGGATGTGGCACCCGGTGGTCTTCCGGCCGATGAGATCGGCGAGCGCCGGGACACGGCGGCCCGCCGGCTGGTGCGCCGGGCGGCACCGATGACACCCCGCCGCCCGGACCGGGGCGGTGGTCCCGGCGGCTCGGGGCTCTCCCTGATCGTGGTCTGCCCCCGGGACGGGCTCGCCGCGCACTGCCCCGACCCCGCGACGGCCGCGGACTGGATCGCGACCGGGACCCCGCATCTCTTTACGGGGGTGATCGAGGCGACGGGTGTGGTCGGCCCTCTGGTGCTGCCGGGGGTCACGGCCTGTGCGGGCTGTCTGGAGCTGGGCCGGGTGGAGCGCGATCCGGGGTGGCCGAGGCTGGTGGCCCAGTGGCGCTCCGGCGGGCGGCGGGCCCCGGTGCCCGCCGGTGATCTGGCGCTCGCCCAGGCCGTCGCGGGCACGGCGGCGGCTCACGCGCTCTCCTTTCTCGACGGAGAGCTGTCCACCGGCGCCGGGGCCCGCTGGGAGATCTCGCTGCCCCGGCTGGAGTGGCGGCGGGAGCGTCTGTCACCCCATCGGCACTGTGTCTGCGGGGCGGCCGGGAAAAGTGAGGGACAGGACACCTCGGGGTTGGCTGCCCCGCACGAGACAATGGCCGGGTAGCCGCCGTTGTCGGAGCAGGGCCGCTGGGCACGCCACGGGCACGGCCGGCGGGGATATGGAGGGGCGTATGTCTGATCTTCCCCGGAAGGCGGTCACCCGGACCGCCAAGTTGGCCGCCCTGCCACTGGGGTTCGCCGGCCGCGCCACCTGGGGGCTCGGCAAGCGGATCGGCGGCAAGTCCGCCGAGGTCGTCGCCCGTGAGCTGCAACAGCGGACCGCCGAACAGCTGTTCAAGGTGCTCGGTGAGCTGAAGGGGGGTGCCATGAAATTCGGTCAGGCGCTCTCCGTCTTCGAGTCGGCGCTGCCCGAGGAGGTCGCCGGGCCCTATCGCGCCGCGCTCACCAAGCTCCAGGAAGCGGCGCCGCCGATGCCGACCCGGACGGTCCACACCGTCCTGGAGGAGCGGCTCGGCGAGGAGTGGCGGGAGCTGTTCCTCTCCTTCGAGGACAAGCCGTCGGCCGCCGCCTCCATCGGTCAGGTGCACCGGGCGGTCTGGCACGACGGCCGCGAGGTGGCGGTGAAGGTGCAGTACCCGGGGGCGGGCGAGGCGCTGCTCTCGGATCTGACCCAGCTCAGCCGGTTCGCGAAGCTGCTGGGGCCGCTGATCCCAGGGATGGACATCAAGCCGCTGATCACCGAGTTGCGGGACCGGGTCTCCGAGGAGCTGGACTACGCGCTGGAGGCCGAGTCCCAGCGGGAGCACGCGGCGGAGTTCCTGGACGACCCGGATGTGCTGGTCCCGGATGTGGTCTTCCACTCCGATCAGGTGCTGGTGACCGAGTGGATCGACGGCATCCCCCTGGCGGAGGTGATCTCCGACGGCACCCAGGAGCAGCGGGACCGGGCCGGTCAGCTGCTGGCCCGCTTCCTCTTCTCCGGTCCGGCACGGACGGGGCTGCTGCACGCCGACCCCCATCCGGGGAATTTCCGGCTGCTGCCCCTGGAGGAGGGGGAGGGCGAGGGCTGGCGGCTGGGCGTCCTCGACTTCGGCACGGTGGACCGGCTCCCGGGCGGGCTGCCGCTGCCGATCGGCGAGTGTCTGCGGATGACGCTGGAGGGCCAGGCCGACGCGGTGTACGAGCTGCTGTGCGAGGAGGGTTTCGTCAAGCAGGAGATCGAGCTGGACCCGGACGCGGTACTGGAGTATCTGCTGCCCATCATCGAACCGGCCGAGGTGGAGGAGTTCACCTTCACCCGGGGCTGGATGCGGGCCCAGGCGGCGCGGATCGCGGACATCCGCTCCCCCGCGCACCAGCTGGGCAAGCAGCTCAATCTGCCCCCGTCCTATCTGCTGATACACCGGGTCACCCTCAGCACGATCGGGGTGCTGTGCCAGCTCAGCGCCACGGTCCGGCTGCGGGACGAGCTGGAGGACTGGGTGCCGGGGTTCCTGCCGGAGTACGAGACCGAGTCCGAGACCGAGTACGAGCCGGAGTCCATGGACGGAGCGGTTCCGGAGGGCGCTCAGGAGTCCGGGGAGAGGCCGGAGTCCGGGGAGGGCTCGGCGGACACGGCTCGGGAGGCCGCCGCGGAGCGCGAGGGGGACGACCCGGTCGGCGGTGCGGCGGTCGGCGCCCGGGTCTGACCGGGGTCCGCTACCACCAGGCGGAGTCGAGCCTGCTCTCGATCGCGCGGAGATTTGCGCGGGCGCACCCGTCACAGAAGTAGTGGCGGGTGTGATTCTCCACGGAGCAGATCCAGGTCGGCGGGGTCGCCTCCGCCGTCGTACCGCAGCGGGAGCACACGGCGACGCTCTCGGCGCCCGGGTCGGCCTCGGGGGAGGTCTGCTGGTCCACGCCTGTGACGATACCCCTCGGGGGCCTCTTCGGCGGGGGAACGCCCCGCGGGGGCGGGTCCGAACGGACCCGCCCCCGGAGGGCGCCGGATCGCCGTCAGTTCATGACGGCCATGGCCAGCGCGCGGCGGGCGCGCATCGAAACGCGCTCCGCCCGGCGCTGCATCCGGCGTGCGGTGACGACACGGACCGCCCGGCGTTCGCTGTCCGCGTCGCGCAGGCGGTCGCGCATCTGTGCGCGTGCCAGGGCTTCTGGGATGAGTTGCATGGCGCGGGTCCTGTTCTGGCGCGAAGCGGTCGCGCCCAAGGTGGTGACGACTGGGGTGGCGGAGCCATGGGGCTCGCTCAGGGAAGTGGGCATGGTGGCCTGCTTCTGGGGATCGTTCGTGAAGGGGCGGTCGATGGTCCCGAGGATGCTCATGCCGAGACCGGGTTCTTGCGCGGGCGACCACGGGGCCGCTTCCGGGCGACGACGACACCCTGGATGAACAGCTCGCCGCCCCAGACGCCCCACGGCTCGCGCCGTTCCTTGGCGCCGGCGAGGCAGGCCTCCATCAGCGGGCAGGTACGGCAGAGGGACTTGGCGTACTCGACGTCCGCCGGGGACTCGGCGAAGAAGACCTCGGGGTCGTACGAGCGGCAGGGAACGGGCACGCCAAGGTTCTCGATGGCGTCATCGAGGGCGGTCAGCGCGGTGAGCGCGTTCACGGTGGGGTCCTCCGTGGGAGCGGACGGGGTGATGGTCTCGGAAGGCGGTACGGACGGGGCGTGCGCTTCGAGTTGCACGGCTGGGTCTTCCTCGTCTTGTCGGTCCGGCCGGTCGGCCGGTTGGTGGTCCCCCGGACGGTCGGGGGGCTGGTACCGGGTGGTGCTGTCCCGAGGCCCCTTCGCTCCGCTCGTCCCTGTACGGGGACAAACAGAAGGGCCGCGGATCCCGAGTGGGGTTCCGCGGCCCTGAAGGCGCCGGCCTGATCACCTCAGGCTGGATCACTCCAGGGTTCGAGCCCACGGAAGGCCCACGTCATGTGGTCGTGCGTCTGCTTCATGAATCCGGCACCGGTCGCCGCGAAGGCATAAAACTTGCCCTTTGCCTCGGCCACTCCTGCTTCCAGTGCCACGGTCGGTCGCTCATTACGGCCCAGGACGGGAAGGCCCGTCAGAGGTCGCAGGGACACCTTGGCCACGCCATGGGAGACACCGGTGGCGTCGAACGACAGGGAGAAGCCGAGCGAGCAGGTGGAGGCGACGACCGAGCGATCGGTCACTTTGGTGGTGGACTCGTTGAAGCTGATGGTGTTGCTGATCACAGGACTCGCCTCCTCTCGGCGTCTCGGGGTCGGACAGGCCGACCGCATGTATTCGGATAAGTAGAGCACGGGGACAGGGCTTCGGAGAAGCCCGCTGTTCCCGTGGTTAAGAACCTATGGGGCATGTCGGGGGCTGCGCAAACTATTTTTCCGACGAGTTGGTCTCAGTCTTCGCCGGAGGGGTCCCCGGCCCCCTCCCCCACCTCTTGACCTGCGCAGATGGCGAGGACATCGGAGCCGAACCGCTCCAGCTTCCGCCCTCCGACGCCCGAGATACGGGACAGCTCGCCCTCGTCACCGGGCACGGCCTCCGCGATGGCGATCAACGTCTTGTCGGTGAACACGCAATACGCCGGCTGGCCAAGTAGCCGTGCCTGGCCGGAACGCCACTCCCGGAGCCGCTCGTACAGAGCCTCGTCCATGTCGGAGGGGCAGTCCTCGCACCGCATCAGCTTCATCTCACCGGCCTCGGTGAGGGTCTTGCCGCAGACCCGGCAGAGGGCGGGCCCGCGGCGCCTCTTCCGGCCGCGCTCCGTCCCGCCGGTGCCGCCCGCGCTCCTCGGTCCGGCGGCGGCCGAGCCCGGCCGCAGACCGTTGAGGAAGCGGGTCGGGCGGCGGGAGGCCCTGCCGCCCGGGGCGCGGGAGAGCGCCCAGGAGAGACAGAGGTGGAAGCGGGCCCGGGTCACCCCGACATAGAGCAGCCGCCGCTCCTCCTCGATCTGCTCGTCCGTCTTGGCATAGGTGATCGGCATCATGCCCTCGGTGAGCCCCACGAGGAAGACCGCGTCCCACTCCAGGCCCTTGGCGGCGTGCAGGGAGGCGAGGGTGACCCCCTGGACGGTGGGGGCGTGCTGGGCGGCGGCGCGCTCGTCCAGCTCGGTCACCAGATCGGCGAGGGTGGCGCCGGGCCTGGCCCGGCCGAAGTCCTCCGCGAGCCGCACCAGCGCGGCCAGGGACTCCCAGCGGTCGCGCACCGCGCCCGAGCCGGAGGGCGGCTCGGCGGCCCAGCCCTGGGTGGAGAGGACCGCGCGGACCTGGGCGGGGAGATCCTCGGCGGCGTCCAGCAGGGAGTCGTTGCCCCCGGCGCGGGCGGCGCCGCGCAGGGCCACACCCGCCTCCCGGACCTCCTGGCGCTCGAAGAACCGCTCGGCCCCGCGGAGCTGATAGGGGACACCCGCGTCGGCGAGGGCCTGCTCGTAGACCTCCGACTGGGCGTTGATCCGGTAGAGCACGGCGATCTCGCCGGCGGGGACCCCGGCGTCGATGAGGTCACGGATCCTGCGGGCGGTGCCCTCGGCCTCGGTGGGCTCGTCCGGGTACTCCGCGTAGACGGGCTCGGGGCCGGAGTCACGCTGCGAGACCAGCTCCAGCCGGTGCTCCGCGGCCTTGCCCTTCGCCTGGCCCAGCAGCCCATTGGCGAGATGGACGACCTGGGGGGTGGAGCGGTAGTCCCGCACCAGCTTCACCACGGTGGCGTTGGGGTGACGGGTGCGGAAATTCAGCAGATGGTCCGGGGTGGCGCCGGTGAAGGAGTAGATCGTCTGGCTGGCGTCGCCGACCACACAGAGGCTGTCCCGGCTGCCCAGCCAGAGATCGAGCAGCCGCTGCTGGAGCGGGCTGACGTCCTGGTACTCGTCGACCACGAAGTGGTGGTACTGGCGGCGGATCTGGTCGGCGATGTCGGGCCGGTCCTGGAGGATCCCGACGGTGAGCAGCAGCACGTCCTCGAAGTCAATCACCGCGCGATCGCGCTTCAGCTGCTCGTACATGCCATAGATCTGGCTGATTTCCGATGGGTCCCGGGGGGCGTCACGGGCGGTCTTGGCGACGGCGGCGGGGTAGTCGGCGGGGACCGTCTGGGTGACCTTCGCCCATTCGATCTCGCTGGTCACATCGCGCAGTTCATTGCGGTCGAGCCGGATCCGGCAGCGCGCGGCGGACTCGGCGACGAGCTGGATCTTCCGCTCCAGCAGCCGGGGCAGCTCTCCGCCCACCGCTTTCGGCCAGAAGTACTGGAGCTGGCGCAGGGCGGCCGAGTGGAAGGTCCGTGCCTGGACACCGCCCGCGCCGAGCTGGCGCAGCCGCCCCCGCATCTCTCCGGCGGCGCGGTTGGTGAAGGTGACGGCCAGCACACTGGCGGGCTGGAGTATGCCCGCGCGCACCCCGTACGCGATGCGATGGGTGATCGCCCGCGTCTTGCCCGTGCCGGCACCCGCCAGCACACACACCGGGCCGTGCAGGGCGGTCGCGACCTCGCGCTGCTCCGGGTCGAGCCCGTCGAGCACCGCGTCCGCCGACTCGGGGACCTGCGGGAAAAGGGAGGAGTGCGTTGCTGATGTCACCCCGCCATGCTGCCAGGTCCGGCGGGGCGAATGCGGCCGTTGTCCACAGCCCCGGGGCTACCGGTCATATGAATCACTCCTGGGGGTGAGCCGCCGGAAGTGCTCCCCGGACCGGGGCCGGGTCCGGGAATGGTGCCCGGACCTCGTACGTTCTTCTCCATGCCCCCGTGATCGCGCGGGGGCACGGACGTACGCCGATGCGTCCGGATGGACGCGGAAGAGCCCAGCGAAGGAGCCGGAAGACGATGTCGAGCGCTGTGACGATGTACAGCACCACCTGGTGCGGATACTGCCGTCGGCTGAAGAGCCAGATGGAGCGCGAGGGCATCGCGTACACCGAGATCAACATCGAGGAGGACCCGGCGTCGGCGGCCTTCGTGGAGAAGGCCAACGGGGGGAACCAGACCGTTCCGACGGTCCTCTTCGCCGATGGCTCGACCCTGACCAACCCCTCGCTGGCCCAGGTCAAGGCCAAGATCAGCGCCTGAGCGGGGCGATTTCGCCCGCCGGTCCGCAGCCGCCCCGGTCACCATGGGGCGGCTGCGGCGGCGTTCAGGCGCGGGGGCGGGGGCCCGGGAGGGGTTCGCCGTACCAGTCCTCGATCAGCCGCGCGGCGATCGAGATCCCGTACGGCGGCAGCACCTCGCCCGAGGCGAAGGCGGCCCGCAGATCCTCCCGGGAGAACCAGCGCGCCTCGTGCAGCTCCTCCCCGTCCACGGTGATCGTGGAGGAGACCGCCCGCGCGGTGAAGCCCAGCATCAGGCTGGAGGGGAAGGGCCACGGCTGGCTGGCCACATAGGCGACCTCGCCGATCTCGACACCCGCCTCCTCACGGACCTCCCGGCGCACCGACTGCTCGACCGACTCCCCCGGCTCCACAAAGCCCGCGAGGGTGGAGAAGCGTCCCTCGGGCCAGTGCACCTGCCGCCCGAGCAGCGCCCGGTCGTCCTCGTCCGTCACCAGCATGATCACCGCCGGGTCGGTCCTGGGGTAGTGCTCGGCACCGCACGCCTGGCAGCGGCGGACATGCCCGGCCGCCGCGATCACCGTGCGGTCGCCGCAGCGCGAGCAGAAGCGGTGCAGCCGCTGCCAGTTCT
The DNA here is from genome assembly GCF_040299965.1 of Streptomyces sp. NPDC000594. Lineage (NCBI taxonomy): Bacteria > Bacillati > Actinomycetota > Actinomycetes > Kitasatosporales > Streptomycetaceae > Streptomyces > Streptomyces sp. NPDC000594. The sequence goes on along the minus strand of NZ_JBEPCY010000004.1, from coordinate 134,023 downwards.
CCAGCGCCACCGCGTGCACCAGCAGACCCGCGTCCCGGGGCGAGAGCAGCTGCCCGGCCTCCCGCAGCCCGGCCGGACGCGCGGACTGGTCCATCCGCCCCGGCAGGGTGTCCTTCTGGAGCGCGAAGTAGCGGACACCGGCCTCGTCGGTCCCCAGGAAGTAGCGGTGGGTCTCGGTGACGGGCGCCTCGAACGCCGGGGTCATCACCAGCTCGGTACGCCCGTCGGCGGTGTCGTCGATCAGTGCCTGACCACCGCAGACCACGAAGACCCGGGTGGTGGGGTGGCTCCAGGCCGCCGCCAGCCACGCCTCGTCCAGCCGGTGGTGTGCCGCACGGTCGATCCCGCTCGGAGCGGTCAGGCTGATGGGCGGTGCGCTGAGGCCGGTGGCACGGTCCGCGGTGACATGGCCGTTGCTGCTCACGTACTTCCAACTCCCCCGGTGCATCGGGTCTCGTTCCGTCGGTCGGTCGGCCAGGGGCCTGGCCGGCCGGACCCGGGCGCCTCGGCCCCGGCCCGGCCGGACCCGGGTCGGTCAGCCCAGGGCCGCGGCAAGGTCGTCCCAGAGATAGGCGGCCGTCTCCACGCCCTTGAACAGCAGTTCCAGCTCCACCTTCTCGTTCGGGGCGTGCCAGCCGTCGGAGGGTACGGAGATGCCGAGGAAGAGCACCGGCGCACCCAGCACGTCCTGGAGGTCGGCGGCGGGACCGGAGCCGCCCTCCCGGGTGAAGAGGATCTTCCGCCCGTCGAAGGCGCGGCTCATCGACCGCACCACGGAGCGGAGCGCCGGATGGTCGAGCGGCGTCAGACAGGGCCGGGTGGCGGCGCCGAAGGTGAGGTTGTAGCGGATGCCGTCGGGGACGCGCTGGGCCACCCACTGGCTGACCGCCGCCTCGATCCGGCCCGGGTCCTGCCCCGCGACCAGCCGGAAGGAGAGCTTCAGCACCGCCGAGGAGGGAACGATCGTCTTGCCGCCGGGGCCCTGATAGCCCCCGCCGATGCCGTTCACCTCCGCCGTGGGGCGCGCCCAGACCCGCTCCAGGGTGGAGAAGCCCTGCTCACCGAGGGTGCCATGGCACTGGGCCGTGGCGAGCCAGGCCTTCTCGTCGAAGGGCAGCTCCGCGAAGAGGGCCCGCTCGGCGTCGCTCAGCGGCACGATCCCGTCGTAGAAGCCGGGGACGGTGACCCGCTCGTCGGCGTCGTGCAGCGCGGCCACCAGCCGGGCGGCGACCGTGGCCGGGTTGGGGACCGCACCGCCGAAGGAACCCGAGTGGATGTCCTGGTCCGGGCCGTGCAGCTCGATCTCACAGTCCGCGAGACCGCGCATCCCGGTACAGACGGTCGGGGTGTCCTCCGACCACATCCCGGTGTCCGAGACGATGACGACATCGGCCCGCAGCCGCTGCGCACGCTCCTCGACCAGCGCCCGGAAGTGCGGGGAGCCGGACTCCTCCTCGCCCTCGACCAGCATCTTGAGATGGACGGCGGGAGCGGTCCGGCCGGTGGCGGCGAGATGGGCCCGGACACCCAGGGTGTGGAAGAGGACCTGGCCCTTGTCGTCGGCCGCGCCCCGGGCGTACAGCCGCCCGCCGACGATCTCCGGCTCGAACGGGTCGGTGCGCCAGCCGTCCTCCCGGGCGGCGGGCTGGACATCGTGATGCCCGTAGACCAGCACCGTGGGAGCGTCCGGATCGTCGGACGGCCACTCGGCGAAGACCGCGGGCGCCCCGGCGGTCGGCCACACCTCGGCCACGGGGAAACCCGTGGCGGTGAGCCGCTCGGCCAGCCAGTCGGCGCTGCGCCGTACATCCGCGTCGTGCTCGGGCTGGGCCGAGACGGAGGGGATGCGCAGCCAGTCCGTGAGGTCGTCGAGGAAGGCGGCGCGGTGGGCGTCGATGTACTGGCGGACGGCGCTGTCCGGGGTGTCGCTCATGTGTCTGAGCCTAGCCGCCCCGGGGACCCCCCTCGTCTGCCGTCTCACCGAGCAGGATCCTTTCCAGCTCGGCCCGGCCCGGCAGGGAACGGGGCCGGACCACCTCTCCGCTGCGGACGAAGACGAACGCCGCGTCCACCTCGTCGGGGTCGAGGCCGTGCTGCTCGGCCCAGGCGAGACGGTAGACCGCCAGCTGGAGCGGGTCGGCGCCGCCGGTGGCACCGGTCTTCCAGTCCACGATCTCGTACCGCCCCGCGCGGCCGTCGCCGCTGTCGGTCGGGGCATGGGCCGGGCCTTCGGGGGGACTGCCGGGGGTGCGGTAGACGGCGTCGATCCGGCCCCGGACCACCCGTCCGGCGAGGGTGATCTGGAACGGTGTCTCCACCCGGTGGGGGGTACGCCGGGCGTACGGGGTGCGCTCGAACGCCTCCTTGAGGGCGGCGAGGTCCCGCTCGTCGGCGATCTCGGCGCGATCGGGGCCGTCCAGGTCTCCCCCGGGGAGGTCGTCCGGGTCCAGCAGGGGCAGCGGCAGCGCCTCGAACCGCGACTCGACCCAGGCGTGGAACCTGGTGCCCCGGCGGGCCGCCGGCTGCGGCGGGCGGGGCATGGGCCGGGCCAGCTCCTTGGCGAAGCCGTCGGGGTCGGCGGCGAGCCGCATCAGCTGGGACGCGGTGAGGGAGGGCGGCAGCGGCACCTCGTGGGAGGTGGCGCGGGCGCTGCGCAGCTCACGGGTGAGGGCGGTGAGATCACGGTCCCAGGAGTCGATGATCCGCCGCTCCTCGGGGGTGGTCCCGCCGTCCGCCGCCCCGGGTGCGGCGGGGGGCACGGGGGCCCGCTCCGTGGGCGGACCGGCCTGATGGGGCAGGACCGGGGCGTCCTCGGGCGCACCCGGCGCCCCGGAAGAGCCGAAAGACCCGGCAGACCCGGCAGACCCAGGGGACCCAGGGGACCCAGGGGACCCAGGGGACCCAGGGGACCCAGGGGGCTGATCCCGGGGCTCCCCGGCTCCGGTCTCCTCGAAAAGTGGCTCACAGGGCTGCGCGGGCCCGTACGCGTCGCCGGAGGTCTCCTCCGGTCCATCGGGCTCGGAGGGCTCATAGGGCTCCTCGAACGGCTCTCCGAAGGCCTCCTCCGGCCCGTGGGGCTCCTCCAGCTCCCATGCCTCCTCGGGGATCGGGAACGGATCCCCGGCAGCGGCGGGTACGGGAGAAGCGGGCCCGGCGGGTACGGGTGACGCGGGCCCGGCGGCACGGGCGGCCGGGACGGCCGCCCCGGCGCCCCCCTCCAGATACGCCAGGACCGTGTCCCTGGCCGCCCGGCGGCGGCGCGTCGAGACCGGGTCCAGGGGCAGGGGCCAGGCGCGGTCCGGGCCGTCCGTGGCCAGTGCCGGATTCTCCGCCCCCTCGGCGGGCTCGTCCGCCCATGCTTCGATCTCGCCATGGCCGTCCGCGCAGTGGTCGTACAGCGCCCGCAGAAAGGCCGAGGGCCCCCGGGGGCGCTTCTGTGCCGGACCCCACCAGTGCGCCGAACCCAGCAGCAGCGAGCGCGGGCGGGTGAAGGTCACATAGCCGAGCCGCAGCTCCTCGGTGTGCTGGTGGGCCTTCATCTCCTCCTTGAACGCCTTCAGCCCCCGCGCGTCGAAGGAGGTGATACCCGGAAGGGTCGACGCGTCGCCCCGCAGCGCGTGCGGCAGCACCTGGGGGTGCGAGGTCCAGGCCTCCCGTGCCTGGTCGCTCGGGAAGTTCTTGGCGGTCAGCCCGGGGACCGCCACCACATCCCACTCCAGGCCCTTGGACTTGTGCGCGGTCAGCACCTTGACCGTGTTCTCCCCGCCGGGGAGGGCGTTGTCCAGGCCCTTCTCGTACTGCGCGGCGGTACGGAGAAAGCCCAGGAAGGCCAGGAGCGAGGCCTCCCCGTCCAGCGCGGCGAAGCCCGCCGCGATGTCCAGGAAGTTGCCCAGGGTCTCCCGGCGGCGCGCGGCCAGGGCGTGCGGCGACGCGGACAGCTCGACATCGAGCCCGGTGGTCGCGAGGACCCGGTGCAGCACATCCATCAGCGGGTCGGCCAGGGAGCGCCGCAGCTCCCGCAGCTCCTGGGCGAGACGGCGGAACCGCACCCGCGCGGCGGCCGAGAAGGGCAGTCCGTCATCGGCCGCGCCCGGGTCGATAAAGGTGTCGAGCGCGTCGGCCAGCGAGATCACCTCGGCCGGGTCGGTGCCCTCCACCGCGGCGGCCAGCCGCTCGGCGAGACCGGCGTCGGCCCCGTCCCCGCTGTCCCGGTGGACCAGCAGCCGGGCGCGGCGGCCCAGCAGGGCGAGGTCCCGGGGGCCGATGCGCCAGCGGGGGCCGGTCAGCAGCCGGACCAGGGAGGCATTGGCCCCCGGGTCCTGGAGGACCTCGCAGACGGCGACGAGATCGGCGACCTCGGGCAGCTGGAGCAGCCCGGAGAGACCCACGACCTCGACCGGGATGTCCCGGGCCACCAGGGCGCCCTGGATCTCGGGGAAGTCGGCGGCGGTACGGCAGAGCACCGCGATCTCACCGGGGGCCTTGCCGGTGCGCACCAGATGGGCGAGGGAGTCGGCGAGCCAGGCGATCTCCTCGGCATGGGTGGGGAGCAGGGCGATCCGCACCGAACCGTCGCGCTCGGCCCCGGGGGCGGGCCGCAGCGCCTCGACGCCCTCGTGCATGGCCCGCAGCGGGGCGGCGAGGCCGTTGGCGAGCTGGAGCAGCCTGCCGCCGCTGCGGCGGTTCTCGCTGAGCGCGTACCGGGTGGCGGGAGTGGAGTCGGGGTACGGGAAGTGCTCGGGGAAGTCGTCCAGATTGGCGACGGAGGCGCCGCGCCAGCCGTAGATCGCCTGGCAGGGGTCGCCGACGGCGGTGACGGCGTGGCCGGTGCCCTGGCCGAAGAGCCCGGAGAGCAGCAGCCGCTGGGCCACGGAGGTGTCCTGGTACTCGTCGAGCAGGACGACCCGGTACTCGTCGCGGAGCAGGGCGCCGACGGCGGGCCGGGTGAGGGCCAGCTCGGCGGAGAGGGCTATCTGGTCGCCGAAGTCCAGCAGCTCCCGTGAGCGCTTGGCCGCGCGGTAGCGCCGGGTGAGGTCGAGCAGCTCCCGGCGGGCGGCGGTGGCCTCGGGGATTCTGCGCAGCTCGGCGTTGGAGAGGGGGGCGCTCTCCAGGGTGCGCAGCAGCTCCTCGTCATGGGCGGCGAGGCGGTCGGGGTCGACCAGGTGCTCGGACAGCTCGCCGTCGAGGGCGAGCAGATCGCTGACGAGGGTGGTGAACGAGCGGGTGAGCGCGGGATAGGGGCCGGGGGCGGCGCGCAGCACCTGGGCGGCGAGCTGGTAGCGGGTGGCGTCGGCGAGGAGCCGGGCGGTGGGCTCCAGGCCGATCCGCAGCCCGTGGTCGGCGAGGAGCTGTCCGGCGAAGGCGTGATAGGTGGAGATCCGGGGCTCGCCCGGGGGGTTGTCGGGGTCGATGACATCGGGGTCGGTGACCCCGGCGCGGATCAGGGCGGTGCGGACCCGCTCGGCCAGCTCGCCCGCGGCCTTGTTGGTGAAGGTGAGGCCGAGGACCTGCTCGGGGGCGACCTGGCCGGTGCCGACGAGCCAGACCACGCGGGCGGCCATGACGGTGGTCTTCCCGGAACCGGCTCCGGCCACGATGACCTGCGGCGCGGGCGGCGCGATGATGCAGGCCGTCTGCTCCGGGGTGAAGGGGATCCCCAGCAGCTCCTTGAGCTGCTGGGGATCGCTGATACGAGCGGTCACCCTCAAGAGGCTAATCGCCCGGGCGGACAGCCGGTCCCGCCTGTGGACAACCTGGCCCGGCGGTCGGTCGCGGACGGCCGGCTGTGGACAACCCCCTCACCCGGACGGTGGACGGGTACGTCCGACCCGAACAGACCCGTGCTCAGTCGACGACCTGGCGGCCCTCGGGCTGGGCGCTGCACGAGGCACGGAAGGAACAGGTGGTGCAGTGGGCGCCGGTCGCCGGGGCGAACCGTTCTTCGAGCACCCGGCCCGCCGCCGTGGCCAGCAGCTCACCGACCCAGTCACCGCTGAGCGGCTGCTGGGCCTGGACCTTGGGCAGGGCGTCGCCGCCCTCTCGTACCGGGGCGGCCTGCCGGAGGTGGACCAGCTCGGCGCCGCCGCTCTCCGGCGCGGAGCCGTTCCCGACCCCACCGCCGTCCCCGGTGCCGTTCCCACCGCTTTCCCCGGTGCCCTCTCCGTCGCCCTCTCCGTCGCCGTCGGGGCCGCCGCCGGGGTTCAGGGCGCCCTCGCCCACGGCGAGCTGGTAGACCGCGAGCTGGGGATGGTGCTCGACCTCACGGGCGGTGGGCGCGGACTTCCCGGTCTTGAAGTCGACCACGTACACCCGTCCCTGGGCGTCCCGCTCGACCCGGTCCATGGAGCCCCGGATACGGACGGCGTACTCCCCCGCCTCCAGGGTGACGTCGAACCCGTGCTCGGTGGCGAGCGGCGTCCGGCCGCCGCGGTCCATGACATGCCAGCGCAGAAAGCGTTCCAGCGCCGCGCGCGCGTGCTCCTTCTCCTGCTGGGACTTCCAGGGGGCGTCGAAGGCGAGCCCGTCCCAGACCGAGTCCAGGCGTTCCATGAGGACGGCGAGATCGGCCGGACTGCGGCCGGAGGCGACCTCGTCGGCGAGGACATGGACGACATTGCCGAAGCCCTGGGCCGCGGTCGCGGGCGCACCGGCCCGTACCTCACGCCCCAGGAACCACTGGAGCGAGCAGCCGTCACCCGCGAGCTGGTCCAGGGCGCTCCCGGAGAGGGCGACGGGCAGCTCGCGGTCGCGCAGCGGGACCGTGCTCCGGGTGGGCTCGTGCAGCCCCCACCAGCGGTCGGGATGGGCCGCGGGGACGAGCGGCAGGTCCTCGTCGTCCCTGAGCGCGGCGAGCCGGGCCAGCCGGCGGGCGGCGGCGTCGCGCAGCGCCGGGGAGACATCCGGGTCGACGGTGGTGGACCGCAGCTCGGCGACGAGCGCGGCCACCGCCAGCGGGCGGCGGGGGCGGCCGGTGATGTCCTTGGGCTCCGCGCCCAGCTCGGCGAGGAAACGGGAGGGCTGGTCACCGTCGTCGGCGGGGGCCTTGACGGCGCTGACGACCAGCCGGTCGCGGGCGCGGGTGGCCGCCACGTAGAAGAGCCGGCGCTCCTCGGCGAGGAGCGCCCCCGGGCTCAGCGGCTCGGCGAGCCCGTCCCGCCCGATGCGGTCGGCCTCCAGGAGGGAGCCCCGGCGGCGCAGATCGGGCCAGAGCCCCTCCTGCACCCCGGCGACGACCACCAGCCGCCATTCGAGGCCCTTGGAGCGGTGCGCGGTCATCAGCCGTACGGCGCCGGGGCGGCTGTGCCGGGTGAAGAGGGTGTCGGCGGCGATGTCCTGGGCCTCGATCTCCTCGATGAAGTTGAGGGCGCCCCGGCCGCCGGTGCGTTCCTCGGCGCGGGCGGCGGTGTCGAAGAGGGCGCAGACGGCGTCGAGGTCACGGTCGGCGTTGCGCCCGGCGGCGCCGCCGCGCAGGGCGGCGCGCTCCAGCCGGCCGGGCCAGCCGGTGCCGTTCCAGAGCGCCCACAGGGCCTCCTCGGCGGTGCCGCCGCGCTCCAGCAGCTCCCGGGCGTCCCGCAGCAGCCCGCCGAGCTGGGCCGCGCCGAACGCGTACGAGCGGTCGTGGACGGTGAGCCGCTCCGGCTCGGCGAGCGCCCGCGCGATGAGGTCGTCGGAGGGGGCCGGGACGCGATGGCCCGCCGCGCGCTCCTCGTCCCGCAGGGCACGGCCGAGACGGCGCAGATCGGCGGCGTCCATTCCGCCGAGCGGCGACGCGAGCAGCGCGAGCGCGGTCTCGGTGTCCAGCCAGGTGCGCTCCGCGCGGGGGCCGGTGTCGGTGTCCGCCGCCTCGGTGTCCGCCGCGTCCACCCCGGAGGGGGTACGGGGGGACGCGCCCCCGCCCGCACCGGCGAGGTCCGCGCCGTCCGCCGCCCACGACTCCCCGGGGTGGTCGGCACTCTCGCCCCCGCTGTCGGCCGCCCCCTCACCCGTACGAGCACCCGGGTGCGCGCCTGCGCCCGTACCGGCATCCGCCCCGGCGTCACCGGCGTCGGCCCGCACCGGCGGCGGGCCGGAAGGATCACTCGGGTCCGGTACGGCGCTGCCAGGCGGAACGCCGTTCACCCCCGCACCGGAGCCCGGCTCCGGACCCGTACCGGCCGGATCCGCGAGGTCGCCCGTACCGGGCCGCCCCGGGTGCGGGCGGGGGGAGGAGGCGGCGGTCGCCACCGCGCGCAGGGCCGTCAGCAGCGGGGCGACGGCGGGCTCGTGGCGCAGCGGCACATCGGCGCCGTCGACCTCCAGCGGCACCCCCGCCGAGGTCAGCGCGCGGCGCACGGCGGGAATGCTGCGCGCGCCCGCACGGACCAGGACGGCCATCTCATGCCACGGAACGTCCTCCTCCAGATGTGCCCGGCGCAGAATGTCGGCGATGTTCTCCAGCTCGGTGGAGGGCGTCGGGTAGGTGTAGGTCTCCACCCTCCCCCCGGGACGCACCGCCGCCAGCTCGCGGTGGGCGCGGACCTTCTCGGCGGGCAGCCGGGTCAGCGGCATCCGGCGGGTCAGCAGCCGGGTCGCGTCGAGCAGCGCACCCCCGCTCCGCCGCGAGGTGGTGAGCACCGCCACCTCCGCCGGGCGGCCGTCGCGGTGCCGGAAGGTGTCGGGGAAGTCGAGGATGCCGTTCACATCGGCGCCCCGGAAGGCGTAGATCGACTGGTCCGGGTCGCCGAAGGCCACCAGGGTGCGCCCGCCGCCCGCGAGGGCCTGGAGCAGCCGCACCTGGGCCGGGTCGGTGTCCTGGTACTCGTCCACGAACACCGCGTCGTACGGGAACTCCAGCGGCGGATCGGTCCGCTCCGCGAGCAGGACCGCCCGGTGCACCAGCTCCGCGTAGTCGAGGACGCCCTGCATGTCCAGGACATCCAGATACTCCGCCAGGAAGGAGGAGGCGGCGCGCCAGTCCGGGCGGCCGGTCCGGGCCGCGAACCGGGCCAGCGACTCCGGGCCGAGTCCCAGCTCACGGCTGCGCGCCAGCACCGCGCGCACCTCGTCGGCGAAACCCCGGGTGGTGAGGCAGGCCCTCAGCTCGTCCGGCCACTGATTGCGCGCCAGCCCGTCCGCCTCCAGGCCCAGCTGGCCGGTGAGCAGTTCCCGTACCGCCACATCCTGCTCGGGACCGGAGAGCAGCCGCAGCGGCTCGGCGAAGAGATCGGCGTCCTGGTGGGCGCGGACCAGGGCGTAACAGAACGAGTGGAAGGTGGTGGCCTGCGGACCCCGGGCCCCGCGCAGCCGCAGCGCCATCCGGTCCCGCAGCTCGACGGCGGCCTTCCGGCTGAAGGTGAGCACCAGGATCCGCGCGGGATCGGCCCCGGCGGCGACCCGGGAGGCCACCGTCTCCACCAGGGTGGTGGTCTTGCCCGTGCCGGGCCCCGCGAGCACCAGGAGCGGGCCGCCCCGGTGGGCCACCACCGCACGCTGCGCCGGATCCAGCCGGGGCACGGGGACCGCGCCCGGCGCCGTACGCACCAGCCGGTACGCACCGGTCCCCCGCCGCCGCGCCGCACGGGGGTACGACGGGTGTCCGGTGGTGGTGGGGATGGTCACGGAATCGCCGGTCCTGAGGGTGACGGATACGGGGTACGGATCTCGGTACGGATACGGGGGTACGGGGGTACGCGCGCGGGGTGCCGCGGAGGATCGAGGCTACGCGGTCCGGCGCCCGGGGCGCGGCGAGCCGTGCGCGGCCCGCCCGGGAGCGCCCGGGGAGCACCCGGGTGTGCTCAGGGAGTGCTCATGCCGTCCCACCGCGCCCGCCGCATATCGATCCGGGGCACATGGCCCGTCGCACCGCGCGGCGCCTCGCGCAGCGGAGTGCCCTCGGTGCGGTACCGGCCGACGGCGCGTACCTCATGGCCCGGCAGCAGGGTCCCGTCCGACCGGACCACCCGCCACCAGGGCACACCGCCGCCGTACAGCGCCAGGACCCGGCCGACCTGGCGTGGGCCCCCCTCACCGAGCCACTCGGCGATATCGCCATACGTCATCACCCTTCCGGGCGGGATCAGCTCGACGACCTCCAGGACCCGCTCCGCGTACTCCGGCAGCTCTTCCATCCGTCCCATCCTGCCGTACAGCGCCGACAGCCCCGGAACCCTGTGGACAACCGTGCGGTGCAGAATGGATTTCACCGGCCGAAGCAGCTGATCGCAGACTGTCGTACCGAACCGCGTCGCCCCCTGAGTCCCCCGACGGCTCTCCGGTCGTGCCACCATCGTGCGGGCGGTGACTGGTGATCCGAGATCAAGACGAGACCGAGACGGCGAAGGAGCAGGGCGTGCAGCCAGGCAGGCAGGCGGGCACCCCTGAGGCCGAACCGCGGACGGAGAGGGTCTCCCTGGAAAAACCGGGAAACCCGGGAGGGCCGGAGAACCCAGGGAGCCCGGAGAACCCGGGGAATCCAGGAGAGCCGGGCAACCCGGGAGGGCCGGCCGAGCCGGACCGGGCCCCGGACGGACCGGAGCCGACCGACAGCGACCGGGTCTCCGGCGACGAGCCGCTGCTGGCCGCCCGGGTGCACCGCCCGTCCGACCTGCTGCGCCTGCTCACCGGCGTCCTGGCCATCGCGGTCGTGCTCGCCGTCGCCGCCTTCGCCCACGGCACCACCGCCGGGCTGGAGGAGGACATCACCAAGGGGACCGGACAGGCCCCCGATCTGCTGGTCAAGATGGCCGGACTGGTCTCCTCCATCGCCCTGCTGCTCGTCCCCATCGCCTTCGCCATCGAACGTCTGATCAAACGCGACGGGCTGCGGATCGCGGACGGTGTCCTCGCGGCGGTCCTCGCCCACGGCATCACCCTCGCCACCGACCTCTGGGTGGCCCGGGCCGCCCCCGAGAGCATCCGTGAGGCGCTCACCCAGCACCAGGGCAACGGTCTCACCGACCCCGTCCACGGCTATCTCGCACCCGTGATCGCCTATATGACCGCCGTCGGGATGGCCCGCAGACCGCGCTGGCGGGTGGTCCTGTGGGTGGTTCTGCTGCTGGACGCCTTCGCGATGCTGGTCGCCGGGTACACCACCCCGTTCTCGATCATCCTGACCGTGCTGCTGGGCTGGACGGTGGCGTACGGGACGCTCTACGCGGTGGGTACGCCCAATGTCCGCCCCACCGGGCAGACCCTGCTGGCGGGGTTGCGGCGGGTCGGCTTCCACCCCGTCACCGCGATGCGGGCCGACGAGGCGCCGGGCTCCGCCTCGCCCCTGGGACCGGCCCCCGCCACCGCCACCGCCGACGGACCACCGCAGGCCAAGGGCGGACCGGACGGACAGGACACCAAGGGCGGACAGGCCGGCAAGGGCGGCACGGACAAGAAGGACGGCAAGAAGGACGGCAAGGAGAGACGGAAGGAGCGGGGCGAGCGCGGCAGATCCGAGCAGGGCGACCGGGGCCGGCGCTATCTCGTCACCCTGGAGGACGGCCCCCCGCTCGATGTCACCGTGGTCGACCGGGAGCAGCAGGCCCAGGGCTTCTTCTACCGGGTGTGGCGCCGGCTGACCCTGCGTTCGATCACCACCCGCCGTTCGCTCCAGTCGCTGCGGCAGGCGCTGGAGCAGGAGGCGCTGCTGGCGTACGCGGCGATCTCCGCCGGGGCGAACGCCCCCAAGCTGATCGCCACCTCCGAGCTGGGCCCCGACGCGGTGATGCTCGTCTATGAGCACCTGGGTGGCCGGTCACTGGACTCCATGACCGACGACGAGATCACCGACGATGTCGTCCGCGAGTCATGGCAGCAGGTCAGAGCGCTTCAGTCGCGCCGTATCGCGCATCGCAGACTGAACGGCGAGGCCATCCTGGTGGATCGTTCCGGCAAGGTGATCCTCACCGATCTGCGCGGCGGGGAGATCGCGGCGGGCGATGTGGTGCTGCGGATGGACATCGCCCAGCTGCTCACCACCTTCGCCCTGCGGCTGGGCGCGGAGCGCGCCGTCGCCACGGCCGTGGAGGTGCTGGGGCCGGACACGGTCGCCGACTGTCTGCCGCTGCTCCAGCCGATCGCCCTGACCCGCTCCACCCGGGGCACCCTGCGCAAGCTGGCCCGGGAACGGTCCCAGCGCGAACGCGAGGCGGTCCTGGAGGCGTCGGCCGCCGCCAAGCGGGCCCGTGCCGAGAGCCGCAACGACCGCGCGGCGGACCGGAAGGCCGACCGCAAGGCGGAGCGCGCCGGAAAACAGGCGGACAAGCGCGCCATCGACGAGGCGATGGACGAGGCCCGGGAGGAGGATCCGCTCGCCCAGATCCGCCATGAGGTGCTGCGGATCCGCCCCCAGGCGCCCGTGGAGCCGGTCCGGCTGGAACGGATCAGGCCGCGCACCCTGGTCAGTCTGATCGCCGGGGCCGTCGCCGCGTACTTCCTGCTCACCACCATCGCGGGCAATGACTTCAGCACCGACTTCAGCCATGCCCACTGGGGCTGGGTGGCCGCCGCGGCGGCGTTCTCGGCGGTGAGCTATGTGGCGGCGGCGATGAGCCTGCTGGGCTTCGTCCCCGAGCGGGTGCCGTTCCCGAGGACGGTGGCGGCCCAGGTGGCCGGCTCCTTCGTCAAGATCGTCGCCCCGGCCGCGGTCGGCGGGGTCGCGCTGAACACCCGGTTCCTCCAGCGCGCGGGGGTGCGTCCGGGGCTCGCGGTGGCGAGTGTGGGCGCCTCCCAGCTCTTCGGGCTGGGGGCGCACATCATGCTGCTGCTGACCTTCGGCTATCTCACCGGCACCGAGAAGACCCCCTCGCTCAACCCCTCCCGGACCGTGATCGCCGGTCTGCTCACGGTGGCGGTGCTGGCGCTGGTGGTGACCGCCATCCCGTTCCTGCGGAAGTTCGTCTCCACCCGGCTGCGGTCGCTCTTCGCCGGGGTGGTGCCCCGCATGCTCGATGTGCTCCAGCGGCCCATGAAGCTGCTCACCGGCATCGGCGGCATGCTGATGCTGACCGGTGTCTTCGTGCTCTGCCTCGACGCCTCGGTCCGGGCCTTCAACGACGGGCACCAGCCGCTGAGCTACGCCACCCTCGCCGTGGTCTTCCTGGCGGGCAACGCCCTGGGGTCGGCGGCGCCCACGCCCGGCGGTGTGGGCGCGGTGGAGGGCGCCCTGATCCTCGGCCTGTTCGCGGCGGGGGTGCCCAAGGAGGTCGCCACGCCCGCGGTGCTGCTCTACCGGACCATGACGCTCTGGCTGCCGGTGCTGCCGGGGTGGATCTTCTTCAACCATCTGACGCGGAAGGGCGCGCTGTAGCACCCGGCGCCCTCGCGATACGCGGAGCACCGGAGCACCGGAGCACCGGAGCACCGGAGCACCGGAGCACCCGGGTGTCGCGCACGGCGGGCGCGGCGGGCGCGGCCCTCACCCGAACGGCCCCGCTCGGGGGCAGTGCCCGGCCTCCGCGCCCACGATGGAGCCATGCCCACCACGTCATCCGCCCTGCGGGCCGCCGCACTCGCCGCCTCCCTCACCGTGCTGTCGGCCGCGGGCTGCTCCGGCGGGGACGGGAACGGAAACGGCGACGGGGCCCGGGAGGGGACCTCGGCCACCGCCACCGCCACCGGAGCCGACGCGCTGAAGAGATTCACCGCCCAGGAGCCCGCGTGGCGCCCCTGTCCGCCCCCCTCCGAGGCCGAGGGCGGCGGCCCCGCCCCCTCACCGCTGCCCGGCGGGACCCCCTGGCAGTGCTCGTTCATGGAGGTCCCGCTCGACTACGCGGACCCGGGCGGCGAGACCATCGAGCTGGCCCTGATCAAGGCCCCCGCCATCGATCAGCAGAAACGTATCGGCTCGCTGATCTTCAACTTCGGCGGACCGGGCGGCTCCGGGGTCGCCGCCCTGCCCAACTTCGAGAGCGACTACGCCGATCTGCGCACCCGTTACGATCTCGTCAGCTTCGACCCGCGCGGGGTCGGCCGCAGTGTCGCCGTCGAGTGCGAGGACAACCGGCAGCTGGACGCCTTCTACGCGGCGGACGCCACCCCGGACACCCCGGCCGAGGAGCAGGAGTACCGCGACCGCCTCGCCGCGTACACGGCGGCGTGCGAGAAGAACTCCGGCACCGAGCTGCCCCATGTCGGCACCACCGACGCCGCGCGCGACCTGGATCTGATGCGCCAGGTCCTCGGGGACGACAAGCTCCACTACTTCGGGATCTCGTACGGCACCGAACTCGGCGGCGTCTACGCGCACCTCTTCCCCACCAAGGTGGGCCGCGCCGTCCTCGACGCCTCCATCGACCCGACCAAGACCGCCGAACAGTCCTCCCTGGGGCAGGCGAAGGGCTTCCAGCTCGCCTTCACCAACTTCGCCAAGGACTGTCTCTCCCGGGGCGACGAGTGCCTGCTGCCCGGCGACTCCCCCGAGGAGATCCAGGACTGGGTCGGCGAGCTGCTGGAACGGCTGGACCAGGATCCGATCCCCGGACTCGGCGACCGCGAGCTGACCCAGTCGCTGGCGATCTCCGGGATTGTGCAGACCCTCTACGCCAAGGACTTCTGGCAGTACCTGGAACAGGGCCTGGACGAGGCCGACGGCGGCAGCGGAGCGCTGCTGCTGACCTTCGCCGACCTGATGAACGGACGGGAGCAGAACGGCCACTACGACAACAGCATGGCCGCACTGACCGCGATCACCTGCGCCGACTACCGGGACCGCTACTCCCTGGCGCAGACGAAGGCGCGCCTGCCGCAGTTCCGCGAGGCCTCCCCGCTCTTCGGCGAATCCCTCGGCTGGGGGCTGATGAGCTGCGACGGCTGGCCCGTCCGGGGCGAGTGGACCCACCCCGACGTCCGGGCCCCCGGCGCCGCCCCGATGGTGGTCATCGGCGCCACCGGGGACCCCGCGACGCCCTATGAGGGAGCGCGGGCGATGGCCGACGCGCTGGGCTCCGGCGTGGGCGTGCTGATCACCTACAAGGGCGAGGGGCACGGCGCGTACAACGGCGGCAACACCTGTGTCCGGGACGCGGTGAACAACTATCTGCTGGACGGTACGGTGCCGCGCTCGGGCACCGTCTGCTCCTGACCCTCCTGGCCGGCCCACGGCCCGACCCGACGGCGTGTCGTGGCGCCCGCCCCAGGCGGCCAAGGGCGCTGTCGGTGCCCCTGCTTAGGATGGCGGTGGAGTACGGAGTCGACGAGGTACCGGAAGTCTGGGGGCGGCAGATGACGACGAGGGTACGGGTGGGTGCCCTGGCCGCCGCGCTGGTGCTGCTGGCGGGAGCCGCAGGATGCAGTGGCGGCGACAGCGGCGACGGCGACCGTGAACGCCGCACGGAAGGATCCGGGCGCACCGGGCAGAGCGCCGCGGGCGACCTCGACTGGAAGCGCTGCGAGGCCCCGACGACCGCGCACGGCAGCGGGGCCGAGCGGCCCGGGGACCGCTGGCAGTGCGCCTCGCTCCCGGTCCCCCTCGTCCATGACGACCCCTCGAAGGGCACCGTCGACATCGCCCTGATCCGGGCGAAGGCCAAGGGGTCCGGTGCGCGCATCGGCTCCCTGCTCTTCAACTTCGGGGGCCCCGGGGGCTCCGGAGTGGCCACCCTGCCGCTCTCGGCCTCCCAGTTCGCCACGTTGAACGGCCGGTACGACCTGATCGGCTTCGACCCGCGCGGAGTGGCCGACAGCTCCGCCGTGGTCTGCCGGGGCAGTGCGGAGACCGAGAGGGCCCACCGGATCGACCACACCCCGGACACCGCCGCCGCGCAGCGGACCTACCTCGATGTCGCCCGTGCCTTCGGCGCCGGCTGCGCCGAGCGCTCCGGCCGGATCCTCCCCCATGTCGGCACGGAGAGCGCGGCCCGGGACATGGATCTGATCCGGGCGGCCCTCGGCGACGACAAGCTGCACTACCTGGGCTTCTCGTACGGCACCGAGCTGGGCGCGGTCTATGCCCACCACTTCCCCCAGCGGGTCGGACGGCTGGTGCTGGACGGAGTGGTCGACCCCACCGCCGACTTCGTGGGCGGGGCGCGCAATCAGGTCGTCGGCTTCCAGCGGGCCCTGGAGAACTACTTCGCCGACCGGGGCGTCGGCGCGCGCGAGGGCACCGACCGGATCGTGCGGCTGCTGAAGCGGATCGACGCGGCGCCGCTGGAGACCGGCACCGACCGGAAGCTCACCGAGAGCCTCGCCCTCACCGGCATCATCCTGCCGCTCTACTCGGAGGACAGCTGGCCGCAGCTGACCGAGGCGCTGGCGGCGGCGGAGGACGGCGACGGCTCCGATCTGCTGACCCTGGCCGACGCGTACAACAACCGCGACAGCGAGGGCGAGTACTCCCCGCAGGACCACGCACAGCGCGCCATATCCTGCGCGGACAGCAAGGGCCGGGTCACCGCCGAGCAGGTCAGGTCCCGCTATCTGGCCGACTTCACCGAGGTGTCCCCGGTCTTCGGCCCCTATCTCGCCTGGGACCTGGCCGGATGGTGTGCCGACTGGCCGGTGGAGGGCGCCTGGGACACACCCGAGGTCTCCGCGAAGGGCGCGGCGCCGATCCTGGTCGTGGGCACCACCGGTGACTCGGCCACCCCGTACGAGGGGGCGAAGCGGATGGCGGACGAGCTGGGCGAGGGTGTGGGAGTGCTGCTCACCAACAAGGGCGACACCCATGGCGCGTACGGCACCTCGGAGTGCACGACGCGGGCGATCGACGACTACCTGCTCCGGGGCAAGACCCCGAAGAACGGCACGACCTGCTCCTGAGCAGGAGCAGGAGCGGAAGCGGGAACAGAAGCGGAAGCGGAAGCGGAAGCGGAAGCGGAAGCGGGTCCGATACGGCGATGGCGGGCCCGCTGACACGCGGACCCGCCCTCGGGTGGGGTGTCCGGTCCGGAACCCCGGACCGGTGCACCGGCGATCAGTAGACGGGCTTGTCCGGCTCGATCTGGTGGACCCAGCCGATCACACCGCCGCCGACATGGACCGCGTCCGCGAAGCCCGCCGACTTCAGCACGGCGAGGACCTCCGCACTCCGGATGCCCGTCTTGCAGTGCAGGACGATCTTCTTGTCCTGCGGCAGCCGCTCCAGCGCGGTGCCCATCAGGAACTCGTTCTTCGGGATCAGGGTCGCGCCCGGGATGGAGACGATCTCGTACTCGTTCACCTCACGGACATCGATGATCTCGATGTTCTCGCCTTCGTCGATCCACTCCTTGAGCTGCTTGGGAGTGATCGTGGAACCGGCCGCCGCCTGCTGGGCCTCCTCGGAGACGACTCCGCAGAACGCCTCGTAGTCGATCAGCTCGGTGACGGTGGGGTTCTCGCCGCAGACGGCGCAGTCGGGGTCCTTGCGGACCTTGACCTGGCGGTACTGCATCTCCAGGGCGTCGTAGATCATCAGTCGCCCGACCAGCGGGTCGCCGACCCCGGTCAGGACCTTGATCGCCTCGGTGACCTGGATGGAGCCGATGGAGGCGCAGAGCACTCCCAGCACACCGCCCTCGGCGCAGCTGGGGACCATGCCCGGCGGCGGGGGCTCGGGGTAGAGGCAGCGGTAGCAGGGGCCGTACTCGGACCAGAAGACGGAGGCCTGGCCGTCGAAGCGGTAGATGGAGCCCCAGACATACGGCTTGTTCAGCAGCACACAGGCGTCGTTGACCAGATAGCGGGTGGCGAAGTTGTCGGTGCCGTCCACGATCAGGTCGTACTGGCTGAAGATCTCCATCACGTTCTCGGCTTCGAGCCGTTCGGTGTGGAGCACCACCTCGACGTACGGGTTGATGCCGAGGACCGAGTCCCGGGCGGACTCGGCCTTGGGGCGGCCGATGTCGGCCTGGCTGTGGATGATCTGCCGCTGGAGGTTGGACTCGTCGACCTCGTCGAACTCCACGATGCCGAGGGTGCCGACTCCCGCCGCGGCCAGGTACATCAGGGCCGGGGAGCCGAGGCCGCCGGCCCCCACACAGAGCACCTTGGCGTTCTTGAGCCGCTTCTGTCCGCCCATCCCGACATCCGGGATGATCAGGTGGCGGGAGTACCGGCGGACCTCGTCAACGGTCAGCTCATCTGCTGGCTCGACCAGGGGTGGCAGCGACACGGGGACTCCGTAGCGTCGATAAATCAGTACGGTTGTTCCCTGGTAACACTGCCACGCGTCCCCTCATTCCGAGACACCTGGTCCGATCCGCGAGACGATTTCGTCCCAGTAGCCGGGCAGCGTCTCATAGGCCCCGATCTGGACTCTTTGCCACTTTCCATCCTGGTTCAGGCGCCTGTCCGGGTCCGGACAGCTGTCCTGGTCGGGGCAGCTGTCCGGGCATCTGTCCGGATCCTGGACGGCGGTACGGGCCCGGCCGGACCGGGCCGGTCGGCCGCCCCGGTCGAGCCGGCCCGCGCGGTCGGTGAAGAAGATGGTCCCGGCGCCCTGCCAGCGGGCGATCCGGGTGGCCTCCTCCAGCCTCTTGCGCGGCACCCCGTGGACGAAGTGGGCGAACCGCTCCGGGGGATGGTCGGCGGTCCACTCGGGCGCCTGCGACCAGCGGTAGTCCGTCCACGGCCCGGAGAACGTCACCAGCTGGTCGGCGGCCTCGGCATACCCCGGCCAGGGATGGGTGCCCTGGCCGAGGACCACATGGCCGCCCTCGACCACCTCCTTGAGGGTCGCCACCGTCCGCCGGACCCCCGCCAGCCGGGGGCGGTCGACGGGGCAGCGGTCCAGCAGAAAGCCGCCGACCCGGTACCACTGGGCGTAGCGCCGGGCCTCCACCACCAGCTCGGCGAAGGGGCGGGCGCCCCCGGCCAGATCGAGATGGCCGAGGACGCGGACACCGGCATTGTTGAGCCGTCCGACCGCGGCGAGACAGTGCGGGTCCGGGCGGTCGCCGGGACCGCCGGGACCGCCGGAGACGGTGAGCACCACCCAGTGGAGCGGGGTGCCGGGCCGGGCGAGTTCGGCCCATTCCACCGGGGCCAGCAGGGGGTGGGCGTAGCCGGGGATCCCGAAGCCGAGACGCTCGGCGCCGGTCGCGGAGAGCGCGGCGCCGGCGGCGGTCAGATGCGGCATGCCGCCTCCATCCAGATATCCGCGAGGGACTCCTCCAGATTGATCCGGGGCCGCCAGCCCAACCGGTCGCGGGCGGTGCGGACATCGGCCTGCTGCCAGCTGCCGCAGCCGTCGGGGTAGGGCACCGGGGTCGCCGCGAGATGGTCGAGCATGGACTCGGAGCGCTGCGCCCCGATGCCGTGCACGACGGCGCGGCCCGGCGGGGTGTCCAGCTCATGGAGGGCCCCCGCGTATCCGGCCACCCGGGCGAGGGTGGCGGCGGCGTCCCGGAGCCGGACCGCGCGTCCCGTACCGATGTTGACCACGCCCTGGGCGGCGGAGAGCGAGGCGGCGTGCACGGCGCGGGCGACATCGCGGACGTCCACGAAGTCGCGCTGGACGCCGAGGCCGCTGAGTTTCAGCTCGCCGTCGCCGGACTGCATGGCGCGGCGCATGGCCTCGGCGAGCCGCCCCAGCGGGGATCCGGCGGGGGTGCCGGGGCCGACCGGGGAGAAGACCCGCAGGACGACGGCGTCGAGGCCGGAGCCCAGGACGAGTTCGGTGGCGGCGAGCTTGCTGACGCCGTAGGGGCCGCCGGGCCGGGGGACGGCGTCCTCGGCCGTGGAGGAGCCCTGCTGGGAGGGCCCGTACTCGGAGGAGCAGCCGACCTGCACCAGCCGGGCGCCGCAGCCGCTGCGGCGCAGGGCCTCGCAGACGGTGGCGACGGCGACGGTGTTGTGCCGGGTCAGTTCGCGGGCGCCGCCCCGGGTGGCCCCGGCGCAGTTGATGACCACACCGGGGTGAACGGCGCTGAGGAAGCGGGTGAGCGCTCCGGGGCTGCCTCCGGCGAGGTCGAAACGGACATCGGCGTCGTCGCCGCGGCCGAGGGCGGTGAGATGGACCGCCGGGTCGGCGAGGAGCCGGTCGGCGACGAATCGCCCCAGGAAGCCATTGGCTCCGAGCAGCAGCACCCTCATCGCGCGGTCCCTCGGTCGCGGGGCGCGGTGGCCCGGGTCGGGTGGGTCATCAGGTCGTCTCCTCCGTGGAATCGTTGTGGCTGCCGTGGTCTCCGGGTGCCGGGATCCGCCCCGTGGGGGCGGGGGCGGAGCCGGGCGTCTGGTCGGTCGGCGGCATGCGCCGGTGGGGCATGCGTCGGGGTGTCATAGGGGCGCCCGCACCCCGCAGAAGCGTTTGGCCGCCCGGACGGGACACCTCCACGCGCGAGACCGCGGGAGACACGGGGCACCTCCACGCGGGAGACGGCGGATCCGGGTGCTTCGGCGCGGGGCATGCGGGGACCCGGCACGCCTGTACGGGGCACGCCCACGCGGGGACCGTCGGGCCCGGGGGTGTCCGGGTGGGGCGTGGGCGGGTGGGGCGTGCGCCCCTTGCGCTCCGGCCTCCGCTCCGCGCCGGGAGGGCGGGCGGCCGGGGGGAGCGCGCCGGTGGTGCCGGTGGCGGGCCGGGCGGGAGGGGCGAGAGGGGCGGGTGCGAGGAGCCCGGAGCTGTACGGCGCGAGCCCGCGCACAAGCCGCTCACAAGGGATCGCGCGATACGGGCCGGAACGCCCCGCAGTCGAGACGTCACTGAACGTGAGTGGTCCGATCCGCACCGAGTACACCCCCGATCGTCCGATCCCCCACTGGGGAGGCCGCCGTTGTCCCGTGTGACCCGCGGCGCAAAGACCGTAAGCCGGTACGGCGGTGGCGCGATGGACGGTTGTCCGTCGCGCCACCGGAAGGGGTGAATGCTCGTGACTTTCGACCCGGGGTAGCGTTCTGTCCGGCTAAAGGGACACAGCGTTACCCGAACGGGCGGTACCGCCGGCCCGCTTGTACGGATCGGACGGCGGCCGGATCAGGCTGCGGCCGGATCCGCCCGGCGTGCGCGCCGGGCGCGGGCGGCCCGGGGGTCCGGGCTGGGCACGGCGGCGAGCAGCGACCGGGTGTACGGGTCGCGGGGCGCGCCGTACACCTGGTCCACCGGGCCCTCCTCCACGATCCGGCCCTGGTGCATCACGGCGACCCGGTCGCTGATCTGCCGGACCACGGCCAGGTCATGGGCGATGAAGACCAGGGTCAGACCGAGGTCCCGGCGCAGTTCCCGGAGGAGTTCCACGATCTGCGCCTGGGTGGTGACATCGAGCGCGGAGACGGGTTCGTCGCAGACGACGATCCTCGGCTCGGCGACCAGCGCGCGGGCGATGCCGACGCGCTGGCGCTGGCCGCCGCTGAACTCGTGCGGATGGCTGCCGTACCGGCCGGGGTCGAGTCCGACCCGCTCCAGGGCCGTTCCGACCCGCCGTCTGATCTCCCGTTCGTCGCGGTGTCCGGCCGCCCGGAGCGGGTCGGCGATGGACTCGCCGATGGAGCGGCGGGGGTTGAGCGAGGCCACCGGGTCCTGGAAGACCATCTGGAGTTCCCGGCGGAAGGGCCGCAGCGCCCGTTCGGGGAGCGCGCCGATCTCCCGTCCGGCGTACTCGATCCGTCCGGCGGTGGGTTCGGTGAGGCGGACCAGAAGGCGGCCGAGGGTGGTCTTCCCGCTGCCGCTCTCGCCGACGACGCCGAGGGTCTCCCCGGCGGTGAGGGTGAGGTCGACCCCGTCGAGGGCGACGGTCCGGCCCCGGCCCCGGCCGAACTCCTTGCGCAGACCGGTGACGGTGAGCAGGGGGGCACCCGTGGCGTCCTCGGGGGGCACGGGACCCGGCCCGGATACGGATACGGATACGGGTACGGGTACGGGTACGGGCACCGACGCGGGCACAGGTACCGGCACGGGTGCTGGCACCGGCGCGGGCCCGGGGGCCGGCGCGGGCCCGGGGGCCGGGTCCAGTCTCGGCACCGCCGCCAGCAGCGCGCGGGTGTACTCCGCCCCCGGCTCCGTCAGCACCCGTTCGACCGGCCCGTGCTCGACGCCCCGGCCGTCCCTCATCACCAGCACCTCGTCCACGCTCTGCGCCGCCACCGCCACATCGTGGGTGACCAGCAGCAGCCCCGTCCCGGTCTCCTCCCGCAGCTCGTGCAGGAGATCGAGGATCTGCGCCTGGACGGTCACATCGAGCGCGGTCGTCGGCTCGTCCGCGACCAGCAGCCGGGGCGCGCAGGCGAGGGCCATCGCGATGAGCACCCGCTGGCGCATCCCCCCGCTGAACTCATGCGGCCGGGAGCGTGCCCGGCGGGCCGCGTCCGGGATGCCGACCCGTTCGAGCACCTCGACGGCGCGGGCCCGCGCGGCCCGCCGCGAGGCCCGGGTGTGCACCCGGTACACCTCGGCGATCTGGCCGCCCACCGGGTAGTAGGGGTCCAGCGCGGAGAGCGGGTCCTGGAAGACCATGGCCGCCACCCCGCCGCGCAGGGCGCGCAGTTCCCGGGGGCCCGCCGTGGCCGGATCCGTACCGTCGACGCGTACCGTGCCCGAGATCCGGGCGCCGGTGCCCCGGTGGAGGCCGAGGAGCGCGCCCGCGACCGTACTCTTGCCGCTGCCGGACTCCCCCACCAGGGCGAGCGCGCCGCCCGGCGGAAGGGTGAACGACAGCCCGTCGACCGCGCGGACCCCCGTACCGTCCGCGCCCGGGAACTCCACGACGAGATCCCGGACCCGGACGAGCGCCCGATCCCGCTCCCGTACCTCCGGCGAGGACTCCCGTACCTCCGGTGGGTGCTCCGGTACCTCCGGTGGGTGCTCCGGCGTCTCCGGTGTCGTGGGCCGGATCAGGCCATCGGTCGTCATGACAGCACCACCCTTCGGTCGGCGGCGGCGTAGAGCAGATCCGCGAGGAGGTTCGCCAGGACCACCGCCGTACCGATCACCAGCACCACACCCACCACCACCGGAAGGTCGATCACCTTCACCCCGTCGATCAGCGTCTTGCCGAGACCGGGGATGCCGAACAGCGACTCGGTGAGCACCGCGCCGCCGAACATCGTGCCCACGTCGAGCGCGCTGAGCGCGATCACGGGCGGTACCGCACCGCGCAGCGCGTGCCGGGTGACGATCGCCCGTTCGCCGACGCCATACGCGCGGAAGGTCCGGATATGGTCCTCGGCCAGGGTCTCCAGGGTGGAACCCCGGGTGAGCCGGGCGTACTTCGCGGACTCGAAGAGACCGAGCGTCACCCAGGGGAGCAGCAGATTCCACGCCCATTGCTCGGGGCTCACGGTGAAGGGCACATAGCTGGGGAAGGGCAGCCAGCGCAGATAGGCGCAGACGGCCATGAGCAGCAGCAGCCCCAGGATGAAGACGGGCATTCCGGTCGCCGCGAGGGTGAGCACGGTCAGCGCGCGCTCGGTGATCCCGCCCCGGCGCAGCGCGGAGAGGAGCCCGATGCCCACCCCGGCGACCAGCCAGATCACCAGGGCGCCGAGGGCGAGCGAGGCGGTGGCCGGCAGCCGTTCCAGGATCAGCCGGGTGACCTCCTGGTCGCTCTGGTACGAGAGGCCGAGGCAGGGTGCCGAGCAGTGGCGTACGGAGGTGCCGGTGCTGTAGTCCCGTCCGGTGACGATGCCCTGGAGGAAGTGGAGGTACTGGGTGACCACCGAACGGTCGAGTCCGAGGGTCTCCCGGACCTGGGCGATCTGCTGCGGGGAGCAGCGTTCGCCGCAGGCGAGCCGGGCGGGGTCGCCGGGGGCCAGATAGAAGAGGCCGTAGACGAGGACCGAGAGGGTCAGCAGGACGAGCAGGGCGCCGCCGGTCCTTCGGAGCAGGAAGAGGGTCATGACAGGGCCTTCTCGCGGGGTTCGCGGGGCTCAGCGGGGGCCGCAGGGGCCAGGGGGGCCTCGGGTGCCACCGGTGCCTCGGGAGCCTCGGGGGCCGCACCGGGACCGGAGGTACGGGAGCGGATGCCCCGGCGCCCGGTCCGCCGCTCCCGCCGGGTGCCGACGCCGAGCCGGCTCGCCTCCCGGGGGTCGAGCGCGGTGCGCACGGCGTCGCCGAGGACGGTGAACGCCAGCACCGTGACGAAGAGGAGCCCCGCCGGGAGCAGGACATACATCGGATCCGCCCGGAACCAGGTCTGCGCGCTCGACAGCATCTGCCCCCAGGAGGGGGTCGGCGGGGTCACCCCGACACCGAGGAAGGAGAGCGACGCCTCGACCACGATATTGGCGGGCAGCAGCACCGCCGCATAGGTGATCACGGGTGCGCCCAGCGCGGGCAGGAGTTCGCGGCGGGCGACCCGGACGGGCCCATGGCCGCTCAGCCGGGCGGCGGCGACATGGTCCAGCCGCTTCAGGGTGAGGGTCTGCGCCCGGACGATCCTGGCCGTGCCGCCCCAGCCCAGCGCGCCGATCAGCAGGATCAGCAGCAGCGGGCGGGGGAAGTCGGCGGGGACGACGGCGGTGAGGGCGATCCCGACCACCAGCATCGGCAGCGCGACCAGCACATCGCCCACCCGGCTGAGCAGGGAGTCGAGGAACCGGCCGCCCAGTCCGGCGGCGAGGCCGACGGCGACCCCCAGGGAGATCTGCACCGCGGTGGCGCCGACGGCCACCAGCAGGGAGATCCGGGCGCCGTGGAGGAGCCGGGCGAGGAGATCCCGTCCGGTACCGGGCTCCACCCCCAGCCAGTGGTCCGCGCCGACCCCGCCGAAGGGGCCGACCGGAACGCCGCCGCGCGCGGAGTCGACCAGGTCGTCGTGGTACGTGTACGGGTCCTGCCCGGTCACCGCGGTGATCAGGGGGGCGGCCACGGCGAGCAGGATCAGCAGGGCGAGGACCCCCGCCGAGATCAGCGCGGCGGGGCGGCGGGCGAGGCCGGTGGCGACCCTGCGGAGGGTTCCGTACCGGGCCGGGGCCCCGGGCGGGGGCGTGTGCGCGCCCCCGCCCGGGTGTCCCGCTACGGGGTCGGCGCCGCTCACTTGACGGCGACCTGCGAGATGTCGAGGACACCGGTCCAGTCGCTGATCACGATGTTCTTGACGTCCTTGCCGTACAGCCGCTTGTAGACCGGGTGGAAGAGCGGCACATCCAGGGCCAGTCGGCCGATCCGCTCGTCCAGGGCGCCCCAGCGCCGGGCGGCGGCGTCGAGGTCGGTCAGCTTGTTGATCTCGTCGATCTCCTTGTTGACCGCCGGGTCGTTCAGCTGGGCGTGGTTGTAGTTGGAGCCGTCCTTCACGATCTGCCGGCCGTCGAAGATCGGCGCCAGGAAGGGGGCGCCGGAGGGCCAGTCGGCGCCCCAGCGGGAGAGGAAGAAGCCGGGGGTCTTCTTGGCGTCCCAGCGGGCCTCGTTGAAGGCGTTGCTCTCCAGACCCTGGAGCTTGACGGTGATCCCGGCCTTCTTGAGGGCCTCCTGGACGGCGGTGGCGACCTCGGGGCTGGTCTGGCGGTTCTGCTCGGTGGAGTGGGTCAGGGTGATGGTGAGCTTCTCCCGGCCCGCCTCCTTGAGCAGCTGCCGCGCCTTCGCCGGGTCGCCGGTGGCCCCGGCCGGGAAGTGGTCGTAGGGCCGGTGGCCGAACGCCTTCTTCTCGGGGAGGAAGGTGGTGGCGGGCTCGGCGAGCGCGGAGCCGCCCGCCGCGTTGATGACGCTGGTGCGGTTGATGGCGTACGAGATCGCCTGGCGCACCTTGGCGTTGTCGAAGGGCTTCACCTTCGGGTTGAAGGCGAGGTAGTTGATGTAGCCGAAGCGGCCGGTGCCGACGCGGGAGGCCAGCTCCTTGTCGTCGCCGACGCGGGCCAGCTCGGCGGGGCCGAGGTTGGTGTCGGTGGTGACGGCGGCGGCGTCCGCCCCGGTGCCGGTGGCGAGCCGCTGGTTGATGACGGCGGCGTCGAGTCCGGAGCGGACGTCGATGGTGTCGGGGTACGCCTTGCGCTCCGGGTCGGTCTTCGCGGACCAGTGCGGGTTGCGCTCCAGGAGCAGCCGCTCGCCGTCGCTCTCGTTGCGGACGACCCGGTACGGGCCGGAGGAGACCGGGCGCTCCTCGTACCGGGTGCCGGTGTCCTTGGCGCGCGGTACGGGGGTGAACTGCGTCTGGGTGGCGAGATAGGGGAACTCGCCCTCCGGCTTGCGCAGCTTGAAGACGATGGTGCGGTCGTCGGGGGTGACGATGGAGTCGAGACCCTTCTTGCCCTTACGGGTGAAGGGGCCCTCGTAGGTGCTGCCGCCGATGAGCCAGTCCCGCAGATAGGGGGCGCCGCCGGAGAGTTCGGCGGCGAAGGAGCGCTCCACGCCGTACTTGATGTCCGCCGAGGTGATGGGGGTGCCGTCCTCGTACTTCACCCCCTCCTTCAGGGTGAACGTCCACTCGGTGGCGTCGGCGTTGGGGCGGCCGGTGTCGGTGGCGAGGTCGGGGACGACCTTGGTGCCGGCGGCGCCGTCCTCGCGGTCGCGGGTGGTGAGGGTGCGGAAGACCAGGGAGGGGACGTTGCCGCCGCCGGAGGTGTAGAGCCGGGCGGGGTCGAAGTCGGTCTGGGGGGCGGCGTTGAGCACGGTGAGGGTGCCGCCCTTGCGGGGCTTGCCCTGGTCGCCGGAGTCGCCACGGGGTTCGGCGTCCTGCGGTCCGGCGCAGGCGGCGGCGCCGGAGACCAGGACGACGCTGATGGCTGCCGCCGCCACGCGGCGGGATATGACGGACCGTCGACGCATGAAAGAAAGACCTCTCCACATACCGATGAACACGGTGAAAGAACAAGGGGAAATACGCTGAGGAGATGAGATGTCCGCACGCGGGCGGCAGCGGATTCCGCTCGATACCGGTCGATGTCCGTACCCGTCGAAGGACCGGCCGGGGCCGGTCAGGGCCGGTCGGGGCCGGTCGAAGGGTCGATCGGGGCCGGTCGAAGGGTCGATCGGACTACCGGATCGAAGTACCGGATCAGAGGATCGGCCCGGGGACCGGCCGTACGCCGGAGGAGATCACCACGGGAAGGAGCCGCGCCTGCGGGCAGGGGCGCCGGACGCGGTCAGGGAGAAGATGTCCCGCTCGGGGACGGACGACACGCGCTCGGGCGGACGTCAGCGACAGTGAATGTCGGCCACACTGTGCCCGGTCACGCCGATCAGCGCCAGCTCATAGGCGGCGCGGAGGGCGGCGGAAGGGCGGTGCGACATGCCGAGAAATATGGCCGACCCCTGCACCGATGTCAAAGCCATCGGATCGGATCGTGAGACGGCCGTCCCGGAATCCGGCTGGAACCGGATACCGGGAAAGGGGGGCGGGCGAGCGCCCCCGGACGGTCAACTCCCGGGATACGGCCAGGGGTTGGGGCGGCACTTGATGCCATTGATCTTCAGCCATTTCGTCTGCTGCTGCATCACCGGGGCGAGCGCCCCCTCGGTGGCGCAGTTCACATGGCCGTGCCCGAGCCGATGCCCGACCTCGTGGTTGATGAGCATCTGACGGTAGGCGTGCATCGCCTTCGGACCATAGGTCTCCGAGCCGCGCGCCCAGCGGAAGGCATTGATCATCACCCGGTCGGTGGCCGCGGAATCACAACTGACCTTGTAGATGGAGGTGTCCAGACCGGATTTCTCGCACCACACATCGGTGGTTCCCGGACTGGCGAGCGTCACCACGAACGCCGCCTGACCCGAGGAGATCCGCTCGAAGGTCATGGCGCCCTTGTGGGCCCAGCTGCGCTCGTCGTTGAGGGTGCGCTGAACGGCTTTGGCGAAAAGGATGCCATCGAGTCCGAGGCCCTTTTCCACATCCACCCGATAACGGATCGTGCGGCCCTTTCCCGGGGCCCGGTCGAATCCGGCGACCGCCTCGAATTCCCCGTCGGCGGTCAGCTCCCGGTCGATGGGGTACTGCCGGTCCATCAGCTCCCCGTAGGTGGGGGGCGGCGCCGAATCACCGGCGGCCACGGGGGCCCGCTTGGACTGCGCGGGCTCCACCGGGGTGTCCCGCTCGGGGCGGTCCTCACCGGTGGTGGAGGTACCGGCGCCCCGGTCGCGCTCCTCGGCGACCTGCCCGGAGACCACGACGGCGAGCACGGCGGTCACGGCGGCGGCGGCGAGCCCGGTGACGGTGCGGCCCTTGCCGCCGGAGCGGACCCGGCTCGCGCCGCCGCCCCCGTCGCGCGGGCCGGGGACCGAGGGCCCGGAGCCCGGCGACGGCGGTACGCCCCCGGAACCGGCGGGACCGGACGGGACGGACGGATCGGGCCGGCCGGCGGGACCGGCCGGGCCGGGCCGGGTGGCGGGGGCGGTGTCGAAGCGGGCGGTGGGGGTGGCGGGGGCGGCGTCGAACGCCTCCACGAACTCCCGGCGCGGGCCGGGTATCCGGGCCGCCGCGCCCCGCGCCTGGTGCCGCCGCGCGGCCCTGCCGCCGGTCTCGTCCTGCTCGGGGTGGCCGCCGCGCGCGGGGGCCGTGTCCGGTCCCGTCGACCCGTACCCGCCGTGCCCGCCCTGCGTCTGAGTGTCCCGATGCGCGGGGTGTCCGGGGTGTACGGGGTGATCAGGGTGTACGGGGTGCGTCTGCGGCGCCTCGTACCCCCGGTGGCCACCGTCACCCTGGTACCCGCTGTCCCCTGGATACCCGCTGTCCCCCGGGTATCCGGGATCGCCCGGCGGGAGCGCGGCGCCGGAGTCCGTCTCCGCGCCCCGGCGGGCGGGGCCTTTACGGCTGTGTCGTCCCACGGGCTCCGATCAGCTCCTAGCGGTGTCGTCGAGCAGTTCGCGGACGGCCCGCGCGACCGCTTCGGGATACTCCATCATCGCCACATGCCCCGCGTCCGGCAGCGTCACCAGCCGGGAGTCCCGGAAGGCCACGGCGGCGCGGCTCGCCATGCGGTACGAGACCAGCCGGTCACGCCCCCCGTACACCAGCAGCGTGGGCGCGAGCACCCGCTCGGCCTGCCGCCACAGATTGTGCTGTCCCCCCAGCGTGTACGCGTCGACGATACCCCGCGCCGAACGGCCCATCGCCTCCCAGAAATACGGGAGTCGGCTGCGGCGCTCCATCTCCTCGATCGCCGCGCGCAGCCCTTCCTCGGAGACCCGGGTGGGGTCCCCGTAGATCAGGGCTATGACCGCGTGGGCCCGCCGCTCGGGTGTCCAGTCACGGGTCATCCGGCCGAAGAGCCGGGCCACCCCGGGCACCCCCAGCAGCCCGGTGGGTACGGCGCTGCGCTGCACCCGCAGCTCGGGCAGGGCGGGCGAGACCAGGGTGAGGGTGCGCACCAGATCCGGGCGGACGGCGGCGACCCGGGTGGCGACCGCTCCGCCCAGCGAGTTCCCGAGCAGATGCACGGGGCCGTCGCCGGCGGTGTCGAGCAGACGGATCACCGCACGGGCGTGGGCGGTGATCGAGTAGTTGCCGTCGGCGGGCGGCGGGGAGGCCCCGAAACCGGGCAGGTCGACGGCGCGGCCGTCGACCCGGTCGGCGAGGAGCGGCATCAGCTGGGACCAGTTCC
Organism: Streptomyces sp. NPDC000594; assembly: GCF_040299965.1. Classification (NCBI taxonomy): domain Bacteria; kingdom Bacillati; phylum Actinomycetota; class Actinomycetes; order Kitasatosporales; family Streptomycetaceae; genus Streptomyces; species Streptomyces sp. NPDC000594. The sequence goes on along the minus strand of NZ_JBEPCY010000004.1, from coordinate 104,665 downwards.
GGGAGGAGCCGCCGAGGCCGTGCACATAGAGGGCGGGCGGCAGCCCCGGGCGCCTGGGCGGCCGGGAACGCACGGTGAGCGTCACCCCGGGAAGCGTGGGGAGCGTCACGGAGCGCAGCTCCTCCCCCTCCGCGACCCGCGCGGTGGCCGATTCAGCGGCCGGCTCGGCGGCCGATCCGATGGCCCGCTCGGCGGCCGTCGCGGCGACGGCGGCGCCCGTGTCTCGCTCGGTCGACGACATGGCCGCAATGTTACGAGACCATCACACCGCGAATCGTGTGTTCGGCGTCACACATCGCATAGCGCCCTGGTTCATCAGCTTCTACGCTCGACAGTAAGGCCGCATTCCCGGGCCGCTGACAGGATTCACCGGCCGGGACGGGCGGTGGAAGGGATGAGACCCGACGCTTCAGGGAAAGCGGTGCCGTATGGCTGTCGATCCCAGCGATCCGGATACCTTCGAGGAGTTCGATCGGACCACGCAGAACACACCGAACGCGCGGAACGGAGAGAACGGCGGCGAGAACGACGGAGAGAACAGGGCGAACGCGGCGGGCGACCGGAACGGCACGGCGGCACGGCCGGCGGCCGGGGCGCCGGACGAGGAGGTGCCCGAGGCCGACGCCGTCGAGCAGCGCACCGAGGTGACGCCGCAGGACGACGGTCCTCCGGCACATATCGATTCGGACACCGCGAACGAGGCGGACGCTCTGGAACAGGCACGTATCGTCGGTCTGGATGAGGACGACTATCGGTGACCTGCCCCTCTTTGCCCCCGAATAGGGAGTTATCGCGGGTGTCCGATCCGTGAAATTCTGCGTCGGCGGCGCGCACGCCAGGGTTACCCAAAAGTACGATGGCGGGCGCGGCGCACAGCGCGCACGGAACGAAATTTGGGAGGCGGCGTGACAGCCATCGAGCAGACAGAGGCAGCGCGCCCGCGGGGCACGCGTCTGCCGCGCCGAGCCCGTAGGAACCAGCTCCTGGGCGCCGCCCAGGAGGTCTTTGTGGCACAGGGCTACCACGCGGCGGCGATGGATGACATCGCCGAGCGCGCCGGAGTCAGCAAGCCGGTCCTCTACCAGCACTTCCCGGGCAAGCTGGAGCTGTATCTGGCCCTGCTCGACCAGCACTGCGAGGCACTGCTCCAGGGGGTGCGCACCGCGCTGGCGTCCACCACGGACAACAAGCAGCGGGTGGCGGCCACCATGGACGCCTACTTCGCCTATGTGGAGGACGAGGGCGGGGCCTTCCGGCTGGTCTTCGAGTCCGATCTCACCAATGAGCCCGCGGTGCGCGAGCGGGTCGACCGGGTCTCCCTCCAGTGCGCGGAGGCGATCTCGGAGGTGATCGCCGAGGACACCGGGCTCTCCAAGGAGGAGTCCATGCTGCTCGCCGTGGGGCTGGGCGGGGTGTCCCAGGTGGTGGCCCGGTACTGGCTCTCCAGCGGCTCCGCGATCCCCCGGGACACGGCGGTGCACCTGCTGACCTCCCTGGCGTGGCGCGGCATCGCCGGCTTTCCGCTGCACGGCGTCGACCTGCACCCCGACAACCAGCCCTGACCTCGGATCCGGGCCGCGCACCGGCCCCGGCGGGCCGCCGGGGCGGGCGGTCGTGCCCGGTCGCGGGGGCGTGTTCGCTCCTGGCGTTCCCCTGGGCGGCTTTCCGTACCGTCCGCCCGACTAGTGTGTGCGGGGTAAACGGCGCGGCCGACCGCGCAACGCACCGACCGTTCGGAGGGACATAGCCGTGGAGGTCAAGATCGGGGTGCTGCACACGCCTCGGGAGATCGTTCTGGAGAGCGGGGAGTCCGCCGAGGAAGTCGAGCGCGTCGTGGGCGAGGCGCTGGCCGGCAAGACGCCGCTCCTCAGCCTCACGGACGAGAAGGGCCGCAAGGTCCTGGTCCCGGCGGACCGGATCGCCTACATCGAGATCGGTGAGCCCGCCACGCGGCGGGTGGGCTTCGGCGCGCTGTAACGGCGCTGGAGCGCCGCCCCCGGGGCGGCAGCACGGCCGGGGCCGGACGGATCACTTCCGTCCGGCCCCGGCCGTTCTTCTGTGCCCGGGGCCGGGCCCGGAGTTCCTCCGGTGTGCCCGGGGCCGGGGCCGGAGTTCCCCAAGGCCGGGGCCCGGAGTTCCTCCGGTGTTCACCGCCCCAGAGGGTTGCGCTCCGTAGCTACCGGGTAGTACGGGCTGTGACGACCCCACCCTCTCCCGTGTCCGCGAGGTGATCAGCCGTGCTGTTCTCAGTGCTCGCTCCGGTTCTGCTGGGCCTCGCCCTGGCCTGGGCCGCCGACCGCCGGCTCGCCGCCAGGCTGCCGGCCCGCCCCCTGGTCTATCTCACCGGCCCGCTGGGCGCGCTCTTCGGTACCTGGGTGGCCGGTGCCTCCCTCGGCCCGGGGCATGTCCTGGGCTCGCTGACGGGGGCGACGCTCTTCGGCGGGGTACTGCTCTCCCTGCTGCTGCGGCCACCGGCGCGCCGGCTGCGCGGGGTCCTCCCCCACTGAGCCGTCCGCCGGGAGCCACGCGGGTGTGCGGGGAGCCGGGGCCCGGGGCGGCCGGGAGGCCACCGCGGACCACGACGGGCGGGTACGGGGGAGTGGGATCAGGCCGCGAGGCCCAGGGCGGCCATCCGCTGGGTGTGCGCCTTGGTGATCCGGTTGAACATCTGGCCGACCTCGGCGAGGTCGAAACCGTCCGCCACCCCGCCGACCAGCATGGTCGAGAGGGCGTCACGCTCCGCCACGACCCGCTGGGCCTGGGAGAGGGCCTCCCCCATCAGCCTGCGCGCCCACAGCGCGAGCCGTCCGCCCACCCGGGGGTCGGCCTCGATGGCGGCATGGACCTTCTCGACCGCGAAATTGCCGTGGCCGGTGTCGTCCAGCACCGCCAGCACCAGGGCGCGGGTGTCGGAGTCCAGACGGGCGGCGACCTCCCGGTAGAAGTCGCTGGCGATCGAATCGCCGACATAGGCCTTGACCAGGCCCTCCAGCCAGTCCGACGGCGCGGTCTGGCGGTGGAAGTCGTCCAGCGCGCGGGCGAAGGGCGCCATGGCCGCGGTCGGGTCGGCGTCGATCGCGGTGAGCCGGTCCCGCAACCGCTCGAAGTGGTGGAACTCCGCGGTGGCCATCTTCGCCAGCTCCGCCTTGTCACCGAGGGTCGGAGCGAGCTTGGCGTCGTCGGCGAGCCGCTCGAAGGCGGCCAGCTCGCCATAGGCGAGCGCGCCCAGAAGATCCACCACCGCGGCGCGGTAGTGCGGCTCGGCCGAAGCGGTCTCCCAGTCCTGGGCGGCGATCCCGGTGGGTACGGCGGGTGCGGTGCTCCTGCCGGGCCCGGTGGGGCCGGCGGCGTTGTCAGGCGTCTCCATGAAGCGCACAATAGCCCGCCGACCCCCCGCGGCAATGGCCTGGTCAACCCGGCCAGGGGCTCTCCCGGGCGGGTCCGCCGTCCCGCTTCCCAGGAAATCGCCCAACACACATGCGCGAATCCGGGGTACAGTGGTAATGCGCCCGCTGAGCGTTTTTTGATTCTCGGTGGGCGTCGCAGTGTTTGACCGAGGGATTTTTTTTCCTTCGACCCCTTGAGGATGCCCGGTCGGTGACACGATCGGCTCCGAACCGACCGCCCTCCGAGCGGTCCGTGCGCCACTTCGCGCGCACGACCGCGGATGAGGGGCCCCCTCAGCGGTACGACGGCTTGAGCGACGGCAGAGGTCCCGCGCCATCCGGCCACCCACGGCCGGCCCGTTACCCGGGCGCGACAGGACCCCCATCTCGTTCGCCTCGCGCCGCGTCTCACAGAAGAGGCAACACCCTGACTACGCAGCACATGACTTTCCGGGATCTCGGAATCCTCCCCGAGACCGCCGAGGCTCTGGAAGCCGTCGGCATTCTGTCCCCGTTCCCCATTCAGGAGATGACGCTTCCCGTCGCGCTCTCCGGCACCGATGTGATCGGCCAGGCCAAGACGGGCACCGGCAAGACCCTCGGTTTTGGTCTGCCGCTGCTGGAGCGCGTCACCGTCCCCGCGGACGTCGAGGCCGGCCGGGCCCGTCCCGACCAGCTCTCCGAGGCTCCCCAGGCGCTGGTGGTCGTCCCCACCCGTGAGCTGTGCACCCAGGTCACCAATGATCTGCTGACCGCCGGAAAGGTCCGCAATGTGCGGGTCCTGGCGATCTACGGCGGCCGGGCGTACGAGCCCCAGGTGGAGGCGCTCCGCAAGGGCGTCGACGTGATCGTCGGCACCCCGGGCCGGCTGCTCGACCTCGCGGGCCAGAAGAAGCTCGACCTGTCGCAGGTGCGGGCACTGGTCCTCGACGAGGCCGACGAGATGCTCGACCTCGGCTTCCTCCCCGATGTCGAGAAGATCATCCAGCTGCTGCCCGCCAAGCGGCAGACGATGCTCTTCTCGGCGACGATGCCGGGCGCGGTCATCGGCCTCGCCCGCCGCTACATGACGCAGCCCACCCACATCCGCGCCACCGCGCCGGACGACGAGGGTGCGACGGTCGCCAACATCACCCAGCGGGTCTACCGCGCCCACTCCATGGACAAGCCGGAGATGGTCGCCCGGATCCTCCAGGCCGATGGCCGGGGGCTGGCGATGATCTTCTGCCGCACCAAGCGGACCGCGGCGGACATCGCCGACCAGCTCGCGCGCCGGGGCTTCGCCTCGGGCGCGGTCCACGGCGACCTGGGGCAGGGCGCCCGCGAGCAGGCGCTGCGCGCCTTCCGCAACGGCAAGGTCGACGTGCTGGTCTGCACCGATGTCGCCGCGCGCGGTATCGATGTCGAGGGTGTCACCCACGTCATCAACTACCAGTCGCCCGAGGACGAGAAGACCTATCTCCACCGGGTCGGCCGTACCGGCCGCGCCGGGGCCTCCGGCACCGCGGTCACGCTGGTGGACTGGGACGACATCCCCCGCTGGCAGCTGATCAACAAGGCGCTGGACCTCAAGTTCCCCGACCCCGTCGAGACGTACTCCACCTCGCCGCACCTCTTCGAGGAGCTGAGCATCCCGGCGGGCACGAAGGGTGTCCTGCCGCGTGCCGAGCGCACCCGGGCGGGCCTCGCGGCCGAGGAGCTGGAGGACCTGGGCGAGACCGGGGGCCGGGGTCGTCGCGGCGGACCGCGTGAGGCACGCGAGACCCGTGAGACCCGTGAGACCCGCGAGGAGCGTCCGGCGACGCCGCGCACCCCGCGTCAGCGCCGCCGCACCCGTGGTGGCGGCAGCGCGGCACCGTCGGCGGCTCCGGAGGCCCGGGGTTCCCTCGACGCCACGGCGCCCTCGGCACCGGCCGCGGAGGAGACCGGGACGCGTACGCCCCGGCGCCGTCGCCGTACCCGCGCGGGTGCCCCCGGCATCCCGGGCGCCACGGCCCCGGTCGTGGCGCAGTCCTCGGCCCCGGCGGAGACGGTCGTGGAGACCATGACCCGCCCGGCGGCGGAGACGCTGCCGCAGCAGTCCGCGCCGGAGACCGTCGCGGAGGAGAAGGCGCCGCGCCGTCGCCGTACGCGTGCGGTCAAGGCCGTCGAGACGGTGGAGGCCCCCGCGCCCGCCGCCGTGGAGACGCCGGAGGCCGTGGCCGAGGTCGTGGCCGAGGCCGTGACCAAGCCCCGTCGCACCCGCAGGACCGCGGCCGCCAAGGTGGTCGAGGCGGCGGAGGCCATCGTGGCTACGGAGGCCGCTGAGGTCGCTGAGGCCGAGGCGAAGCCGCGTCGCACCCGCAGGACGGCCGCCGCCAAGGCGGTCGAGACCGCGGAGGGCACCGAGGCCGCCGAGACCGTGGCCGAGGTCAAGCCGCGCCGGACCCGCAAGACCGCCGCCGCCAAGGCT